>JAZQQM010000023.1:0-63219 GCA_045629045.1 Lachnospiraceae bacterium
CTGTTTCTAATATTCCTTTTGATTCTAATTCCTTGTATTTATTATCAGCTAAACACTGAATGATATACTTACAATAATCTATAACCTCTTCTTCAGTATTAAACATACCATCCCTCACTGCACTGAATTATCAAAATCATATCGCTCTAACTATTACTGTAATTATAATAGCACATGGAATATTTTACTCCGTAATCTTCATATTCCCAAATCAAAATACATTATGCTATAAGACTAACTTTCCTACGAAGATATCATAACACATCAACTTATACGTAATAAAATTTACTTCACTTATATCCTCCACATCCAGATAAAAAAGAGTTCCACATTGCTGTGAAGCTACAATAGCACCTCGATTACGCGTTGCACCATTCGCTACACTTCGTTTCGCTCATGTCGCGCTGGCGATATATAAACAAGCTACTAGCCGTGCTCATTCATAGCCCTTCGGGCTATTCAAAAGCGGGCTGTCGCCCTATAAACGCGTTGCATCATTCGCAGAAGCTTCGCTTCTTGCTCATGTCGCGCTGGCGCGCTATAAAACTTCGCAAATAAAAAAACTCCCTTGGATGCAAGCATCCAGGGAGTTTTGTATTTGCTTGTTTTGCAACGCTTGTAGTTCGCGCATTATCTCTTTGAGAACTGGGGAGCACGACGAGCTGACTTCAAGCCGTACTTCTTTCTTTCCTTCATACGAGGATCTCTTGTTAAGAAACCTTCTTTCTTAAGAGTTGCTCTGAAATCGTTATCAACCTTAAGAAGAGCTCTTGCAACGCCATGTCTGATTGCTCCGGCCTGGCCTGTTGTTCCGCCGCCCTTAACGTTAACCTTAACGTCGTACTTTCCTTCTGTTTCTGTAGCAACTAAAGGCTGCTTAACGATAACCTTAAGTGTCTCTAATCCGAAGTACTCGTCAAGAGGACGATTGTTTACTGTAATGTTTCCCTTACCGGGTGTCATATATACTCTAGCAATTGATTTCTTTCTTCTACCTGTTCCGTAGAATTTTGCTGCTGCTTTAGCCATTTTCATTACCTCCTTCTAGACCTAAAATGTAAGTTCTTCAGGCTTCTGAGCTGCATGTGGATGCTCAGCACCTGCGTATACGAATAACTTCTTGTACATCTGTGAACCTAAAGGTCCCTTAGGAAGCATTCCCTTAACAGCTGTCTCAACAACAGTAACGGGCTTTGTAGCAATCATCTCACGGAGAGTTGTCTCTCTAAGACCGCCAACCCATCCTGTATGATGACGATAAAGCTTCTGATCAAGCTTCTTACCTGTAACCTTAATCTTCTCGGCATTGATGATGATAACATAATCACCTGTGTCGATTGAAGGTGTAAAGATAGCCTTATTCTTACCTCTTAAAACCTTAGCTACCTCTGAAGCTAAGCGTCCTAATGTCTTATCTGTAGCGTCTACTACATACCACTTACGATCGATAGTAGCAGGACTAGCCATAAATGTCTTCATGATAAATCCTCCATAATTCTAACACTGTCTTATCTTCGTGGATGTCCGGGCCACTTCGTAAGACTTCCTTAGATCAAAGCGCTTTAGGTTCTTAGGGAATGATGGGATAAGCATCAAAAACCTACTCGCGCACCGATTTATTATATTAAAGATACAATTCCGTGTCAACCACTAAGTTTAGCGGATTTGCAACTTTTTTATCTATATATCGAATATTATTCTTCCACATGTTCCAGTCCGCAACTGATAATCGTCTTGACATGATCGTCTGCCAGTGAGTAGTATATCATTTTCCCCTCACGGCGAGCTTTTATCAGTTTGCTCTGCTTCAATATCTTAAGTTGATGTGAAATGGCTGACTGAGTCATGTTTAGCGTTGTTGCTATATCCTGCACACACAATTCGTCTGTAAAAAGTGTATGAAGTATTCTTATTCTGGTAGAGTCACCGAATACCTTAAACAATTCCGCCAAATCATATAATTCATTTTCGTCTATCTTTTTCATTATGTACTCCCCTGCAAAAATATAAATACCTTCTCCCGCTTTTTGCTAAATTTTCTTAACATACAGTGCTCTTATTGCATTAAGCACCGCGATTACCATAACTCCGACATCCGCAAAAATAGCTATCCACATATTTGCTATGCCAAGAGCCCCCAGTACCAAGCAAATTACTTTAACCCCTATTGCAAAATATATATTTTCATAGCAAATACGCATGCACTTGCGGGCTATTTCGATTGCCTTTGAAATTTTGAGCGGATTATCGTCCATAAGCACTACATCCGCAGCTTCTATAGCCGCATCGGAGCCTAAAGCCCCCATGGCAATTCCAACGTCCGCACGTGTAAGAACAGGCGCATCATTTATTCCGTCTCCCACGAAAGCAAGTATATCTTTGTCCGCTTTACCATCAAGAAATTCTTCAACTTTCCTTACCTTGTCCTCCGGAAGAAGTTCAGCGAAATGTTCATCTATTCCAATTTGTTTACTAACTTCAAGTGCGACACTTTCGATATCTCCGGTAAGTAAAACCGTCCTTTTGACTCCTGCTGCCTTAAGACGTAAAATTGCCTCTTTGGCATTCGGCTTTACAATATCGGAAATGACTATATGGCCCGCATATTTTTTATCAATCGCAACATGTACTATGGTTCCCATGCTGTGACACTGCTCATAAGCAACGCCAATACTCTCCATCAGCAAAGCGTTTCCGACAGCAACTTCCTTTCCGTCAACTTTTGCTCTAATTCCATGCCCGCTTATTTCTTCCAAATCGGTCACTCTTGAAAAATCAAGTTTCTTCCCATAAGCGAGAGTAATACTCTTTCCGATGGGATGACTCGTGTGTCCCTCGACAAGAGCTGCCAATTCAAGCAGCTTTTCATCTTCAAGCTCATTGTGGTGTATTCCGGTTACTTCAAATACTCCCTGCGTTACGGTTCCCGTCTTGTCAAAAAATATATAATTTGTCTTCGACAGGGTTTCTAAATAATTTGACCCTTTAACAAGTATTCCTTCTTTTGAGGCACCGCCTATTCCCGCAAAAAAAGTAAGCGGAATACTTATTACCAATGCACAGGGACAACTTATAACAAGGAATGTAAGTCCGCGATATATCCACTCACGGAAACTCATATTGCCTGATAAAATATATCCGATGACAGGCGGAATGAGGGCAATCAGCAAAGCACCCATGCATACGGCAGGAGTATATATCCTTGCGAATTTACTTATAAAGTTTTCACTCTTTGATTTTTTGGAGCTCGCATTTTCAACAAGTTCAAGTATCTTGGAAACTGTAGATTCTCCAAAGGGTTTAACGGTTTTAATTCTTAATATTCCCGAAATGTTTATGCACCCACTCATAATCTCATCGTCGGGGTTTACTTCCTTAGGAACGCTCTCACCCGTAAGTGCCGACGTATTAATCATTGACTTTCCCGAAACTATTACACCATCCAAAGGTATTTTTTCTCCGGGATTAACAACAATTATTGAGCCTACTGCCACGGTATCCGGGTCAACCTTATCACCATTTTCAAGGTTGGCGTAATCGGGACGAATATCCATAAGTTCGGTAATATTTCGTCTGCTCTTTCCAACCGCATAAGACTGAAAGAGTTCACCTATCTGATAGAACAGCATTACTGCCGCACCCTCTGTATAATCTCCCAAAGCTATCGCGCCTACTGTTGCAACTGCCATTAAGAAGTTTTCATCGCAAACCTGCTTATTAAGAATTCCCTTAAAGGCTTTTTTTAGAATATCATAGCCTATTATCAGATATGGAATAATATAGAGTACAAATTCCAATACCCGGGTTTGCAGTATTGTCGCTCCATAACATTTTTCTGCGAAAAAATATAGAAGTTTCAGTACCAATATCAGTAATGATGATATTACTATCCTTACAAATACTTTCTTTTGCTTTCTGTTCATATGTTTATTCTCTAATGAATAAGCAATTCCGTAGTCACCATATCTGCTTCACGGTTCTTTATAACTACAGGAATATCTCGCAATCATCTTCTACCTTTCTGCAATTCTTCAAAACTTCCTTCATGATAGCTTTTTCATCTGCATCGTCTGCCATTTCAACAGTCATCTTAAGCATCATGAAATTGACCGTAGCATCAATTACTCCCGGTGTCTTCTTGGTAACTTCTTCCATCTTATTGGCACAATTAGCACAATCAACATCAATCTTATATGTCTTCTTCATATGTTTACTTCCTTTCAAAAACATCTATACACTTCTATGATAGTGAATAACTTTATTTTTACATATGAGCATTTATTCATATGTTCATTTATGAGTATATCACATCGGCCGCCCCTGTCAAGGATTATTCTCTGTAATAAGCTACTATTACGTAATAAAAAAGGTGATAAAGTTTGCAAAGTGCAAATTCTATCACCCAATTTATGTCTGTTCTTAATCTTACGCCTAAGTCTATTTAATTTTTTTAACCTTCTCAATCGTACCGTCAGGTCTTTGGATAGACATATGATCAAGCTGTGACTGAAGATTTCTTTTGAAGGAAGCAACATACTGCGAACGTAAATCTGCCTGTTCCTTCTTTTCTTCATCTGTCAGGCCCTCTGACTGCGACTTATGGTAAAGTTCGTTTATTCTTGCTGTTATTTCTTCTATCGTCTGTGCCATAAATTCTCCGAATTAATCTCTTACCTTCGAATTGATTTCGTCATACAGGGATTTAACAAGAGCTTTGGCTTCATCGATAACCGAATCAACGGATACCAGCTTATTAACCGACTTATCTCTTGTAGTAAGTTCAACTTCATTATTGGCAAGATGCTTTGGTCCTATGGTGATTCTTACAGGTACACCAAGAAGGTCCGCATCTGCGAACATAAAGCCTGCGCTGACATCTCTGTCATCATAAATTACTTCATAGCCTTCCTTTTGGAGGGTTGTATACACTTTGTCCGCAAGGGCCTTACATTCGGGATTGTCGGCTCTCATACAGCAAAGATGAACCTCCCAGGGAGCAATTGTAATAGGCCAGATAGGTCCGCGGTCATCATGATGAGCCTCGCAAACAGAAGCTGCAAGTCTTCCGACGCCGATTCCGTAACAGCCCATAATAGGAGTTTTCGTCTCGCCGTTTTCATCTGTATATGTCATTCCCATGCTCTTAGAATACTTGGTTCCAAGCTGGAATATATTACCGACTTCAATACCGCGGCTGATTCTTATTGTCTTCTTACCGCAGCATGGACAAATGTCGCCTGTTCTTATTTTGGCAACGTCAACATATTCGACATCACCTATATCACGCTTGATGTTAAGACCTGTGTAGTGATAATTCTCCTCATTACCGCCGCAGCACAAATTCTCAATACCCTCAAGGGATTTATCATAAATTATTCTGCACTTGGCCTTCTGATCATAAGGTCCGCAAAAGCCTGCCACAAGACCGCAATCCTCGGTCACAACTGCAGGATGAACCTTGCTCTTAAGATAATTGGTAAGTTTCGTTTCGTTAACTTCGTAGTCTCCGCGAAGGAATACGACAATATATTCGTCTGTCATGTTGTCCTGGTACATAACAGCTTTGCAGGACTCTTCAATATTGCTTCCCAGGAAGCCTACAACATCCTCAATTGTCTTCATATGAGGAGTAAGAACCTTCTTAAGTTCCCCTGCAGGTGAAGCCTTTGAATTATCAACGGTACAATCGGCAGCTTCCATGTTGGCACTGTAGCCGCAGTCATCGCAAAGTACAATTGAGTCCTCGCCCGCATCTGTCAAAAGCATATACTCGTGAGAAACATTTCCGCCAATCATTCCGGAATCAGACTTAACGGAAACAACCTCGGGAATACCGGCTCTTTCGAATACTCTAAAGTATGAATTTGCCATAATGTCATAGTATCTTTCCAGGTCTTCCTGTGATGTATGGAAAGAATATGCATCCTTCATTGTGAATTCACGAACTCTGATAAGTCCGGCTCTGGGACGTGCCTCATCTCTGAACTTAGTCTGAATCTGATAAATTGAAAAAGGATACTTGGCATAAGAGCTTGCGTATTCTCTTACCAGCTGTACTGCTGCCTCTTCATGTGTCATACCAAGTACCATCGAAGAATCATTTCTATCTTTGAATCTAAGAAGTTCTTCACCGACAGATTCAAATCTTCCCGATTCTTCCCATAATGAACCGGGCAAAACCACAGGGAACAAAACTTCCTGAGAATCCGCCGCATCCATTTCTTCTCTTATAATATTCTCTATCTTAGCTGTAATGCGCTTCATTGGCGGATAAAGTGAATAAATACCGTTAGCAACGTACTTAATGTAACCTCCTCTTAACGAGAATGCATGGGAATCAATCACGCAGTCTGCGGGACGTTCCTTAAATCTTAATCCTACCAAATTGTTTAATTTCATAAATCTCTCCTTCGGGCTCTTTTTTGAGCCGCCAACCGTTTTCCAAAATACCACTCACACAGTAAGATGTCAACATTTACGCCCTCTTGTGATATAATACAGCCAAAATAAATTATAAAGAGTGACAAAACATGAAAAAATCTTCAGAAGAAAAAACTAACGTGATGAGATTACTGGAGCAAAAGAAGCTCCCTTATGAAATGAGAACATATGCAGATACAGATGCTGTTTCCGGTATTGAAGTAGCTACAGTTCTCGGCCAGGACCCGGCATGCGTATTCAAAACACTGGTTACTCAGGGTGCGTCAAAACAATACCATGTATTCATGATTCCCGTAGCCGAAGAACTGGATCTCAAAAAAGCCGCCAAAGCAGTCGGCGAAAAAAGCATCGCCATGATTAAGTCAAAGGAACTTCTGCCCCTTACAGGCTACATCCACGGAGGCTGCTCACCCATAGGCATGAAAAAGCGCTTCCCCACCGTAATCCATGAAAGCGCCAATAATTTTGAACGTATTTTCTTCAGTGCCGGCAAAATCGGTTATCAAGTATATGCCGCACCTGAAGTAGTATCCGAATTCGTGGATATGAAGTTTGCCGACGTAATAGTCTGAATTGTTTGCTGCCTCAGCAGATATTTCGCAACCCACCCAAATCAATTTAGTGTGTCACACTTATTTGGTAATGATTGATACAAGCCAGTTCGGATCCGGTATCTGCAGATTTTCGTTGTAAGTAAGTTCTTCCATAACGCCCTGAACAGCGGCCCAGAAACAAGTGGAAAGCAAAAACGGATCGCCATCTTTAAATATTCCCTTTTTCTGACCTTCTTCAATTAATCGGGCACTTATTTCAATCTGCTTAACAGAGAGGGCAATTTCCCTGACCTCATCCGGCATTCCATTTTCTCTGGCCTTTCCCATCAGTACAAACATATAGTAAATAATAGGCGATGTTCTTGCACTGGAAAAAAGAAAACTTAAAAGTTCGTAGAAATAAGTTTCCGGCTTCAAATCATCTCCCTGACAGGCGCGGTTGGCCGATTCGGCCCCCATTTTAACCAATTCCAGAAGAAGTGCCTCTTTTGATTCAAAATAATGAAACAACAAACCGGTACTCATTGACACTGCTTCTGCTATGTCGGTGATTTTAGTTTCCCAATATCCGTTTTTTACAAAAAGAACGAGCGCCTCAAAAAGGATTTTCTGTTTTCTCTCTTCCTTCTGTTCTTTTCTTGTCATTACTTCACCCTTTGATAAATATATCCTTTTTCATCTTTTTGCATATTCTCTGAACAGCAAATTTACCGCTGGCAACAGCCACCGGAAGTCCTCCCGGAGAGTATGTCCACTGGCCTGCGGGAAATACATTGGATATCTTTTTTATTTTACCATTAAGTATAACCTGTTTTCCACCCGGTGTGGTTGTAAAACTCATATAACTTCCATGGTATGCATTACAGTATCTTTCATAGGTAAGAGGTGTCCACGTATCAAGATGCTCAATATTCCCTTCAAGTTCGGGATATGCAGTAATAATCTGTTTTATAATCTGTTCTGTCAAATCAATCTTTTTCTTTTGGTATTCTTCTTTTGACAGAGATTTCCAATAAGCAAAATCTTTATCGGTTTGACTTATATTGATTTGAATTACATATCGATCATTATTAATATATACAGGATCGTAGTTGTACCCCTTAATATACATTCTATCATATGTGTTTTGCCCGAATTCCAAAGGCTCGGTTCCTATAAATACAGTTTCACCGATGTTAAAGGAAACCGGAACGGAAAAAGCTGCCTGAAAGCAACTGTATACCGGATAATTATCCTCATCTGAGTAGGCGGTCCTTAATATCTTGGGCATATATTCCAGAGGAAGCATTTTGTTAAAAAGTATATACGTATCCACTGCAGGGATAATGTAATCCCCCTCAATAAAGGAACCGTCATCCAGAACAATTCCGGTGGCATTTTTCTTTTCAAGGAAGATTCTGTCTACGGCCTTTCCGTAATGGATTATTCCCCCCAGTTCTTTAAACCGCTTTTCCATACGAAGAGACATTTGAAGAGATGCTCCCATAGGAATATTTCCGTTTCCGTCAACTATAGTTGCATAGGAAACAAAGAAGGAATGTGCGCAATACCTTCCGGGAAGGTAATCCGTCAGCATTTTTCGAAGAAGTGGGTGCTTAAATTTCATACTGTAATCATTAAGGGATATTTTGCCGAATTCCTTAAGTACCTTAGGAAAATCGGCCATCTTCCTACCGATTTCGAAGTAATCCTTCAGATTATACATCTCCATAGGTTTTTTGACAGGGAATTGGCACTGCCTTGAATATTCCACATACTTAAGCATTTTTTCAATTTCAGCAGTATCTTCAGGCGATAAAGCAAGGAGTTCTTTCCTTGTTCGGTCAAGATCGGTCCAAAGGGTAGCTCTTTGTCCGTTATATTCCGTAGAATAGAAAGAATTAACCGTCGCGTATTCGGTATCATCCGAAAGCGCTCCCACGGTTTTCCATATTTCATAAAGATCGGTTCCTTTTCTTGTACCGGTCAGCCAGTGAATACAGTTATCAATATGGTAACCCTTACGGTTCCAACCCATGCATTCGCCTCCGGGCAAAGGATTCTTTTCGTATATTTCAGCCTCAAAACCTGCCCTCTGTGCAAAAATTCCTGCAGATAATCCGGCTATTCCGCCTCCTATAATGATTACTTTACTCATGTTTTTCTTTTCCTTTCATGCTGACTATATATTCGATAATTCATTTGGTTGAATACTT
Organism: Lachnospiraceae bacterium; assembly: GCA_045629045.1. Classification (GTDB taxonomy): domain Bacteria; phylum Bacillota; class Clostridia; order Lachnospirales; family Lachnospiraceae; genus JAILLW01. The sequence continues at coordinate 9,191 of JAZQQM010000023.1, forward strand.
ATTCAATGAATGTATATTCAATATAGTCCAATAAACCAATAATGTCAACTTGAATTAAAAAAAGAGATGTCACCATCTCTTTTAGTACCCTTTTATGAGGTAATGTATATCAAATTGTTTACTATTTCAGCCTGATAAATGCACCCAGTCCGCCCCGTCGGCCCTTAGAGGCGCGGTGTGAGAACAAAACCGTAGGATTACAGCATGTGCAAAGGCAGGTTGTCTCAATATGTTCCCGAAGTACCCCACAATTAAGAAGCACATACTCATTTGCTTTCCACAAATCAAGCTGATACTTAACTTCTGAATCTTCTGCATTGGAACCGGGCTCAGTGTGATCCTTACGCTCAAAAATATCATTCACTTCCGATTCCCTATAATAACCGCTATTGCTAAATGCCTCGTATAAGTCTTCGGAAACCTCATAACAGTCCTTGCAGATTGAAGGTCCTATAGAAGCAAGAACATCCCCGGGATTCGTACCAAACTCCTTGACCATACATTCAACAACTTTCGCGGCTATTCCATTGCAGGTTCCCTTCCAACCAGAATGTGCCGCAGCAACCACTTGCTTAACAGGATCGTAAAAAAGAATCGGCACGCAGTCGGCCGTTGTAACGAACAAAGTAATGGTGGGGTCTTTTGTCACAAGTGCATCAACATCAAAAAAAGACTTTGGACGTGTTACATTATGGCCGGCATCGGCAGCATCAACAACACGTACCACATTCGTATGGGTTTGGTCACCCCCTACCAGCCTTGAAGCTTCTGTTTCAAGAGCATGTGCAACCAACTTAAAATTAGTGCGAATATTCTCCGGATTAGTCTCCAACTTATGAAACAGATTAAGTGAGGCCTGGTCTCCGGTACTCACGCCGCCATGCCTTGTGGTGTACAAAGATATAATCCCATCCTCTTTAGCAAGCAAAGGAGACCTCAAAACAGGAAGGTCTCCTTTTACTTCTAATCTTGGTATTTGAATGTCATTTTTATAATTGATGTGGTACTCTGTTAAATTTGAATGCATAACCTTACTCTTCCATAATTTCATATTTACTAAGCACCAGTCCCCGTGCCGGAGCCGTCGGGCCTGCAGCATTTCTGTCCATAGCTTCGATAATAGCAGGTATTTCGGAAGGGGCTATAGCACCACGTCCTACTTCCATCAAAGTTCCGGCTATAATTCGAACCATATTATAAAGGAAACCGTTTCCGGAAACACGAATGATGATATCGCGCACAGATGCACTATTTGCCGGAGTAGTTGAGGCATCCTCTGGACCGGCGTAATTTATTGAAACGTCACAGGGAATCTCAAGCACCTCAAGGGAGTATATCGTTCTGACCTTTGAATCCACCTGGGCACCTGCAGAACAGAATGAACTAAAATCATGTTCTCCTATAAAATACGAAGCCGCCTCACGCATTAACGCAACATCAAGTTTCACATATGTATGATGATAATAGAGGCGCTTGATCGGGTCCTCTATAGGTGCATTATATATTTTGTATTCATATGTCTTACGTGTATTACAGTGGCGGGGATGAAAATCCGGTGCCACTTCCGCAGAAGCAATTACTCTGATATCATCAGGGAGCTTGGCATTCAATGCATATGAAAACTTCTCCCCCGGAATCATTGATTCCGTATCAAACACAGCCACGTTGCAAAGGGCATGAACCCCCGAATCGGTTCGGGAACCTCCGATTACCTCACTGACTTCTCCGGTCAATTCATTAATTGCTCTATTAAGTTCACCCTCTATGGTAATCCCATTATCCTGAACCTGCCATCCATGATACGCTGTTCCGTCATAGGCTACCGTAAGCATAATTCTCTTCATAATTTAAAATACTGACACTACTGTCACAATGCGTCCAAAGTATATACACAAGCCAAGATAAGCAAGTAAAACTATATATCCTGCAGCATCTATACCTTTGTACTTAAGGGGCTTCATCTTGGTTCTGCCCTTACCGCCCCGATAGCATCTTGCTTCCATCGCCATCGCAAGGTCATTGGCTCTTCTGAAGGCAGAAACGAAAAGCGGAACAAGAAGAGGCACCATTGCCTTTGCCTTTTTAATAATATTGCCGCTTTCAAAGTCAGCGCCACGAGCAAGCTGCGCCTTCATTATCTTATCCGTCTCTTCAAGAAGAATAGGTATAAAGCGTAGAGCTATACTCATCATCATCGCGATTTCATGTACGGGCACTTTGAATATTTTAAGGAATCTAAGTCCGCTCTCTAATCCGTCTGTCAGATTGTTGGGAGTTGTTGTAAGCGTCATAACCGATGAACCAACAATAAGAAAAATCAGTCGAATTGCCATCTGCGATGCGGTTGATACGCCTTCTTTGGTTATTGTGATTTTCCAAAAGCTCCATAAGGGCTCACCCGGAGTCAGCAACAGGTTAAATATACCGGCAATAACAAGAAGTACAACTATTGCCTTCAAACCTTTTAGCATAAACTTAACCGGCACCTTGGACATGGCTATACAAAATATCAAAAATGCAAATGCAAGCAGATATCCTATTAAATTGTTTACTACGAACAAAGATATCACATACACCAGAGTTCCGAATAATTTGACACGGGGGTCAAGTTTGTGAAGTGTGGACTCGGCAGGATAATATTGTCCTAATGTAATGTCACGAATCATCTTATATTTATATCTGTCCTAAAATAATTATCGCAAAACATCCTTTATCTCTTACGCCTCTTAAGAGCTTCGAGAATGTCGGCGACCGCTTCATCAATGGTCGTTGCCGTAGTTTTAACATCCAATCCCCGCTCTTTTAGTTCATTTACTATATATGTAACCTCCGGAGCACAAAGACCTATCTCTTCCAGTTCCCTGTAGTGAGGGAATACTTCCTTAGGCGTACCGTCTAAGAATATTTCACCCTTATTCATTACGATTATTCTGTCAACATAGTTGGCAACATCCTCCATACTGTGGGATACGAGAATAATCGTAATATGTTCTTTTTCCTGTAAGGATTTGATTAATTCAAGAATTTCGTATCTTCCCTTAGGGTCAAGGCCTGCAGTGGGTTCATCAAGTACCAGAACCTTGGGTTTCATTGCAAGAACTCCCGCAATTGCCACCTTACGCTTTTCACCCCCTGACAAATCAAAGGGCGACTGATAGAAATACTCATGGGGTATTCCCACAAGCTCAAGAGCATGATAAGCAGCAAGTTCGTATTCCTTTTTACTAAGTCCCATATTCTTGGGGCCGAAACATACATCCTTAAAAACATCCTCTTCAAACAGCTGATGCTCCGGATACTGAAATACCAGTCCCACATCCCTGCGAAGGGACTTACGGTCATAATCCGAATCATTAATATCTGCACCGTTATAGTACACATTGCCCTTTGTGGGCTTAAGCAGACCGTTAAGATGCTGAACCAATGTGGACTTACCGCTTCCTGTGTGCCCGATAAGTCCGATGAACTCACCATCGTCTATCTTTGTACTTACATCCTTAAGTGCGGTCGATTCCATACTGGTACCGCTTTCGTATGAATATGTAACATGATCTAAGATAAGTGACATATAAGCTCCTCTCTGCTTAATATGCCGTCAGGAAGATTAACTCCTGCCTTCTTAAGCTCATGTGCCAAAAGTGTAGCCTGCGGAACGTCAAGGCGAAGACTCTTAAGACGGTCTACCTTGCTGAATATTTCTCTGGGAGTTCCCTCCATAGCTACTTTACCTTTATCCATAACAAAGACCTTATCCGCATAAATGATTTCTTCCATGTAATGTGTGATAAGGATTATTGTAATATTTTCAACATCATTAAGTGCCCTGATTGCTCTTATAACTTCTTTGCGGCCCATTGGGTCAAGCATAGCCGTAGGTTCGTCAAGAACGATGCATTTAGGGTGCATAGCAAGCACACCGGCAATTGAAACTCTCTGTTTCTGACCGCCGGATAACTTATTGGGGCTCTTCTTGCGAAATTCATACATATTAACAGCCTTAAGCGACTCTGCAACTCTCTCCCAAATCTCCTTAGTGGGAACTCCCAGATTCTCGGGGCCGAATCCCACATCCTCTTCCACAACTGTGGCAATAATCTGATTATCGGGGTTTTGGAATACCATACCTGCAGTCTGTCTTACAGGCCACAGATTCTCTTCAAGGGATGTATCCTTGCCGTCCACATACACGGTGCCTTCAGTAGGATAAAGAATAGCATTAATATGTTTGGCAAGTGTGGATTTACCGGAGCCGTTATGACCTAGAATGGCAATAAAATCCCCCTGCTCGATGTCAATGGAAACATCGTCAACGGCTGTCGTAATACCTTCGACATTTCCTTCTTCATCGCGCCTTATATAGTCAAATGTTAAGTTTTTCGTACTAACTATATTTTTCATAACCTATTAATTCTACTTTATATATGGGGCTTTTGCAAGATTTTACGCGTTTGCAATTCATCGTGGATTATCGTAGGATATACTTTAGAATTTATCTTGGATTATTTCGGAATACACTTCTGAATCAAGTATATACTTTGCACATTAACGGAGAAATATATATGAACTTTAAGCAACTGATAAAGCCCCTGCTGGGCATTGCATTAATAATAATTATAGCTACAGTCGGAATTAAGGTACTCACACGTAATGATACTCTTGCCGATTATGCCAGAGAAAATCCCGAGCTTGCTTATGCAACTCCCGAACCCATACCCGACGAACCTTCTAATGACATAAATATCGTCACTCCCGTTATAGAAGCAGTTCCGGAAGTGGAAAGCACTCCTGCACCCACACCGAAAAATACAATCGATGACATTACTAATGAAGATGATTCAACTATTGATAATTCGGAAGCCGAATCTACAGATGATACAACCGCAGGAGCTGAAAATATGAATGCCGAATCTTTTTACTTTACTGAACTTAGTGATGAAATCAAAGCAAGAATAACCGGAATCTCATATCCGGCTGATGATAAAGATATAGCTATAACCTACGATGATTTAAGATATGTTAAAGTTAAATACTATGACTTTTATGATGAAGTTCAGGACGGCGAAATAATATGCAACAAACTAATTGCACAGGATATCGTCGATATCTTCTATGAACTGTACCTTAACGGATACCAGATTGAAAAAATCAAACTCATTGATGAATATGGCGGTGATGATACACTTTCCATGGAGGATAACAATACTTCCTCCTTTAATTATCGTGTGGTCGATAACACCACATCACTCAGCAAGCATGCATTGGGCTTGGCCATTGATATCAATCCATTCTATAATCCATATCTTGTTTTTGGAGGAAATCCCGACGGAACAGATTACATCTCTCCCAAAGGCTCCGAAAGCTTCGTAAATCGAGACCTTGATTTCGACCACAAAATCGATAAAAACGATCTTTGCTACAAACTGTTCAAAGCCCACGGCTTCACTTGGGGCGGCGACTGGAAATCCTGCAAAGACTGGCAGCACTTCCAAAAAACCTTCTAATGTGACAGTAGGGACGGTTCTTTTTGTCACATTCGTTGATTTTGTGGCCTTTCTGAAAAAAGTGTGACAGTGGGGACGGTTCTTTCTGTCACACTTTTTTGCTGTTGTGTTCAAGGATGAGAGCGACGGTGCCGTAATATCTATTTCATTAGGAGACGCTCTTAACGCAGTTCTTAGCAATGCACTTATCAGGCATGGGCTTGCAGGATGCAAGCCCAAGAACTAATTGAGCCACGGATGGCGAATAGTTCGGTGCCGTGTGTTTGGGTAGCCCTTTAAATTTGCAGCGCTTAGAACTGCAAGAGCGCCGACTTGAAATAAATATTACGGCACCGCCGCTCTCATCAATAACTATACTTTAATAAAATGTGACAGTAAGAACCGTCCCTACTGTCACATTTTAGCAATAAAAAAATCCCGGACAAAAGTCCGGGATTTTAATAAGTATTCTTATACTAACTCAAGTACAACTTCCATAGCTGCATCACCCTTACGAGGTCCGATCTTGATGATTCTTGTGTAACCACCGTTACGGTTAGCATACTTTGTACCGTACTCATCAAAAATCTTAGCAACTAAATCAACTTCCTTAGTTCCCTTCTTTCTTCCAGCGCCTGCCGTAGGAACTTCAGTAACTGAATATAATACCTTGAGCATCTGACGACGAGCATGCAATCTTGAAGGCATATCCTTCTTGATTTCCTTCTTAACAGTAGTGTACTTGGTAACCTTCTTACCATCTACTACTTCCTTAACACGCTTACCATCCTTGTCCTTCTCAGGAACTTTAGCATCAACAGTAACTGTCTCGAAGTTATCCTTTTCTTTAACGCCTAAAGCAATAAGTCCTTCAACAATCTTCTGAACTTCCTTTGCTCTTGCTTCTGTTGTAACAATCTTTCCATTGTATAAAAGTGCAGTTACCTGATTACGAAGTAATGCCTTTCTCTGGTCAGATGTCTTACCTAACTTTCTGTACTTAGCCATAATTGGCTCCTTTCTTAGGCTTATGCCTATCTCAAACTGATGGGGTAAAAAGTCTTACTCTTTGGATTTACAGACCTAATACCATGTTCCATTTATGAGAACCGCTCTACACTCATCGGATTTACTAAAACGGTTATCAACTATTAATTAGTCTTCACTCTGATTTAACTGAAGACCTAATTCCTTTAACTTAGCTAAAACTTCTTCCAAAGACTTACGTCCTAAGTTACGAACCTTCATCATCTCATCAGAAGTCTTGTTAGTTAATTCTTCAACTGTATTGATGCCGGCTCTCTTTAAGCAGTTGTATGAACGAACAGATAACTCTAATTCGTCAATGCTCATTACGAGTGCCTTCTTGCTTGTATCTTCTTCCTTAGAGCTCATAACTTCAATGCTGTTAGCCTTATCAGAAAGATTGATGAACAAGCTTAAATGCTCGCTAAGAACCTTAGCGGCAAGTGATACAGCCTCATCGGGAACTAAAGTTCCGTTAGTATATACATCAAGAGTCAACTTGTCAAAGTCAGTAATCTGACCTACACGAGTATTCTCTACATTGATGTTTACTCTCTCAACAGGAGTATAGATAGAATCTACTGCAATAACTCCAATAGGAAGATCATTGCTCTTATTCTTATCTGCGCTTACATAACCTCTACCCTTTGTGATTGTAAGCTCCATGTAAAGCTTAGTCTTCTTTCCGCAAAGTGTAGCAATTGTAAGATCGGGATTAAGAATCTCAATATCAGAATCACACTGGATATCGGAAGCCTTAACAACACCTTCACCTTCGTACTCGATGTAAGCTGTCTTTGCTTCGTTTGTCTCTGAATTATTTCTGATAGCAAGAGACTTAATATTCATGATGATCTCAGTAATATCTTCCTTAACACCATCAATTGAACTAAACTCGTGAAGAACGCCTTCAATCTTAACCTGTGAAACAGCTGCACCGGGAAGAGAAGAAAGCATAATTCTTCTTAAGGAATTACCTAAAGTAATACCATAGCCTCTTTCCAAGGGCTCAACGACGAATCTGCCGTACTTCTTGTCTTCAGAGATTTCTACAACCTCAATATTTGGTCTTTCAAAATCAAACATCAATTAACCCTCCTTGTAGTTAAATGGTATTATTTAGAATATAATTCGACGATAAGCATCTCATCTACAGGAACATCAATCATTTCTCTTGTAGGAAGATTCTTAACTGTACCCTTTAAACCTTCGATATCTGCATCAATCCACTCAGGAACAAGTCTTCCTGCTGTGATTTCTACGATATCCTTATATCTTTGTAAAGACTTAGACTTTTCTCTAACTTCGATCTTATCTCCGGCCTTTACTAAATATGAAGGAACATTAACCTGCTTGCCATTAACTAAGATGTGCTTGTGATCAACGATCTGTCTTGCTTCTCTTCTTGTTCTGGCAAATCCCATTCTGAATACTACAGAATCAAGACGGCTCTCAAGTAAAACCATAAGGTTTTCACCTGTCATACCCTTCATTCTGTCAGCCTTCTCATAGTAATTACGGAAAGGCTTCTCTAATACGCCGTAGATGAACTTAGCCTTCTGCTTCTCGCGTAACTGTAAACCATATTCTGAAATCTTACGGTTTGCATTCTTGAGCTGTCTGTTAGACTTCTTAGAATAACCTAAGAACTGAGGCTCTAAGCCCAAAGCTCTACATCTCTTTAATACAGGAACTCTGTTTACTGCCATTTTCTTTTCTCCTTTTGTTTACAACCCTATCAGGGCCTTCTTCCAATTAATATGAAATAAAATTAATAAAACTACACACGACGTCTCTTAGGCGGACGACAACCATTGTGAGGAACCGGTGTTACGTCTGTGATAGATGTAACCTCTAATCCTGCTGCCTGAAGAGCTCTGATTGCTGCTTCACGTCCTGAACCGGGTCCCTTAACCATAACATCAACAGTCTTAAGGCCATGTACTAATGCTGCCTTAGTAGCTGTCTCTGCAGCCATCTGAGCTGCGTATGGAGTAGATTTCTTTGAACCTCTAAATCCAAGACCACCGGCACTTGACCATGATAATGCATTTCCTTCGCTATCTGTTAATGTAACAATAGTATTATTGAAAGATGCCTGAATATGTGCCTGTCCATGTTCAACGTTTTTCTTGACACGTTTCTTTGTTACTTTCTTAGTAACTTTCTTAGCTGCTGCCATAATAAACTAACCTACTTTCTTGTGATAAAAAATATACTTTAACTGCCTCATTCGTTCTTGGCCTTCGCCAAGAACTAGCGCCGCATTCTGCTTACAAATGTTTTGCCTCATCCGTTCTTGGCCTTCGCCAAGAACTAGCGCTGCATTCTGCTTACAAATGCTTTGCCTCATCCGTTCTTGGCTCTCGCCAAGAACTAGCGCTGCAAAATCACACTTGCGAGCAAGTGATTTTGCGTCGCTTTATTTCTTCTTGTTTGCTACAGTACGCTTAGGACCCTTACGAGTTCTAGCATTGGTTTTAGTCTTCTGACCACGTACAGGAAGTCCCTTTCTGTGACGGATACCTCTGTAGCAACCAATTTCTTGCAAACGCTTGATGTTAAGAGCGATTTCTCTTCTAAGATCACCTTCTACCATGTAGTCAGCGTCAATGATTTCTGCAATCTTCTTAACTTCGTCATCTGTTAACTCTCTAACACGAGTATCAGGATTAACCTTTGCTGCCTCAAGAATCTTGTTAGCAGAAGTTCTGCCGATTCCATAAACATATGTCAAACCAATTTCGATACGCTTGTCTCTAGGTAAGTCAACACCTGCAATACGAGCCATAACTATTCCTCCATTTTCCGGTAATTGTTTAAATTACCCTTGTACTAATTGATTGGGGCGGTCATTTGCCCAATCGGGACATTCAAAGTTGTTCCGATCTTACACATTTACATGTGAATCAAGAAGTTATCAAAACCTACAGGTGATGATTATCCTTGTCTCTGCTTATGCTTTGGATTTTCACAAATTACTCTGATACGTCCTTTTCTCTTGATGATCTTGCACTTTTCGCAGATCGGTTTTACTGATGATCTAACTTTCATGTTAAACCTCCTTTCAAAAAAAAGACCGTTTAATATATTACCACACCAATACACCCTTTGCAACACTTAATTTAAAGGGTTTCAAGGGTTTAATGTGTTAATAACTTATTTATCTCTCCAGATTATTCTTCCCTTCGAAAGATCATATGGTGACAATTCCAATGTAACTTTATCACCGGGAAGTATTCTGATGAAATTCTGACGAAGCTTTCCTGAGATGTGAGCCAAAACCTTGTGTCCGTTTTCAAGCTCTACCTGAAACATTGTATTAGGAAGCTTCTCAACTACTGTTCCTTCAATTTCGATTACATCTGCTTTAGACATTCAAAATCTCCTTAATAATAAATCCATTAAATAAATCTTTACGTAACAAAAATATACTTTACTGCCCTAATGTGAGAATCTCGGGTTCCCCGTCTGTAATAAGGACTGTATTCTCATAATGAGATGAATAAGAACCGTCTGCCGAAACTACTGTCCAATCGTCGTCCAAAAAATATACTTCTTCGGTTCCCATATTAATCATAGGTTCGATTGCCAAGGTCATTCCCGCTTTAAGCTTAGGACCGCGTCGCCATTGACGGAAGTTAGGAATCTGCGGATCTTCATGAAGCGAAGTTCCGATTCCGTGTCCCACCAGAGCTCTTACGATTCCATATCCGAACTGCGAAACATATGCATCAATCGCATTTGAAATGTCAAATAAGTGACAACCTTCTTTAGCAAACTTAATTCCTTCAAAGAAGCTTTGCTTTGTAACGTCAATAAGTTTTTGTACCTCAGGTGTTACATTACCTACCGCATATGTTCTTGCAGCATCCGAATGATACCCTTTGTATATAAGTCCTGCATCCAGCGAAACAATATCGCCTTCCTTAAGGATTCTGTCTTCCTTGGGTATTCCGTGTACGACTTCATCGTTAACCGAAACACAAATCGAAGCCGGATATCCGTTATAATTAAGGAAGTTCGGAACACATCCGTATGAACGTATCAGTTCCTCTCCCAGCTTATCTATATCTTTTGTACTGATTCCGGGCTTAACAGCCTTACCAAGTTCGTCATGCACCAAAGACAACAGTCTGCAGGATTCTCTCATTAATTCGATTTCTCTGTCTGACTTAATGGTAATAGCCATATCTTTTAACCTAATATTGAAACGATATCCGCAAATACATCATTCATGTCCTTGGTTCCGTCGACATTCTTGAGTACGCCTTCTTTATTATAGTAATCAATAAGGGGCTGCGTCTGCTCATGATAAACAGCTAATCTCTTCTTAACTGTTTCAGGCTGATCATCATCACGAAGAACAAGCTTCTCACCACAGTTGTCGCAAATTCCCTCTGTCTTTGGAGGAACATGCTCAATATGATAAGTAGCACCGCACTTAACGCATGCTCTTCTGCCACCCATTCTCTTTACAATATTTTCATCCGGAACATCAACATTAATAGCAAAATCAATGCTGTCGTTAAGTTCTGTAAGAGCCTTCTTAAGAACATCAGCCTGGACGATTGTTCTCGGGAAACCGTCAAGAACATATCCGTTCTTACAATCATCCTTTGCAACTCTGTCGAGAAGAATCTTAACAGTAAGTTCATCGGGAACCAATGCTCCCTTATCCATATATGTCTTAGCTTCCTGTCCTAAAGGTGTATTATTCTTTATATTTGCTCTAAAGATATCACCTGTTGAAACATGAGGAATGCCATATTTTTCTGCAATCATTATAGCCTGTGTGCCCTTACCTGCGCCGGGGGCACCTAACATAATTATCTTCATACGTATACACTTTCTTCATAAAGCAAGGTAAAGGAAAGCCCAGTTTCTGAGCTTTCCTAACCTTATAGTTTAAATAAAAATTCAGATATTAATCATTAAGGAAGCCCTTGTAATTACGTACAAGCATCTGAGATTCAACCTGCTTAACAGTCTCTAAGATAACGCTTACGATAATGATAAGTGAAGTTCCGCCGAAGGAAACCGATGCACCGAAAATACCATTGAATATATAAGGAATAATACAAACGATTGTTAATCCTACAGCACCGATAAATACGATGTAATTCAATATCTTTGTTAAGTATTCCGATGTGGGCTTACCGGGTCTGATTCCCGGAATAAATCCGCCGGACTTCTTCATATTGTCAGCTACTTCCATCGGATTAAATGTAATTGATGTGTAGAAGTAAGCAAAGAATATTACCAATACAACATAAATTATTAAACCAATTGAGTAAACAGGACTTGTGGGATTAACCCAGTTGCTTGAGCTTAAGCACTTAAGCACATTAGCCCAAAAACCTGTAGCCTGTACATTAAAGAACTGACATATTACAACAGGAAGGCTCATCAAGCTTGATGCAAAGATAACCGGAATAACTCCTGCTGTATTAATCTTAAGAGGAATAGCTGAAGAATTACCTCCAACCATCTTTCTTCCCTGTACCTTCTTAGCATACTGAACGGGGATCTTACGAACACCGTCACTAAGTATGATAACAAGAACTACGATAGCAACAATAATTGCTACTATGATGAGTGCTGCAACAATCTTAACTGCTACAGGCTTATTGTCATCTGCAAATACGAACTGGCTAAACAAAGATGCCATATCTGCCGGGACTCTGGAAATAATATTGATAACCAATACAATTGAAATACCATTTCCTACACCATGCTCTGTAATCTGTTCACCTGTCCACATAAGGAAAGCTGAACCTGCTGTTAATGTAGCAATTACAGTAATCACATCAAGTGCCGAATTCGATGTTAACATTCCCGAATTCTTAAAAGCAAATGCCATTGCTGTAGATGAAATAAGTGAAAGGCCAACTGTCACATATCTTGTGATAGAAGCAATCTTCTTTCTTCCATCCTCGCCATCCTTCTGCATCTCTTCGAGCTTAGGGATAACGATTGTTGCAAGCTGCATAATGATTGATGATGTGATATATGGTGTAATGTTAAGAGCAAGTATAGACATGTTCTCAAAAGAACCACCTGTAAATGCTCCTAAGAATCCCGAAGAATCTCCAGAACCAACCTTTGCTTTAAACCACTCAGTAAATTGCGCAATATCTACGCCCGGAACAGGAAGCTGTGATCCGAAACGGATAACAAACAACATGAACAGGGTAAATAATAACTTATTTCTGATTTCTTTGATTTTGAATGCATTCTTCAGGGTCGTAAACATATTACATCACCTCTGTGCTTCCACCAGCAGCTTCAATCTTTTCTACAGCTGATGCTGAGAAAGCGTTAACCTTAACAGTAAGCTTCTTGGTAATCTCTCCATGTCCAAGGATCTTAACTCCATCCTTGGGGTTCTTAACTAAACCTGATACGATTAATGCTTCGATATCAACAGTTGCACCATCTTCGAACTTCTCGTTTAATGCATCTAAGTTGATAGTAACGATATCCTTGTGTGAAGGACACTTAAAGCCCTTCTTAGGAATACGTCTGTATAATGGCATCTGACCACCTTCGAAACCAATTCTAGGTGCTCCAGAACGAGCCTTCTGACCTTTATGACCTTTACCGGCTGTCTTGCCATTTCCTGAACCGTGTCCACGGCCTCTTCTAAAATTATCACTCTGCTTTGAACCCTCTGCAGGTCTTAAATTAGATAAATCCATGCCACACCTCCTATTCTATTAAACTTCTTCTACTTTTAATAAGTGATTAACCTGCTGAATCTGTCCGCGTGTAGCCTGGTTATCAGGGAACGTCTTAGACTGATTAAGCTTCTTAAATCCCATTGCTTCGAGTGTCTTCTTCTGCTTGGGAACTGCTCCGATAGGAGATTTTACTAAAGTAATCTTTAACATTTTATCTGCCATCTTACCAATCCTCCTATGCTAAAATCTCTTCAACAGACTTGCCGCGGTTCTTAGCTACTTCTTCAGGAGTCTTAAGTGACTCTAAACCTGAGATAGTTGCTAAAACTACGTTCTGCTTATTGTTAGATCCTAATGACTTAGTACGGATATTCTTGATTCCGGCTAATTCACACACGATACGTGCAGGACCGCCGGCGATAATACCGGTACCTTCAGGAGCCTTCTTTAATAGAACGGAAGCTGAACCGAACTTACCAATAATGTCATGTGTAATACTATTGTTCTCATCAGTTGCAATGCTTACCATATTTTTGATCGCATCTTCTTTACCCTTACGGATAGCCTCGGGAACTTCAGCAGCCTTTCCAAGACCTGCGCCAACGTGACCAGCGCCGTCTCCAACTACTACTAAAGCAGCGAAACGCATGTTACGACCACCCTTTACAACCTTAGTTACACGTTTAATAGCAACAACTTTATCCTGTAATTCCATGCTGCTTACATCAATGATTGTATGTCTCATTACGTTTCTCCCTTCCTAGAATTTTAAGCCAGCTTCTCTGGCTGCATCAGCTAATGCTGCGACCTTACCCTGATAAATGAATCCGCCTCTGTCAAATACAACAGTGTCGATACCCTTATCAAGAGCTCTCTTTGCAATTACCTGACCTAAATATGCTGCTGCGTCAACGTTATTAGTCTTCTCAATCTCACTCTTGATTTCTTTTTCAACAGTAGAAGCAGAAACTAATGTGTTACCAACTGTATCGTCGATAATTTGAGCATACATGTGATTATTACTTCTAAAAACCGCAAGACGAGGTCTTTGCGCTGTACCGCTAAAACGGTTACGTATCTTCATGTGCTTCTTTGCACGTACTTTAGATCTTGATTCTTTACTAACCATCTTTAATACTCTCCTTATCTACTATTTCTTACCAGTCTTACCAACTTTACGTCTGATTGTCTCATCGGCATACTTGATTCCCTTACCCTTATAAGGTTCAGGTCTTCTCTTGTCTCTGATCTCAGCTGCAAATTGGCCAACTTTTTCTTTGTCAATTCCCTTAACGATGATGATGTTCTGACCATCAAGAACTGTTTCGATTCCTTCAGGATCTTCCATCTCAACAGGGTGAGAGTATCCAAGTGATAAGGTTAACTTCTTGCCGGCCTTAGCTGCTCTGTAACCTACACCGTTAACTTCAAGCTTCTTCTCGTAGCCTTCTGTAACACCAACAACCATGTTGTTAATAAGTGTTCTTGTAAGACCGTGTAAAGCTTTCATTCTCTTAAGATCGTTAGGACGGCTAACTGTTACTTCAGCGCCTTCAACCTTAATCTCCATCTCTGAAGCGAGCACTCTTTCAAGTGTTCCCTTAGGACCTTTTACAGTCACTTTGTTATTTTCTGCTACCTCTACAGTAACGCCTGCAGGAATAGCGATTGGCATTCTTCCTATACGTGACATGCCCGTACCTCCTATTATTAAATACTTAGCCTATAATTACCAAACGTAAGCGAGTACTTCGCCGCCGACCTGTAATTCTCTGGCCTTCTTATCAGTTACAACTCCCTGGTTAGTAGAAATGATAGCAATACCTAATCCACCTAAAACCTTGGGAAGTTCTTCCTTACCTGCGTAAATTCTCAAACCAGGCTTAGAAATTCTCTTTAATCCGCTGATGATTCTTTCGTTACGATCAGCACCATACTTAAGTGAGATACGAATTGTCTTGAAAGCGCCATCTTCAACGATTTCATACTTTTTGATATAACCTTCTTCTAAAAGAATATCTGCAATAGCAAGCTTCATCTTGGAAGAAGGAACATCTACTGTATCATGCTTAGCAGTATTTGCATTACGAATTCTTGTAAGCATATCTGCGATAGGATCACTCATTGTCATCTTAAATTACCTCCTTACCAACTTGCCTTTTTAACACCGGGGATTTCTCCCTTATATGCTAATTCACGGAAGCATACTCTGCAAATTCCGTATTTTCTCAAATAAGCGTGTGGACGTCCACAGATTCTACAACGGCTGTAGGCCTGAGTAGAAAACTTAGGTGTACGCTGCTGCTTAATTTTCATTGCTGTCTTAGCCATAACTTTTCTCCTCCTACTTTGCGAAAGGCATGTTAAATAACTTTAACAGCTCGCGTGCTTCTTCATCTGTCTTTGCTGTTGTAACAAAGATTACGTCCATACCTCTTACCTTATCAATCTTATCGTACTCGATTTCAGGGAAGATGATCTGCTCCTTAATACCAAGTGCGTAGTTACCTCTTCCATCAAATGCATTTGCATTGATTCCTCTGAAGTCACGTACACGAGGTAATGCTAAGTTAACCAATCTGTCTAGGAAATCGTACATCTTCTCGCCACGAAGAGTAACCTTACAACCAATGTTCTGGCCCTCACGAAGCTTAAAGTTAGCAATTGACTTCTTTGCCTTGGTAAGAACTGCCTTCTGACCTGTGATTGTCTCAAGGTCTTTAACTGCAGACTCTAAAACCTTAGCGTTTTCCTTAGCTTCACCAACACCCATATTAACAACGATCTTGTCAAGCTTAGGAACTTCCATAATGTTCTTAGATCCGAACTTTTTGATCATAGCATCTACGATCTCGTTCTTATATGTTTCTTTTAATCTGCTCACTCTAAATGTTCTCCTTTCCTAGAATTAATCAAGTACATCACCTGTAGACTTTGCAAAACGAACTTTCTTATCTCCGTCCATCTTGAAACCTACACGAGTTGTCTTACCCTTATGAACGTACATAACGTTTGATGCATCCATAGGAGCTTCCATCTGAATAATTCCACCATTCTGGTTAGCAGCTGAAGGCTTTGAATGCTTAGTAACCATGTTAACACCTTCAACGGTAACCTTACCGTTCTTAACGTCAACGCTTGTTACTTTACCTTCTGCGCCCTTATCTTTACCGGCGATAACTCTAACTGTATCACCTTTCTTAATCTTTAAACTAGCCATCTAAGTCTCCTCCTATAATACTTCTGGAGCCAAAGAAACAATCTTCATAAACTGTTTCTCACGAAGCTCTCTTGCTACGGGTCCAAAAATACGAGTTCCTCTTGGAGTCTTATCATCCTTGATGATAACGGCAGCGTTCTCATCAAATTTGATATACGAACCATCCTTACGACGTGCACCCTTAACGGTACGTACTACTACAGCCTTAACTACGTCACCCTTCTTAACTACACCACCGGGAGTAGCATCCTTAACTGTAGCAACAATAATATCACCTATCTCGGCATATCTTCTTGTAGATCCGCCCATAACTCTAATGCAAAGGATTTCCTTAGCACCGGTATTATCAGCGACCTTTAGTCTGCTTTCCTGTTGAATCATGCTAATTCTCCTTCCTAGTTACTTAACTTTCTCTACGATCTCAACAAGTCTCCATCTCTTATCCTTTGAAAGAGGTCTTGTTTCCATTACTTTAACTGTATCACCAATCTGGCATTCGTTGTTTTCATCATGTGCCTTAAGCTTATAAGTATCCTTAACGATCTTCTTGTAAAGAGGATGCTTAACATGGTTTTCAATAGCTACTACGATAGTCTTGTCCATCTTGTTGCTAACAACTTTACCAACACGTGTTTTTCTTAAATTTCTTTCTTCCACGACTTTAAGTCTCCTTTCTTAATGAGTTCCAAACTGCTTATCTTAAGCTTCGTTTGCCTTCTCAGTCATAACTGTCTGAATTCTGGCAATATTCTTTCTAACTTCTGTGATTCTTGCAGTATTATCCAACTGGTTAGTTGCATTCTGGTATCTCACATTGAAAAGCTCTTTTTTAGCAGCTACTAAATCCTGTGCTAATTCTGCAGCTGATTTGTTTTGTAAACCTTCTACATACTTCTTAGTTTTCATTTGATACACCACCTTCCAAGTCGGCCTTAGAAACAATCTTACACTTGACAGGAAGCTTATGTGTTGCTAAACGTAAAGCTTCTCTGGCTACTTCTTCAGGCACTCCTGCGATTTCAAACATAACACGTCCGGGCTTAACTACTGCTACCCAGTAATCTGTAGCACCTTTACCTTTACCCATACGTACGCCAAGACCTTTTGCTGTAACAGGCTTGTCGGGGAAAATCTTAATCCAAACTTTACCACCACGCTTGATGTAACGTGTCATGGCAACTCTGGCTGCTTCGATCTGATTAGACTTAATCCATGCAGGTTCTGCAGCTACAATACCATATTCACCGTAACAAATTTTATTACCACGTGTAGCTTTTCCGGCCATAGAACCACGGAACTGCTTACGACGCTTTACTCTTTTTGGCATTAACATTTATTTGTCGCTCCCTTCCTTAGTATTCTCTTCTTCGGTCTTCTTAGCGGGAAGTACTTCACCCTTATAGATCCATATCTTAACGCCTACTTTACCGTATGTTGTATCAGCCTCTGCGAAACCGTAATCGATATCGGCACGAAGTGTCTGAAGAGGAATTGTACCCTCTGAATAGAACTCGCTACGAGCGATATCAGCACCGCCTAAACGACCTGAACAACAAGCCTTGATTCCAAGTGCACCGGCCTTCATGGTTCTGCCCATGCAAGACTTCATAGCACGACGGAAGGAAACACGGTTCTCTAACTGCTGTGCAATATTTTCGGCAACTAACTGAGCATCTCTGTCAGGGCGCTTGATTTCCTTAATATCAACAGAAACCTTCTTGCCGTTAGTGAGCTTAGCTAATTCCTTCTTTGTTACTTCAATCTCAGTTCCACCCTTACCGATTACTACACCGGGCTTAGCTGTGAAAACGATTACCTTAACTCTGTCTGCAGCTCTTTCGATTTCAATCTTTGAAACGCCTGCGCTGTATAACTTTTTCTTAAGGTAAGTTCTAATCTCGTGGTCTTCTACGAGGAAATCAGCGAAATCATCTTCTGCATACCATCTAGAATCCCAATCCTTAATAATTCCGACTCTAATGCCGTGAGGATTAACTTTCTGTCCCATTATCCATTTCCTCCTTATCTTTCATCCAAAACAACAGTGATATGGCTCATTCTCTTTTCGATTCTGTAAGCTCTACCCTGTGCTCTAGGCTGTACTCTCTTCATTGTAGGACCCTTGTCTGCATAACACTGTGCAACATAAAGGTTCTCGGGATTTGGATACTTGGTAGGATCCTGGCTGTATAAATACTCTGCATTAGCCTTTGCTGATTCTACTAACTTTTTAATAATTGCTGAACCGTATCTTGGGCTGTATGTTAAAAGTCCAAGAGCAGCATCAACATCTTTGCCTCTAATGGCATCTAGTACGAAACACGCTTTCTGTACAGATATTCTAGCGTAAGATAGCTTAGCTGAAGGTCTTAAATCTTTCTGCGCATTTCTCTCTCTTTTAATTTGGGATCTATGTCCTTTTGCCATGATAAACCTCCTATCTTACTTTACCTTAGACTTCTTTTCGTCCTTACCATGACCTCTGTAAGTTCTGGTAGCTACGAATTCGCCTAACTTATGTCCAACCATATCCTCTGTAACATATACAGGAATATGCTTTCTTCCGTCGTGTACTGCAAATGTATGTCCCACAAAAGAAGGGAAGATTGTAGAACGACGTGACCAGGTCTTAATAACCTGCTTCTGTCCTGATGCATTCATTGCATCTACCTTTTTAAGCAAACTAGCGTCTGCGAAAGGTCCTTTTTTAAGTGATCTAGCCATTTTCTTCTCTCCTCCTTATTACTTGATAGCTCTACCATCGCGTCTTCTTACGATCAACTTGTTAGAAGCCTTCTTCTTCTTACGAGTCTTAAGACCCAAAGCAGGCTTACCCCAAGGAGTGCAAGGACCGGGACGACCGATACTACACTTACCTTCACCACCACCATGAGGATGGTCGTTAGGGTTCATAACAGATCCACGTACTGTAGGGCGAATACCCATGTGACGCTTACGTCCGGCTTTACCAATCTTAACAAGGTTGTGATCTACGTTACCAACAACACCAACTGTAGCTCTACACTGGATAGGAACCATTCTCATTTCGCCGGAAGGAAGACGAAGTGTTGCGTACTTACCTTCCTTAGCCATAAGCTGTGCACCGTTACCGGCACTACGAACCATCTGTCCGCCCTTACCAGGCATAAGCTCAATATTGTGTACCATTGTACCTACAGGAATAAGCTCTAAAGGTAAGCAGTTACCAACTCTTACTTCAGCTTCGGGACCGTTCATGAGCTTCAAGCCGACCTTTAATCCTTCAGGTGCAAGGATATAAGCTTTTTCACCGTCTGCATAGCAGATAAGTGCGATATTTGCTGTTCTGTTAGGATCATATTCGATTCCGATTACTGTTGCAGGAATTCCATCCTTGTTACGCTTGAAATCTATGATTCTGTACTTTCTCTTAGCACCGCCTCCGCGATGTCTAACTGTTATTTTACCTTGATTGTTACGACCGGCTGTGTGGCTCTTAGAAACAAGGAGCGACTTCTCAGGAGTTGTCTTTGTAATCTCAGAAAAGTCTGAACCAGTCATATTTCTTCTCGAAGGTGTATATGGATTATATGTTTTAATTCCCATGACTTATTCTCCTTTCAACGATTTATAAACCTGAGAAAATCTCAATATCCTTGCTATCATCTGTTAACCATACGATAGCCTTCTTTGTCTTGGCAGTCTTTCCGAAAACGTATCCACGTCTCTTTGTCTTGCCGTCGCAGTTTAATGTGTTTACTTTTTTAACCTTTGCGCCGTCGAACATCTTTTCAACAGCTTCTTTAATCATTGACTTGTTAGCCTCTGGATGTACTAAGAAGGTATACTTCTTTTCGCCCATGCCTGACATACTCTTTTCTGTAATTACAGGCTTAAGGATTACGTCATAATACTTAATATCTGCCATTATGCATACACCTCCTCAATCTTAGCTACCGCATCCTTGGTTAATACCAATGTATCGCCCTTAAGGATATCGTAAACATTAATTGTGTTAACCTGAGCTGTCTTAACTGCAGGAATGTTTCTAGCTGAAAGGATAACGTTCTCATCCATCTTGTCTAAAACAACCAATGCCTTAGAAACTTTTAAGTTCTCCATAACAGCTGCGAACTTCTTTGTCTTAATTTCATCAAACTTAAGTTCATCAACAACGATAAGCTTACCGTCTGCAACTCTGCTTGATAATGCGCTCTTAAGAGCTGCTCTCTTTTCTTTCTTATTTAATTTGAAAGAATAATCTCTGGGGGTGGGAGCAAATACAACTCCGCCGCCTGTCCACTGAGGAGATCTTGTAGAACCCTGTCTTGCATGACCTGTTCCCTTCTGTCTCCAAGGTTTTCTTCCGCCGCCTGATACTTCAGATCTTGTCTTTGCTTTCTGTGTACCCTGGCGATTATTTGCAAGCTGCTGTACAACTGCCATGTGAACGAGATGCTCGTTAACTTCAACACCGAAGATTGCATCGTTCAAGTCGATTGTACCAACTTCTTTGCCTTCCATATTATATACAGATACTTTTGCCATCTAAGTTTCCTCCTTTCATCATCCATTAAGCCTTAACGGTCTCTTTGATGGTAACTAATGCCTTCTTAGGTCCCGGAACTGCGCCCTTAACAAGAAGAAGATTCTTTTCAGCATCTACTCTTACTACTTCAAGGTTCTGAATTGTAACCTTAACGCATCCCATATGACCGGGCATTCCCTTACCCTTGAAAACGCGGCTAGGAGATGAACATGCACCGTTGGAACCCTGATGACGGTGGAACTTAGAACCGTGCTTCATAGGTCCTCTGTGCTGACCAAGTCTCTTGATTGCACCCTGGAATCCCTTTCCTTTAGAGATAGCAGAAGCATCAATCTTATCACCAGCTTCAAAGATATCAGCCTTGATTTCACTTCCCAGTGTATATTCGTCAGCGTTCTCGAACTTGAACTCTCTAACGAATCTCTTGCTTGAAACGCCAGCCTTCTCGAAGTGGCCCTTCATAGCCTTGCCAACACCGTTTCTGTGAACGATTTCTTTCTTACCACCCTTGTCCTTGTTAACGATTCTGTCTTTCTTATCAACAAAACCAACCTGAACTGCTGAGTAGCCATCATTTTCTACAGTCTTGATCTGTGTAACATAACAAGGACCAGCCTGTAATACTGTAACGGGTACTAACACACCGTCTTCGTTGAAGATTTGAGTCATTCCGACTTTTGTAGCTAAAATAGCTTTTTTCATGTTTCCATCCTTTCTACAGCGGGCCCCAATCGGGCCATACTAGTAATGAAACGTTTGGTAACTTAGTGTCACCGATTAATAGTTACTTGACGATTAGTTACTTCGTCTTACTTTTCTTTCATCTTAATATCGATATAAACACCTGCAGGCATTTCAATCTTCTGAAGAGCTTCGATTGTCTTCTGTGTAGGTGTTAAGATGTCGATCAGTCTCTTGTGAGTTCTCTGTTCGAACTGCTCACGAGAATCCTTGTACTTATGTACAGCTCTAAGAATTGTAACAACTTCCTTCTTAGTAGGTAGAGGAACCGGTCCGCTTACCTGTGATCCTGTCTTCTTAACTGTTTCGATGATTTTCTTTGCTGATGCATCAATTAACTGATGATCATAAGCCTTGAGAGTAATTCTCATTACCTGTGTTGTTGCCATAAAAAAAGTCGCCTCCTTTTCGTACTTTCGTGCTATGCACATTATTGCTTGGTCGCTTCCTTATATTATAGTTGTGGAAGCACCCCTTGTAAGTACGACAAGCTTGGTGACTGTACACATCTCCGTGCGTGTCCTGACATCTCACAAAAAATATATGCGGTTTCCCGCGTATCATTTTCTTTATTTATGAAGCCGGCCTGCATAACCGTTTCAAATTGTGAGAGGCATCTTTACGCCCGTGTTTCTGCTCATCGGCAGACATTATCTTGTACAGTGACTTGTCGTCAGGTTCTTTGTCTTAAACATTTAGCAACTGATATTTAAGACCTTGACATTCGCTCCACGGAAAACCCACACACCCTCGCGGGAATGTGGCAACCTCACGCTTCAACGCTATCATGCCACAGCATTGACTAGTATATCCGATTGTTTAGGGGATTGCAAGTACTTTTTTAGATATTTTTTACGAATTTTTGTATTTTTCTTTGTACAACTTTTTGACACTCTATTAGTTGTAGTTTCAAAGGAGTTTCTTCCTATATATAGTAAGAAGTTACTCGGCCGATTTTGATATCTTTGTACAGATGTCAAAAGGTATATTCATAAGCAATACTACAATTACCGCTATGGCAGCGTATCCGACAAGATATAAATCAGATCCGAGCAGCTTCATACACCATTCAAGAGGGGAACCTTTAACAGGGCTAAGCAGAAACATATAGTTGGCATTATACTTAACGTCAAACAGATAAACTCCCGGGACTGTCACCGCCAAAAACAGGATGTTAGCATACCATCCCTTCATTCCCGGTATTATTTCCTTATTAATAATAGAAGAAACTATGTACACTATAATAAGGAAGTGAAACAAATAACTTTCAATAGAAATAAAGCTTATCGGCGGATACATGGTTCCGTCCGGAAATACCACCGCCAGAGCCGCCCCCGGCAGACAAAGCGTATACAACACTTTCCCCAGCCACTTCATCCACGAAAATCTATGCAGCGACAGTCTGTGAATCAAAACAAGAATCCCCGTCATCGAACAAAGATGAAGAGGAAGTTCATATATAATAGGTATATTCTTAATTACGGCATAGGTCATTCTTACAGGAAGCAATAAAAACAATACCCATGCTGTCACCAATGATATCTTTTTACGAATATTCTGCGATGCCTTAACATAGGTCCAAAGATATACCGCCCCCGCAATTATTAAAACCGCAAGAATAGAAAGGTGGGTTACGTCAAACTGAGCGTAACCCACTCCGGCAGGTAATTCATTTTGATATTTCCAAAAATAATCAAACATATTTACAATAAATTCTTACCGTTTTCCAAATATCAGTGCTTTGGCCGGTCAAAACTAGTGCAGCGTTCAAAAATTAACTGGACCAAAAACGCAGAATGAATTTCTGTTCTGCTAAGAAGAAAAGCGCCGGCGTAGCGGGCTACGTCAAGCTTTTCTGATGACGCAGGCTGGAATTCAGGCAAGTTATTTGGTCCGGTTATTTGCAGAACGCTACGCTAGTCATCGAGACTGTGAATGAACATGCCCGAAAGAAGTTTAGGCTCAAACCAGGTTGACTTAGGCGGCATCAAAAGACCCGCATCGGCCACATTAAGTAATTCCGTGATAGATGTTGCATACATCGAAAATGCAACTTTCATATCATTGTTACATCTTCTTACCAGTTCTTTGTTACCTCTTATGCCGCCGACAAAATCAATTCTCTTGTCCGTACGTGGGTCTGCAATACCGAGAATCGGTCCCAGTAAATTATCCTGAAGAATTGATACATCAAGCCCCTTGACCGGATCGGTCGACAATAATTTATCATCAGCAGTAAGTGTATACCACTCATTCTCTAAAAACATAGTAAAATCGGCCTTTTTTGTAGGACTGACACTAGTGTCAACATTAGTGTCATATGAGGCTTTTTCCATCTTTTTGACACTAAATCCGGCAGCTTCCACTGCCTTTATAAATTCATCCTTTGACATGCCGTTTAAGTCTTTAACGACTCTGTTATAGGGCATAATCATAAGTTCATCATCCGGGAAAAGAACTGATAGGAATCTGTTAAAGCCCTCCTCACCGGTATATGCAGGATTAGCCTCACGACGCTTAAGTCCCACCTTAACCGCAGAAGCACATCTGTGGTGACCGTCCGCAATATAAGTACAGGGTATATCTTTGAACAAAGACTCAACTTTGGACACGGTAGCTGCATCATCAATAATAAATGCTCTGTGTCTTATACCGTCTTCATGAGTAAAGTCATAAAGAAGCTTCTCATCGCATTTAGCCGAAGCAACTATTTTCTTTAATTCATCAACTGCTCTGTACACTAAGAAGATAGGGCCGGTATGTGCATTCGTAGTATCCACATGCTTAATTCTGTCTATCTCTTTGTCCTCACGTGTATTTTCATGCTTTTTGATAATCGAATTAACGTAATCATCTACAGACGAGCAGGCAACAATGCCGGTTTGGGCTCTTCCATCCATGGTAAGTTCATATACATAATAGCAAGGCTTATCTTCCGTAAGAAGAACGCCTTCACTGATTCTGTCCTTTAACATCTGTGCGGCCTTTGCATAAACTTCCGGTGCGTAGGTATCAACATCATCACCGAAGGATGTTTCCGCTCTGTCGATGGCTAAGAACGATAAGGGGTTCCTGCCGACTACTTCCTTTGCTTCGGCTCTGTTGTACACATCATAAGGGAGCGCACAAAAAGCTGCCGAGTTTTCTTTAGTAGGTCTTATAGCTTTAAATGGTGTTACTTTGGGCATTTGATTCACCTTCCTTTATTTAGTGCGGTATCCCGCCAATTAATCATTTATCAGCCGGTTTATATTATTTTATACCGCAATGTATGCACCGGCCTGAACCTTCCACATTTTAGCATATTTCCCGTCTAATTTCAGCAATTCTTCATGACTTCCCTGTTCAACTATCCTTCCGTCCTCAAGCATAAAGATTCTGTCGGCAATACGGGTAGTCGAAAGACGATGTGAAATAAAGATGACCGTCTTGTCCTTCGTAGCATCAATCATTGCATGATTAAGCTGGTATTCGGCAATAGGATCAAGAGCACTTGAAGGTTCGTCAAGTATCATAAGCCCCGCATCTTTGTAGAATACCCGGGAAATAGCAAGCTTCTGGCTCTCACCTCCCGAAAGATTAACACCGCTTTCGTAAAACTCCGTCGTAAGTTCGGTTTTCATACCATCCTTAAGTTTCTTAACGCGGCTTACAAGTCCGCTTTGGGTAATGGCGTTTAATGCATCCTCATCATTGCCGTTCTCGTCAACATCAAGGTATACATTTTGTGCCACCGAACCTGCAAAAATATGAAAATCCTGGAATACGGTTCCGATTGTATCCCTATACTTGGGAACCGAATACTTCCTTATATCATTACCGTCCACAACAATACTACCGGAATTTACATCATAAAGTCGCATAAGAAGTTTAACAAGAGTAGTCTTTCCCGCGCCGTTGTAGCCAACGAGTGCTATCTTTTCACCGGGATTGATATGCATATTAATATTCTTAATCAGCGTATCCTGCTTCTCGTTATATCTAAAGGAAATATCCTGAAGTTCAACTTCCTTGGCATTCTTGTCAATATCAAGGTTCTCTTCGGACGTAATCTTAACTTCGTACCCGAGGAACTGCTTGATCTTAGCCACATAAAGGCTGGTTTCGCAGGCAAAAGGGTACGCATCCGTAAATACACGAAGAGAATTCTTCAATCGGCCGAAGGAACCGTAAAGTATGGCAACGGTACTAAAGGAAAGGTCGTGCAACACCGCCGAGCGATAAACCAGATATGTTATAAAGAACACATCACTGAATGCATCGTTACAAATATATCCCTTTATGAATCCAAGCAGCCACTTCTTAAAGGCATACTTTTTTTCAACCTCATAAACCTCGTCATTTGCCTGATTAAATCTGTCAAAAAGTATATCCGAAACGCCCGGATTAAGTCTTATTTCTTTGGCATAATCGTTAAGATAGTATATTCTTTTTACATAATCGCGTTTACGTGAAAAGGGTATACTCTCTACTTTGGCAAGATAATTGAGTTTATTGTATTTCTGGTTAAATATAAAAGACAGAACAAAGGAAATAACCACGAATACAATGGACAGTTTATCCTTCATAAAGAAGAAAATACCCGTCGAAATAAATACGGTAATTCCCGACAAAGTGTTCTGAACAAATTGCACCGCTCTGTCAATCTGCTTATCAACCTCTGAGATTGCAAGCACCTGCTTGTTATAAAACTCGGGATTATCATAGCAGTCAAGGTCTACGCTCTTGGCCTTTTCGTAAAGCATCATCTTAATTTTTCGGCTGACGATCGGGCGGCGTTTCGGCTGTATATAATCTCCGACATATACAGTGAATACCATACCGAGGGTAATACATCCTGCAAGAAGAAGTATCCATTTGGCAACTGTTTGGAATGGATATCCAAACTCAGCCGCCTCAAGGACATATCCGATTCCTACGGTATGTTCAAAGAATATAGATACCTGATTACGGATAGAATCAAGACCCACCAGGATGATGAAGGCCGGTGATGCGGTGAAAATCAGTTTTAATAAGAAGTAATTATTCGAAAATACTTCTTTTACGCTCTGTTTTGTTTTTTCTTGCTTGTCCTGAGCCTTTTTCACAAAATCACCTCCTCTTCATTCTCTATGGCAA
The DNA here is from genome assembly GCA_045629045.1 of Lachnospiraceae bacterium. Taxonomy (GTDB): domain Bacteria; phylum Bacillota; class Clostridia; order Lachnospirales; family Lachnospiraceae; genus JAILLW01. The sequence continues at coordinate 35,987 of JAZQQM010000023.1, forward strand.
GATAGTTCATTGCCTGTTTTTTATACATTTGTGCGTAAGCGGCATTTGCTGCCATAAGTTCGCTGTGAGTTCCCTCTTCAATTAATGTTCCCTTTTCAAGCATAAATACCTTGTCGCAGTTCTTAACCGATGAAAGACGATGGGAAATAAACAACATTGTATGATCCCTGCCCTCTTTCATTATATTTTTGAACAAATCGTATTCCGCTATCGGGTCAAGAGCACTGGAAGGTTCGTCAAATATCTTCATGGGCGCTTCCTTAATAAAGGTTCTTGCAACTGCAACCTTCTGACTTTCACCTCCGGACAGTACAGCGCCGTCATCATCAAATTCCTTAGTCATCATATTGTTTATGCCCTTGGGCAGAGTTTCTATCTTTTCATATACTCCCGCCCGCTTAAGTGCCGAAATAACCATTTCGTCTTCGTTTTCGTAATGACGTCCCATAAGTACGTTTTCCTTAACAGTCATTCCAAACAACTGAAAATCCTGAAAAGTTGTGGCAAACAATTCTCTGTAGGCCTTGAGGTTATATTCACGAATATCCCTTCCGTTATAGTAAATCGTACCGCCCGTAGGGTCATACAATCTTATAAGAAGTTTGATAATCGTCGTTTTACCTGCTCCGTTATGTCCCACAAGGGCTGCATTCTGACCTGCCGTAATTTTAAAGGACAAATCGTGGATTGTATCCTTGCCGCCCTTCTTGTAAGCAAATGATACATTTTTGAATTCAATGCTCTCAAACTCCGGACTTGGCATAATTCCGTCCTGATCTTCGGGGATTTCTTCCTTATATTCAAGGAAATCCTTTAGATTATTGATAAACATGGCATTTTTCATGATATCCATTATATTTTCAAATACACGAATAAGTATCCAGGTCATGGCAACCATAAGGCTTGTCATAATGGTAAGCTGGGCCAGGGAAATGGTACCCGTCACTCTGTTTCGATATATGGCATATATAAGCACTCCCTCAAAAATAACGGTAAAGGTAAATGTTATTCTAAAGAAGTTAAGAGATGCATTTGCCCAGGCATATTTACCGGCAATCTTAACATTATCATCCGTAGCCTGCTTATACTGTCTGTTCATTAAATTAAAGACATTCGACAGACGTATCTCTTTGGCTCCGTCCGGAAGATACATCATGCGGCTTACGTAATTAAGCACCTTATCATTGGGGGCCTGCTCCTTGTAACGTTTGAATTCGTACTTATTCTTATAATTACCGAAAAGGAAATTGCCAAGTAAGGGCGAAATAATAAAAATAATGGCATAGTGATCGATGTCGTACATTAAGTAAAACACCACAACCGCAGCAAAAGCACCGCAGAGGGCACCGAAAACGCTTCTTATAACTGCAGTTATCTTCTCTTCGGCTCCGTCCATGGCCATTGTATATCGGTTATAGAAATCCGGATCCTCGTAACACTTAAGTTCAACATTCTTGGCTTTGGCATATAGTTTCCTGTATATGCCTCCGAAGAGCCTGTTCGTTTGAAGGGGAAATACCACATTTTCAATATAATTACTGTACACAGTTACAGCGCATACACATAATCCGCTTATAAGTATGAATTTAAAAATATGATTAAATCCGAGATTCTTATCAAGAGCATCAACAATAACTCTCATGAAGACTCCGTCAAAGAATACCCACTCTCCGTGACCTATAAGCCACAGAAAGAAGGAATGAATTACTATGGGCGGACATATTTCCATCCCGAGTTTTAACGCAAACCAGGCATTTTTCATGGTTGCGCCAAATGATAATTTATCTTTTTCTTTCTTATTATTATCCTGGGGCATATTAGCTCCTTTCTTCATATGTTAGTTTTCTATGTACGATATCGTTTTATTTCAGTTAAGGTATTTAATAATTCTTGCCGCTGTTCTTTGGGCATCTTCCTTAGTAAACAGTTCCTCACTTCCGAAAAGCAAAACCGGCTTTTTAACTGCTGCATCCATAATTCCCATTACATACATCTGGGTAATATCCTTAACACATACTCTGCAATCGTACAAATCCTTCAATTTAGTCGCTTTTTGCAGTAATTCGGGGTCTGTCACGTCGGAAATTCTCAAAATATCGTTCATATATACGTGCGTTATTTTGGCAGCATTTTTCTTTCTTATTTCATAGTCATCTGCAAATCCTGTCAGTAAATATCGAATCTTCTCATTTTCCTTTTCGATATATAACACCGGGTTGGTATTTGTAGATTCTCTGTATTCCGTTAAACTTGTTTCCATTTGAGTCACTCTTTCGACCAAATAGTACAAATATTCTCTTGCTTTCATGATTTTCTAATAAATAACATTTCGTTGCATTAATTATGACACTTTTCTTTCAAATTTACGGGACTTATTCGCACCGAATAATTATCATGGGGAAGTAGTTTTCTCGTCTTGATTACAGAATCCGGTAACAGGAGCTCTTTTTTTGTCCAAAAATCGAAAATCGAAAAATTGACCGAGTTGGTAAACACCTCATAGTTCCCAATTTTATCGGCAATGTCATTAATAACAGTCTTAATATCAATTTCCGGCATTTCCAGTTCTTTTTCCGAAAGATTGATGACACTTAATGCAATATCTCCATTAAATAACGGCTTGACCAGTACATCAATTCTGTCATTGTCGGTTATGTATTCCGTTGAAGGTGATGCAATTTTTCTTGCATTATTCATTTTTACCATAACACGCTTAGCCGCTATACCGAGAGGATCCTGATTTACAGCGATAAGATCGTCATTGGCTATAATATTCCACAATTCATCCCCCTTTAAAACACGACGAAGATCAAGGCCCAGCATAAGAGGAGCATTCATCATACACCACATGGTCATATGGGTTCTGTTCATGGTGTTATCAAGCCCGTTCATTCCTATCATAAGCATATCTGGATCGTTCCATCCTTTATCAAGGCCGCAGAATTCATCCATAATAACGCATTTGTTATATTGAACAGCCACACCCGGCGTATAATCGGAAGACCAGGAAGCCTTACCCGGGTCACCGTCGGAACCTACATTAAAGGTAATATCATTAAGTATTCTCCAGGAATCTCCCACCTTATAGCCCCAGCAATGCGGCTGTGTCTTGCCCCATTCGCAGATAGAGTAAATAACATCATGGTCAGGGTTGGCTTTATTAAGGCCTTCAAGGAGCCTTGCATAGGAACTTAGTGTATTTTCCTGGCGACGATGATTCATTATATAAATCTGATTGTTTCCGCCACGAAGAGGTATATCTTTTAAAGTAAGTGTGTACTTACCTTCAAATTCTTCCAGAATGTCGTCAAATACTATCCTTCGCAAAGGAGATGATGGTGAATCATTGGCAGCATCATCTATTGCAAGCTGAATCCATCTTCCGATTCCTTCGGTTTCATTTCGATAACAATCGATATTAATGTTGTAAAGCCCGTCTTTTGGGGCATTTACTGTAAATTTCAATTCTCCGCTCATTGCTCCTATAGGTGACTTGGCAGGACCCGTTCCGTCAAACGTTCCGATTGAACAGGCATATTTAAATCCGTCATCAGTGTTATCAAACTTAATTCCTTCGCCAACAAGTTCGGCATCGTCCACTGTCAGTTCGCAAATGGGCAATTCGATTTGGGTAACATCTGTTACTTTAATTCCCAAAATGCCGGGAGTGTAGACAAAATCAGCATTCTTGGGATCCGAAAAGGTTGCGTTATCCCATAAATAATAGCAGTTATCTACCTTCAAAAAGTCCACTCCCCAATCAATATATGACCTGGCATCCTCTGTTTCATGGCCGCAGGTTCCCACTTCGGCACCGGCACACAAATTCGTTCCGATATCGTTATACATTCCAAACTTAAGACCTTTGGAATGCACATAATCCGAAAGGTTTTTGAATCCGTTGGGGAATTTAACCGGTTCATTTGCCAGCAATCCGTCTACTCTTTTGGGCAAATAACATCCATCATCAAGTACAACATACTTATATCCACACTTATCCAGCCCAAGTTCAACCATCTTATCTGCCATAGTCTTCGTCAAAGCCTCGGTATTACCGCTTCCGAAAGCATTCCAGCTGTTCCAGCCCATGGCCGGCAGATGATTCTTCTTCTTGCCAAGCAACACTTTCCCGGTATCAAAAGCATCATATCTGTATTCAAAATCTTTAATTTCATTAGGTTTTCTCATATTTCCTCCTTGTGACAGTAGGGACGGTTCTTTTTGTCACATTTTACAAAAATCTATATGTCCAAGTACCATATAAATTGAACTTCATTCTTGCAATCTTCCTCATGAAAATATGCATACATATCAATTTTTGATAACACCGCACCCTGTTTATGGTAAAACTTACATGCAGGAACATTATTATTCTGGCATTCTATCATCATTTGTTTATAGCCATCTTCTTTTGCTCTTTTGATACCCATATCAAATAATTTCTGACCAACGCCCTGATGCTTATAGCCATCAATAACTCTTATATCCCATAGAATGCATACATCATCTCTGCCTGAAAGCATATTCAAATTAGGAGTCGTTCCCGCAACAGTCATTGCTCCTATCGGTTTTTCCTCATCAAATGCCATATAAAAACGCCATTTACCGATATCAAAATTTGTTTCATATTCTGTAGCACGTTCATACACACTTAAATCCTTTATGTAGGGTGTCACTTCTACTTCTTCAAAGCAAAATCCGCCCAAACCATTATTAATTCTTTTAATCTCATATACAGTGCGTACATCCACATTCATCGAAAGATTGTCATACATTTCAAAGCATGAATTATCCATTTCTTTGATATAAATCATAATTTGTTTCCTCTCATAAATACGAAGTTGGGATAAAGATATACTAATTAATTGTCATTCTTATACTGCTAAACTTGCGTTCTATCTCCTATTATCGGTAACCATATGTTTTACCGAATAATCGGGATTACTAAGTTCCGTCCTAAAAAATGTAGGATAATAGGTAATGTCACTGTCTTTATCAACCCATACAAGCCGTTCTTTTGACTCATCTTCGGTAAAGCTCTCACATACCGGTTCAAAGTCATCCGGCGTTTTCATATAAAAGAAATACGAAATCTCGTAAATCAATTTGTCTTCTTTTTTACCATAATCACCATAAAAGAAGTTTTCATGAACAAATCCCAAACGATCCACTTCAAGCCTTACTCCGGTCTCTTCAAATACTTCTCGAACAACTGCCTCCTCGGCGCTTTCTCCGAACTTTATACGTCCGCCCACAGAGTAAAGATAATTATCTTTTTGATTGCCAACCATCAAGAATTTGTCTCCCTTCTTAATGATTGCTCCGACACGTATATTTATATAGCCATTATCAATAGCTACTGTACAATCTGATGCCATTTAATACACCTCCTTAATTTAAACAATTCCAAAAAAAGAGTAGGGGCCAATCCCTACTCAATGATAATCAACCAAAAATATATACTGTAAATCAATTAGTATATTTTGTAGTTTCCGCTTAATGCCATAAAGGCAAACAAATATAAGCAGTTATCATAATAACGACGTACGCCCTTACGAAGCGGCAAATCCCAGAACTGCTTAACTGCATAAGCTCCGGGTGCCTTATCCTTAAGTGAAGGATCCGTTGCAAGGTATGACATCGCATTAGTAGCGATTAATCCATATGGATGAAGTACTCTGCCGGATGAAGCAAAATCCGAATCTTCTGTCTTGGGGACCTGCTTTCCGTTAATTTCATAAACATAGTAATGAGGTTCGCCGTTTTCATCAGGCATATTTTTATCCGCATAGAATTCACGAAGAGCCGCTGTAGCCTTAGCTTCGTATTCATCGGGAGTTTCGCCCTTGGCTATGCTCCAGGAATAATCAAGACCCATATTGGCAGCTGTTCTGTATGCATCGGAGAAGAAATAATCATGTCTTCCCCATTCCGTTCCAAAACCAATTGTCGGTGTTCCGTCATAATTGGCATACTCTGCATTCATTCCCGTATTTTCGTCACAGCATTTCTTAAAGTACTCTCTTGATGCCGTTACAGCCTTCTCATAGAATGCTGCATCTTCAAGTAAATCTTTTTCGCCGGTCTTGGCAGCCTGTTCACGAAGGAACTTGGCATATTCAACATAGAAATGCGGCAGATGATATGAAGGATCCGAGAAATTACATCCTGCAACAAATCTGATGTAATAGTTCTCAGGTGCAAACATAGTATCTTTATTATGAAGCATAGCTCTCAATATAGCTGTAGCTTCTGCGGAATAATTGAATATACCCTCACCATCGCCCCATCTGTGTGAAGCAAAAATAAGTGCCATTGCGAAGAACTCCTCACCGTCAGGTGCAGGACCGTCCGCATTCTTTGTTCCGTCCAGCGAATTAGACCAGCAAAAATATCCCTTATTGCGTCCTTTATCAAGATACATATAAGTGCGCGCCCACTTCCAAATACGATCGAACTCGTTCTTCTTATCAAGCTGAACGCACATCATCATTCCGTAACTCATACCCTCTGTGCGGGCATCATTATTTCCCGTATCCACAAGATATCCCATATCTTCTCCGGCTTCATGATAGATTCGCTCATCCTCAGGGCCATAGAAGAAGGTATTAAATATATTGTTCAATTTGTCATTGATTTCCTTTTCGGAATATCCGAAATCCTTAAATACGTTTCTAAATTCCATTACATAACTCCTGTTACTAAACGCTTATTTCCGCATATCAGCACCATTCTGCTAGGATATGTGCCGATATATTTCTTGCCTTTTAAGCTTTAAATACAGTTCCTATATCTTTGCCGTCAAGTATTCGACTTATATTTACAACATCCGATCCGTTGCAGATAATCATATCAACACCGGCACCGTTTGCAATCTTAGCTGCCTCGAGTTTCGTGGTCATACCGCCGGTTCCCCAGGTTGTGGAAGCTCCTTTGGCATACTGCATCATATTATCGTCTACACTTTCTACAAGTTCAATGAACTTGGCATCCGGGTTTGTTCTCGGGTTGTCCGTATACAAGCCGTCAATATCAGAAAGTAATATAAGCAGATCCGCATCAACCAATTCGGCAACTATCGCAGAAAGTGTATCATTATCACCGAACACCTCATTCTGAATCTGGTCGGTTGAAACCGGGTCATTTTCATTAATAATAGGAATTACTCCCATATTAAGAAGCTCCGTTAAGGTATTCTGCGCATTCGTACGGCTGATAGGATTGGTAAGAGTATGCTTCGTAACCATAAGCTGCGCTATTGTCTGATTGTACTCGGCAAACAGCTTCTGATAAATCATCATAAGTCTTGCCTGTCCTACTGCTGCACAGGCCTGCTTCACAGGAAGTTCTGTCGGCTTATTCTTGATTCCAAGGGCCGTTCTTCCCGCGCCTATCGCACCGGATGATACAATAATTACATCCTTGTCTCTGCTTCTTATATCCGTAAGCACCTGTGCGAATTTATCAAGCTTAAGAAGATTAATATCTCCCGTCTCTTCATGAGTCACATTGGAAGTACCTATTTTAACAACAATTCTTTTCTTGTCCTTTAAAAATTCTCTGTCCATAAAACTATCTTTCACATATCTAAATTATAACTTTACCATTTTATCACATAAAAGTGCATAGGTATACATAATATTTTCCACAAAAATGTCAAAATTCTACGATTGTGACAGTAGGGACGGTTCTTTCTGTCACATTCGTTGCCATTACAGGCTTTCCGAAAAAAGTGTGACAGTAGGGACGGTTCTTTCTGTCACACTTTTGATATTCGGTTTGAGCCAAAAAGCGGATACCGTATTATTGTTTTTAATAGGAAGCGCTCTGTAACAGTTCTTAGTGTTGCTTCTAATCAGGCATGAGCCTGCAGGATGCAGGCGAAAGAACTAACTGAGCCATGGATGGCGAATAGTTCGGTGCCGTGCCGTTTCGCGTAAACAGTATATCGGCAGCACTTAGAACTGTAAGAGGGCTGACGTGAAATCAATAATATGGTATCCGTGCTTTCAGCTAATACCGATATTACATAAAAAATGTGACAGTAAGAACCGTCCCTACTGTCACACTTTTTCTTAAAACGGCTTAAAGTCAACAAATGTGACAAAAAGAACCGTCCCCACTGTCACAAAAATTCATATACCTCATGAACATATCCCTGAATTCCTTTTTTGACTCGAGGGAAATGACTTTTATCTCGTTTTTGAGTTTAATAACATCTGATATTGGTGTTCTCCCCGATGCAATCGCGCAAGCGCCCAAACCCGCTAAATTACCGGCTTGGCGGATTTTGGTTCTATCGAAATCAGGCAGCAATCCGACCCTTAAAGCTGAATCTGTATCAATATGATTTCCGAAGGCTCCCGCAAGGTAAATATTATCTATGACCGAGTTAGTCAACTTTTCCTCCCGAAATAGCATCTCGATACCGGAACGAATTGCCGATATGGCCAATTGCAGTGCTCTTATATCTTCCTGGGTAACCACAATTCTATCGGTCAATCTAAACCCTCGTCCGTTTTTGCTACTATCCAAAGGCTCTGCAAGGTTAATAATTCTGCCTGCTATTTTTTTAGGGCAGTTTTGAGCTAAAGCCTCTGTTTTACTATAAAGGTAACCTGTGTTATCTATAGCTTTGCATTCTATCAGGCATGCTAACAAATCAATAAGGCCGGATCCGCACATACCTTCGGCACTGTCAATTGGGATTTCATCAATGACATGTGTGATAATATCGGTTTCTCCGCTGACTGTTCTAGTCAACGCAACCTTATCCACAGCGCCACGCTTTCCTATCATTCCGCAGCTGATATTTCCGCCCTCAAGGGCCGGACCTGCCGCTGCAGAAGTCGCAAATTTGCCTTTATCCGACAATAAAACTATCTCTGTATTGGTTCCGATATCAACCATTAAAGACTTAACAGACTGTAAAACATCCATTTCATCCTGTCGCTCTTTTTCGACAATATACGCGCCAACCAAGGCATCTGCTCCCACATAATTTCCTATCGGAGGCACCAAAACAACAGGAAGTTTAAATTCGTATGAGGCTATGCTTCCCATTATTACCGGATTCCCCACAAGAACAATCTGCCCGATGCATGAGTTTTCAAAAGATATACCAACCTGTTTCAATAAGGTAAGGGACATTCTCTCAATCGCTTCCCCCAAACATGAAGACAGTATATCTTTGTTCGCCCCGGACTCCTGCATGAATGTAACGCGCGAAAGTACATCCGCACCATACTCAACCTGCGGATTAATCTGTGATAAAGTCGACACAGTCTCAGCTTTAGACATGTCAAGCAGGTATCCCACTAATGTAGTTGTACCTAAATCAAATGCTAATGAATACATACTGATAGAATACCATTTTTAATCTCACTAATAAAGTCACTCCCATAAGCGCCAAAACAAAAACAGCGGCATTTCTCCATGAAATGCCGCCGCTTAAACAACCATATTAAAGAAAAATCAAATTATCTATTCGTTTATAGTTGCTACCTTTATTAAATTTGTATTTCCGGACAGGCCGTTAACCATACCTCCCGTAATAACCACATTATCACCGGAAGTTAAGCTAAATACTTCCTTGGCCGTCTTCTGAGCAAAATAGAACAAAACATCCGTTGAATCAAAGGTTTCGCAAAGAACAGGAGTTACGCCCCAGCTAAGAGCCAGTCTTCTGTAACTGCGTTCATTTGTGGTAATTCCTACAATGTCAACCGGACATCTGAATCTCGAAACCATTCTTACCGTAATGCCCGACATAGAGCACACGGCTATAGCTTTAGCCTTAACATCAATCGCCATACCGCATACGGCATGGGATATGCAGTCCACATTGTTCTTCATCTCAAACTGATATGTATGAAAACGCTTATCATAATGGATTTCAGATTCGGTAGCTTCGGCAATTGATGCCATCATAGAAACCGCTGCCTCAGGATATTTGCCCGCTGCCGTTTCTCCCGATAACATTACCGCACTTGTACCGTCATAAACCGCATTAGCCACATCCGAAACCTCTGCTCTCGTAGGACGAGGCGAAGTTATCATGGATTCAAGCATTTCCGTTGCAGTAATAACTCTTTTGCCAAGAAGTCTGCACTTTGTAATTAAGCTCTTCTGCACCGCAGGAAGCTTCTCAGGTGCGATTTCAACACCCATATCGCCACGGCCTATCATGATGCCCGAACACAGTTCGCAGATTTCCTCAATATTATCAATACCGGGTTGATTCTCAATTTTGGCAATAAGTTCGATATCCGGATCCCCGTTCTCCTTAAGGAACTTATGCACATCCTGAAGATCTTCTTTTCTTGACACAAATGAACATGCCAGGAAATCCACATCCTGCTTGATTCCGAAAAGTATATCCTCTTTATCCTGTTCGGACAGGAATGTTGTGCTCATTATCTTCCCGGGGAAATTCATACTCTTTCTGTCAGATAAATCTCCTTCTGTTAAGGTTTCGCAAATAACGTCTTTACCGTCTATGGACTTAACAATAAAATCCATCAATCCGTTACAAACCAAAATATGATCTCCCGGATTAACATCATTCTCAAGACCTTCGAAATTGACAGAAACTCTGTTTTTATCCCCTTGAAGATTAGTCGATGTAAAAACAAACTGATCTCCTTCTTTAAGGTGAATTTTGCCGTCCTTAAAAGTCTTTATCCTAAACTCCGGTCCTTTTGTATCCAAAAGAATAGCAATCGGTGTATTAAGTTTTTTGCTGACCGCACGAATATTTTTTATTCTTTCGGCATGTTCTTCGTGGGTGCCGTGGGAAAAATTCAATCTGGCAACATTCATTCCTGCCAGGCACAATTTTTCAAGCATTTCGGGACTTTCACTCGCAGGCCCTATGGTACATACAATTTTAGTTTTTCTCATCGACAATAACCTCTTTCTTTAGTGTCCCACCTTAATAACCCAAATTAATCCGGCTAAGGCAATAACACACATAATAATAAAAAATATTGTCATTCAAAATCTCCTTAATCGTACATAGCTGCGCCGTATCTGATTTTTCGATACAACTTCTTAATAATCGTAGCAAAAAGCGCAACTATAATATAAAGAGATGATGAAACTCCAATAACTACTTCCAACGCGAAAATGATATAAATTAAAATATTATTCATGATTATTTTCTCCTAAAATATTAAATTAGACACACAAAATACACCGAATATAACATTCGGCTGCAATATTAAGGAAAAAATATCATTTTAATCCGTCGGATAAATGAATAAACGTAACTGTCTTAGACGATTTTAAGACAATCAAAGATGCTCTTACCGTGTATCTGTTATATAAGCATAACAAGCACAGTAACGCTGATATAAATAATATGAATCTAAGAAACACACCTGATTTGTGATGGTTTTTGCCACGTAAATCAATTCTGTTTTCGATTTCGGGATTCTTAAACTGCTTAAGGCTCTTGGATTCTGTCGCATTGACCAATGTACCCTGTTCGCCTTGCAATAACGAAACTTCTCCTGTCGAAAGTGTATCAGCCTTGCTCTCAAAAGCTCTGGCTAACGACGATTGATAATCGGCACCTGCTGCTATAAGTGCAATTACCATCAAAGAGAATATGAAATTCCTTATCAGCTTCTTATTTTTCATACCAAGTGATGGTAACACAAGTCTATCTTTCTAACAAGAGTCAATTCTTAATACACATTGAAATTTCCGTCATTTTTGGGTATTATAAGAAACATGTGGATTGCAAATAATTGGAAAGATTACGAAGTAATCGATACCTCCGGCGGTGAAAAATTGGAACGCTGGGGAAATTACATATTATTAAGGCCCGACCCGCAGGTTATTTGGGATACTCCCAAGGAAGTTCCGGAGTGGAATAAACTAAACGGTCATTATCACAGAAGCTCCAAAGGCGGCGGCGAATGGGAATTTCGCAATCTTCCCGAAGAGTGGCAGATAGAATACCACGATCTTAAGTTCAACCTTAAGCCTTTTAGTTTCAAGCATACAGGATTGTTTCCTGAGCAGGCCGTCAATTGGGACTGGTTTAGTAAGATTATTACCGAAGCCAAAGCTACCGGTAAATACACGGAAGAACGTCCTCTCAAAGTGCTTAACCTGTTTGCATATACAGGCGGAGCCACTGTAAGTGCCGCAAAAGCCGGTGCCCATGTTACTCACGTCGATGCGTCCAAAGGTATGGTTGGCTGGGCCAAGGAAAATGCAGTCGTTTCCGGCTTGGAAAATGCTCCAATCAGATGGCTTGTTGATGATTGTGTTAAATTTGTCGAGCGGGAAATCAGACGTGGCAACAAGTATGACGGTATCATTATGGATCCGCCTTCATACGGTCGCGGCCCCAAAGGTGAAATTTGGAAAATCGAAGAAAGCATATATCCATTCGTTGAATTGTGTACCAATATTCTTTCGGAGGATGCGCTTTTCTTATTAATTAATTCATATACAACAGGTCTGCAGCCTGCAGTCCTTAGCTATATGCTAAATACACTGATTACCAAGAAATTCGGTGGCCATGTGGAAGCCGATGAGATTGGGCTTCCGGTAAGTTCAAACGGTCTTGTGCTTCCTTGCGGAGCTTCCGGTCGGTGGACAAGGGACGCATAGCACAAGTTCTGCCAGACATATGGCAAGCAGAAATAACTCTGTCCAAAGACTATGGCAAACAGACTACTAAGATAAATTATATGAGGTGAAATTATGAAAAAAGTTATTTTAACAGGTGACAGACCAACAGGAAAATTACACGTTGGACACTATGTCGGTTCATTAAGAAGAAGAGTCGAACTCCAAAACTCAGGTGAGTTCGATGATATCTTTATTATGATAGCAGATGCTCAGGCACTTACAGACAATGCCGAGAATCCCGAAAAAGTCAGACAGAATATTATCGAGGTTGCTCTTGATTACCTTTCTGCCGGACTTGATCCTAATAAGTCAACAATACTCATTCAGTCACAGATTCCCGAACTTACGGAACTGTCATTCTACTATATGAATCTTGTTACGGTATCAAGACTTCAGCGTAATCCTACCGTTAAGTCCGAGATTCAGATGCGTAATTTTGAAGCCAGCATTCCTGTAGGATTCTTCACTTATCCAATTTCACAGGCCGCTGATATCACTGCATTTAAGGCAACTACAGTTCCCGTTGGCGAAGACCAGATGCCTATGCTTGAGCAGACCAAGGAAATCGTACATAAATTTAATTCGGTATACGGCAAAACTCTTGTAGAGCCTAAGATTCTTCTTCCGGAAAATCAGGCATGCCTGCGTCTTCCCGGTACTGACGGAATGGCTAAAATGTCCAAGTCTTTAGGCAACTGTATATATTTGTCCGACCCTGAAGACGAAGTTAAGAAGAAGGTTATGTCTATGTACACCGACCCGACTCACCTTCAGGTTTCAGACCCCGGTCACGTTGAGGGCAATCCTGTATTTATTTATCTTGATGCCTTCTCCAAGGACGAAATGTTCGCAGAATACTGCCCTGATTATACATGCCTTCAGGAAATGAAAGACCACTATACAAGAGGCGGTCTTGGAGATGTTAAGGTTAAGAAGTTCCTCAATTGTGTACTTCAGGAAACACTTGCTCCTATCCGCGCACGTCGTGCCGAATGGGAAAAAGATATACCTGCAGTATATGAAATCCTTAAAAAGGGTTCCGAAGCAGCCGAAAAGGTTGCTGCCCAAACCCTTAGCGAAGTTAAGGACGCCATGAAGATTAATTACTTCGAGGACAAGGCGCTTATCACAGAGCAGGCTGACAGATTCGCAGCTAAATAATTATTTCTGATAATAATACGGGATTATTAATCTATGCAGGCAATCACCATCAGTAAAACAAAGAACTTCATGTCAAAGCTTCTTATAGGTGATGTGTTTGACGAGTTTCTCCTTGAAGAAGCCTCCGTCAAAACATACAACACCTTTAATATTGACGGCCGAATTGTCCCTGAATTCTATGATGACTACGAATTCGGATATGAATTTTCTACCTGGAAAGATATGAAATCAATCTGTTTTGAACTGATAAAAGGCAAACAGACTCCTGTTTCTTTCCATTTCATACTTCAGTTAAAACCCGAAGAAATCAATAAAATAATGCTTAAGGCAGGTTCTGCCTTAAGCACTGATGAAATTAAAAGTTTTACTTTGAATATTAAGTTTAGTAATAACGAAATAACCGTTATAAGCGCCACATCCATGAACTCCTTTATCATGGACAAAACCCCCGACAAAGTCTGGGATGAGTATGTTACCGATTTCATAAACCGCATAGACGAATGATGATACTACTCCATACCGTCTTGACTTATCGGATATTAACTATTCTAATCTTACAGTCTTCCCAAAATTTGAACTATCTTTGTCTTAACTTCTTCAAAAGCCACATCTCTTACTAAACTGTTAAGCTGTTTAACAAGAGTAGATGTTTCCTCATCAGGCATCATAAATCCGCTTATCTTAAGCATGGCATCATCTACTTCATCCACGTCGAATTCATTAGCCGCGTTAATCATTCTTGATAATTCCGACTTAATTTTTTCTACGTTAACGCTCTCTTTGGCAGGTTCATCATCATCAAAGAAGCTTAAGGTTTCTTTGTAAGCACGATACATCTCAAGCAATGTCGGTGTTTTTGCCTTAATCAAATCAACATTATCAGATTTTCCTGCCATCTCCATTTCAAAAGACAATTCCGAAAGAGGGGTTGCGCCAAGCATTCTGGCCGTACTCTTAAGCGCATGAACCTCAATCGTATAATCATGAATGTTACCTTCATCCAAAAGTCTTTGAATTTTATTTGCCTTGTCATCAATCAAAGTGTAGAAGTCTTTAAGCACTTCATTGTACAACTCTTCCGTACCGCAATATTGAATTCCCAAATCGCGGTCCAGGGTTCCGTATCCTTCCTTCATACTTGATTCCTCCCCATTTGTCACATCCTCAAAGCCGTTAGACTTAGGAGATGTTTCTTCTTGCTTCGTGCCGACATTTTCATTTACCAGATTGTCCGGCAACCACTTACGTATTTTAGCCTTTAATTCATTAACATCAATAGGTTTGCCAATAAAATCATTCATTCCCACTTTATGGAATTCTTCAACCGCACCGGAAATTGCATTTGCCGATAAGGCGATAATCGGAATATTGGCATAATAAGAGCCTTCAAAATTCCTGATTTTTTCGGTAGCTTCAATACCGTCCATAACAGGCATCATATGATCCATAAGTACAAGATCGTATTTATTATCGGTAACCTTTCTAAGGGCTACCATACCGTTTTCGGCCACATCAATCTGAATCCGGGTCGGAGCCAGCAACCCCACGGTAACCTTAACATTTAATTCATTATCTTCTACAAGAAGGATCTTGGCATTAGGAGCTACGAAATTGACATCATCCTTCTCACGGGAAGTATACTCAAACTTCTCGGCAGGGGTATAATCCACTACCGTCTGAGGTATTGTGTAATAGAATTCCGAGCCCTGGCCATACTCGCTTCGTACACCGATAGTACCGCCCATAAGTTCAACAAGCTGCTTGGTAATTGAAAGTCCAAGTCCCGTTCCCTCTTTGGCATGATTCTTCTTAGGGTCAACCTGAGAGAATGAATCAAATAATTTATTAACATCCTCTTCTCGGATTCCAAGTCCGCTGTCTTTAACGGAAATGCCAAGATTAATCTTATCGTCCCCTGTTCTTTCAGCAGTAACCGTCATTTTAACATAGCCAACATCCGTATACTTTATGGCATTATTCATAAGATTAATAATTGTCTGTCTAATTCTTACCTGATCCCCGTACAGTTTGGCCGGAAGCTCTTTATCTATTTCAAAGCTAAGATGTATAGGCTTTTCGCCTACACGGGTTAAGAAAATAACCTTTAAATCGTTAATCATTGTAAGCGGTTCGTATTCATCACAAACTATCTCCATCTTACCTGATTCAATCTTTGAAATATCAAGAATATCGTTAATAATATCAAGAAGCGCCGCCCCCGAAGAACGAATATTTCTAAGATACTCCATATCATCCGGCGGAAGATTATCTCTTAGCATAATATCCGTAATACCCACAATTGCATTCATAGGTGTTCTGATTTCATGCGACATACTTGATAGGAACAAGGACTTAGCCTCATTCGCTTCGACCGCTCTTTCCTTTTCGGCCTCAACTTCATTGGTATATTTAACCGATTCGGTTATATCATCAAGAATATACAGATTACCTCTGAACAATTCCTTAAATACAAGTTCCTTATTAATAACCGCAAATGTAGAATCTTCAATTGTAAATCTGGTTTTGGAAACCGCACGGGCACGAAGATCCGAAATAACACCACTGTTTTCAGCCATAATGCCTTCCTTCAAATTAGGGAACAGCTTACGGGCTCTTGTATTAAGATATGCCAGTCTGCCGAAGGCATCCGTGGCAATAATAGGATCTTCCAAATCGTCAATCATATCATTCTTAACCATGTCGGCAGTATCAACAAGATCATACTTAAATAATGAAATAAGCATAAAGATAGACGCTAAGAAAAAGCCAAGATTCGTAGTATCATAACCGCCTGTTTTGCCCGTCAGGAACAGGATAAAACCTATAATTGAAAATATAGGTGCCTCAAGCATAAACCTTAACTGACGTCTTTCAACCTTTGAGGGCATCTTCGTTATTCCACGAACTGCAATGATAACACCAATGGCAGAATATATTAAAGGAATTGCCTGATATATGTAATACAAAGGGCCATGGCCATATACATTATGCGGGAAGTATCCATCATTTACGTATGTAATGGATGAATAGAATAAATGATGATAATCATTCGTAAATATTAAAAGCCATACCGCCATATGGAATGACAGCATAAGTATTCTGCCCCACCTTGGAACATCCACACGGCAATACATAAGAACGAACAGAAACAATCCTACCGGAATGAAAACCTTACCTAAATAAAGCATTCTGGTTGCAACATAAAATGATTCGGAGGTTTTTGATGTTATTTCCATCAGATATCCTGCTGCATTAACCATATTGGCAATCAGATATAAGAAAAGATAGCCATGCATTCTGGTGTTAAGATGCATAAACACAACGCCGGCCTCAGCGGCAAGTATAAGAACTGTAATAAATTGCGAAATAATAAAAGCGTAGTACATAATGCCCTCGTTTTTATTGTAGACTAAATCTATTCATGCTATTATGAAGCCATGAAAACCATTTGTATCAGAGTAGACGGGAATAAAGAAATTGCAACAGGACACATCGGAAGATGCCTTTCTGTTGCTCAGGTATGTAATTCCCCCCTAACAGATAACATTATAACGCAAACTGCCGTGATTTTCATCGTTTCTGATGAAAATAGTAAAAAAATTCTCGAAGAAAGATTTGAAAAAACAGACAATTTCGAAATAGTTGTTCTTAACACTCCTTACAAAGATATGGAAACGGAACTTCCGGCACTTATTAAAATCCTGGACAAAACAGCCTGTTCATGCCTGTTAGTTGATTCCTACTTCGTTACGGAAAACTATCTTAAGCAGCTTCACAAGGCCCTTAAGGCCAGGGATTGTCGACTCGCATACATAGATGATTTGCAACAATTGTCTTGTTATGACACCGATGTCATAATCAATTACGGTATCACTGATGCACCTGCAATTTATCAAGATGTACCAACAGTTCTTATGGGACCTCCATTTACTCCCTTAAGAGCACAGTTTAGTAATAAATCCGGTGATGCCCAAAATGTCGGCAATACCGACAAAAACACGACAAATATTTTCATTTCTTCAGGAGGCATAGACTCACAGAATATGTCCGTCCTGCTTATTAATGCTATTATGAATTCTCAATTATCCGTAAAGGATACCACGCTTTCGTTCCATGTGTTAACAAGCAGACTCAACTCACATTTTGAAGAACTTATATCTTTGTCCGATATGGACAAAAATATACATATATACGAAGGTGTAAGCGATGTTGCCGGAATAATGAAGCAGTGTGATTTTGCCATAAGTGCAGGCGGAACCACCCTTAGTGAACTATGTGCTATGGGGATTCCCGCAATTTCCTACCTTAATGCAGATAATCAACGC
Source organism: Lachnospiraceae bacterium (assembly GCA_045629045.1). Classification (GTDB taxonomy): domain Bacteria; phylum Bacillota; class Clostridia; order Lachnospirales; family Lachnospiraceae; genus JAILLW01. The sequence goes on from JAZQQM010000023.1 coordinate 54,121, forward strand.
AAGGGCATTGAAGAATTCGCAAAGAATGAAATCATCCCTTACGCCGGAGATGTTACCGACGAAAAAAATAAGGATGCTGCCATCGACAACATCCTAAAACTCATAAATCAATTCTTTAACCTGCCTGTTAACAAGCAACGCAATATATCCGACAAAATGCGCAATTACATTGACGGACATGGAGCCTGCAGAATTGCCTGTGAATTATTAAAGTAAGGTATCCATTTCTTTGGCCAGTTCGTCAAACAAAGCACATGCAGCTGCGTGATTGGCTTCAACATATGCATAATCACTGTCTTTGCAGGCAAATTCCAATTTCTTAAAGGTTTCCGAAACACTTTCGGCGCCGACCGTAAGTGAACTGCTCTTCATTGAATGGGCCTGAATTCTGTAATTATCCCAGTCCTTGGCATCAAAGCACTTCTTAAGTTCGTCAATAATTCCGGAATTCCTAAAATCCGAAAGAATCTCGGCAAAAAGTTCTTCCATTCCGCCGCAGTAAGTTAATGCTAAATCTTTGTTAATAAGTGACATAATAAATTCCCCCTAAAATTATTATCTATTTATTGTCTTCATCGTATCTTTTTGTTTGTAATGCATTTGAATAAACTATACCGCTGTGAGCGCGAGGTGTGATACCTTTGTTCTTAAACACATCACTTATGGTTACGAACTCATAACCTTCTTCAAGTAGCTTGGGAATAATAACATCAAGAGCCTTAACCGTCTCAACATTTCCCTCCAAATCATGAAGAAGAATAATGCTTCCGTCCTCTGCAGTTTCAAGAACTAATCTTGCACGTTCATCTGCCATAACAGTCGGATCCCAGTCAAGTCCGTTAATACCGCAGATAAAAGGAAGATCGATGTTTTCAACCATGGTCTCATTAACAAGAATGAACGGCGGTCTGAAGAACTTGGGATACTCTCCCGTGATTTCGTATATCTTTTTACTGCAGTAATCGATTTCCTCCTTGATGGTATCAGGATCCATCTTGGTCATATCCTGATGGGACTTCGTGTGATTTGCTATTTCGCAGCCCATCTTAACTTCTTCCTTAACCGATTCAACAGATTCCGGTGTTATCAAATCCGCTATAAGGAAAAACGAAGCAACAACATTGTATTTCTTAAGAATGTTAAGCACCTCGACGGTTGTTGTCCTATTAGGTCCGTCATCAAATGTCAGTGCAATCTGTTTACTCATATAAGCTATACCCCTACATATTCATTTTTGATGCCCGCTCATAGTATTGCGGGTAAAAGTCCTCATTACCATTATACGGCTCTTTAAACAAAGTGTTAAGTATTAACATATTAATACTTTTGATAACTTCATCATTGGTATCTTCCGTAAAACGTGCAGTAAAGGATTTTAATAAATCATGGTAATGAAGTATATACTTTTCATATTCACCAAGCGATGGAATTCCCAGCCATTTTTTGAGTTTAATCTTATTCTTGGTGCCGTAGGCGCATTCATTTACCTGAAGGAAATAGCTGAATCCGTCATTTTCGTAGATGCGTCCCATTGGAAACAGTCTGCAAAAGCCCGGGCGGAAATCATGTACGGTGCATCTACCTTCATCGGACAAAAAACCGCATGATTTCGTATCCTGCTGCATCAGAATATGAGGGGCTATGATACCGTCCACAACACGAAGGGATATTTTGCCGTCGGCCAGCAGCCCTTCGAAGCTTAATGCCGTAGCTTTACAAAGCATATAAATATCGTATGGATCGAGAATAATCGTATCATCCATTTCATGGCAGCACTCGGAACAACCCTTACAATCGTTGCACTCAATTTTTACCATATCATTGGCATGATATCTTTTGCCGTCTGAAATTTCGTCTATATCTATTTCACGTATCATAATTCCGCAATTTTACGTGCCACATACACTCCGCTTGCCGAAGCATGCGAAAGGGAATGGGTAACTCCGCTGCCGTCTCCTATGATGTACAGTCCCGGATACCTGGTTTCAAGGTTTTCGTCAACATCAACTTCCATATTGTAGAACTTAACCTCCACCCCGTACAAAAGTGTATCGTCATTGGCCGTACCAGGTGCAATCTTATCAAGGGCATAAATCATTTCCATGATTCCGTCAAGAATTCTCTTGGGAAGAACAAGACTAAGGTCTCCCGGTGTAGCCTTTAATGTGGGCTGAACCATGCCTTCATCAAGACGTTTCTGGTTGCTTCGTCTTCCGCGTACCAAATCGCCGAAACGTTGAACAATAACTCCGCCTCCTAGCATATTTGAAAGTCTTGCTATACTTTCGCCGTATCCGTTGGAATCCTTAAAGGGCTCCGAAAAATGTTTTGAAACAAGAAGGGCAAAATTGGTGTTTTCGGTCTGAAGTTCCGTACTTTCGTAACTGTGACCGTTAACCGTAATAATTCCGTTAGTATTCTCATTAACTACGATTCCGTGAGGATTCATACAGAAGGTACGTACGGCATCTTCGAATTTCTCGGTACGGTATACAATTTTGCTCTCATACAGTTCATCCGTAAGATGTGAAAAAATAACCGCCGGAAGTTCAACTCTGACACCTATGTCAACTCTGTTACTCTTGGCCGGAAGGTCGAGATGCTCACAAACTTCTCCCATCCATTTACTTCCGCTTCGTCCTACGGAAACAATACATTTACTGCAGGTAGATTCACCACCCTCATATATAACTTTGTATCCGCCTTCTATAACCTCGATATCCAAAACTGCCGTATCGAACTTAAAATCCACCGTATCCTTAAGGTAATCATAAAGATGTTCAAGAACAACATAATTCTTGTCGGTTCCCAAATGTCTTACTGAAGCATCAAGAAGTTTAAGCTTGTTCTGCATGCATACCTTTTTAAGATTGGTGCCTGCCGTAGAATAAAGTTTGGTACCCTCTCCGCCATTGTTCATGTTGATTTCATCAACATACTTCATAAGTTCAATGGCCTTGGCATTTCCCACATGTTCGTATAATGTTCCGCCAAAATCATTGGTAATATTATACTTACCGTCAGAAAAAGCACCTGCTCCGCCGAAGCCGCTCATTATTGAGCAGGACTGACATTTAACGCAGGTCTTCACCTTATCACCGTCTATAGGACATTTTCTTTTACTTAACTCTTTGCCGGCCTCAAAAACGGCAACCTTTAACTGTGGTGCCAGTTTCTTAAGCTCGTAGGCCGAATAAATTCCACCGGGGCCCGCCCCGATTATAATCACATCATAATTCATTACTTAATCCAGTACCCTTTGTATTATTTCAATTTACTTTTATCTTTAAGTGCATCAAGTGCTTCTTCGGCAGCATGACGGGTCACACCGTATGTATCCATATATTTTTCAATCCATTTATCCTTATCTTTTATGTTATCACCGGGATATTTGGTCAAATCAAACTTAGCATCCATAGGATCCGTATCAACATTTCCCACACCGCCAACTACATTATTTAATTCATCTGCATTTAACATTTTCATATACTACCCTCCATAAGTGAAATTATACCACAAGTGTGACAGCAGGGACGGTTCTTTTTGTCACATTCGTTGATTTTGTGGCCTTTCTGAAAAAAGTGTGACAGAAAGAACCGTCCCCACTGTCACATTATGTCGATAATGACGATTTCGGATTTGCATCCGGATTTGAACTGAATTTCCCAGTCACTGATGCCTGAAGTGGTTATAAAATCAGTATTGCCGATAGTTTTAAGACCGTAAATCGAATCATTCATTCCAAGCCACACCCCAACCCATGTGATAGGAATCATCTGACCGCCATGGGTATGACCGCTAAGGACCAAATCAGCTTCGGCCGCAGCTTCGTTTTCGTAATCCGAAGGCTGATGATCAAGCACTATGGAATATGTACTTTTATCAATATTCTTAAGCAGCGAAGCTATGGGAGCTCTGCCGTAGCCCTCTTTATTTTCGAAGGATTTATCCAGTCTGCCCACAATCGCGTAGCCCTCGCAGGGACAAAGCGTATCATCTGTCATTACATTAACGCCGCATTCTTTAAGGTATGTGCCTAATTGCGCACCGTTATAGCCTCGCGACGGAACGGATTCCGAATCGTTGTAGCCATAATCATGATTCCCGTATACGTAGTAAACACCGTATTTCGAATTAAGTTCTCCAAGTGCCTTTGCGGCGGCTGTCATGTCATCATAACCGGACCCATCATCAACGAAATCACCTGCAAGAACAACAATATCGGGATTGTAATCATTGATTGCACTTATTTTCTTGGCAAATCCCCTGCCATCTTCCAGCGTACCCACATGGGAGTCGGCTATAAGTGCAATCCTAAGTGGTTGTATATCTTTGTCCGTATATACCGTGTATTGTGTAATCCACACATTGTGGGCAAGGAAGTAGCATACCGACAAATAAACAATCGTTGATGCCACGGCAATAATGCCCACGTAGTAGGGGCGATTGGTAGTTTCTTTGGAAGGAGCATGGTATATCTTTTTAACAAGATACGTAATTGCACCTATCAAAAGATAGAACATCACGAAATGCAGCAGCACAATCATTGCGTTAATAAATCCCCATACAAAGTAAACGGCCCCGGTAACAATAAAAATACACAGTAAGGCCCACAGTCCGGCAATTTTAGGATTTCCCTTCGATAATTTATTTATGAAATTAAACTTGGCCACCTGTTTGGTCAGATAAAAGATTCCTGCCACAAAGGCTATAAAAGTAAGCCCCAGGAATACTATCCATATACTCATACCGTTACCCTACTGTTCTGACAGCTCAATTCTTCTGTCCAGTTCTTCCTGCTGCTCATTAAGGAAATCCCGGGGATTGCACTCATTGTATGCCTTAAGATATTTCTTCCAGGCAGACTCAAAATTTTTGTCCGTAATCAGTTTTGGAATCCATTCGTGTTTTGTCTCACCCATTAAGGTCCATGCCTTGCCTCCGGGGGTGCCTGCCATCATGGCGTTAGAATAGGAATACATCGGGTACCATACGCCCGTCTTTTCCTTTACGGAACCTATCATGTCCGGGAAGCCCGATGCACCGTATGCCTCAAGACACTCTCGTAATGGTGTCGAAAGCGTAGCATAATACTCAGAGGTCTGTTCTTCGGGAATCATGGCATTAAGTCCGTCTCTTGATGTACCAAGCCACTGTGGCATATACGGATATGCGCACATATGATCTGTCTGATACGCCGGATCTGCGGCATTCATGCGCATTGCCTCCGTCCTGTAATAGAGACCCTCATCATCTATAAGGTAATCGACACCTTCAACTCCCCAAAAACGAAGATCGTGTATTTCCTGATCAAGCATCCGGCTTAAAAATTCAAAGGCCCTGTCGGGATCCTGGCAATTAGTAGTTACAGCCACGCCCGACGCCGGATTTATAATATCATCATAAATATGCCAGCGTTGCTCCATACCTGCATCGATTGTAAGTCCCAACGGCACGTACTCACAGCCCAAATCACTAAGACCGTTGCTTTCAAACACAGGAGTTACGGTGTATCCGAAATCCCACCAGTCATCGCACATACCAAGAACCGCACCTGTGGATATTTTCGCAATATACTCATCATAGACCTGCGTTGCAAAATCCTTGTCAACTATACCCTTAGCATATTCATCGTTAAGCTTACCGTAATATCTTTTTGCTGTTTCCGATACGTTAAAATCTTCCACAACAGGTTTCTCGTAATCCGTTGTATTAACAATGACACATCCGTCATTGGGATATCCGTCCAGGAACTGGGGTGCACTTTCGACGCAGAAATATCTCCAATCATCGCACAAGGTCGTATAGGGAATGATGTCAATCACTTCTCCGTCGGCATTGGTGAAGGTTTTATTAGCTTCATAGTATTCTTCAATAAGGTCAAAATACTCGTCGAGAGTGGTAATTACAGGATATCCCGCCCACTCAAGAACACGTGTCTGTATCCAAAAGGCTCGGTCATTATGTCCTGTGGATTTATCCTCACCGTAAGTGTTATTAAACACATTGGCCCAATAAATATGTCCGTCTTCCTGTCTGAATCTATTCCATTCTTCGTCAGTATACATTTCTTTTAAATTGGGGTATTTATTAAGATAATCATCCCATGGAGCAAGAAGACCGGCATCATAAAGCGACATCATGCCATCGCCGCCATCTATAAAGTCCGGTAATTCCCCTGATGCAATAATGGAACCTACGGCTTCAGATGCCGTCTGTCCGCTAAGATAAGTTTCATGCACTCTTACGCCTGTCTTTTGGGCAATAATTTCACGAATCTCATTATCGTCACTTACCTCATTGCCGGGCATGGCAATAAACATGGTAAAATCCGTGATTTCATCTTCCTTCTCCACTTCATTTTCAATTATTCTCTCGGTTTCCTGTACCTTCTGACTGTATTTAACAAGTTCATAGGAAAATATAGCAGAAAACGCCACACTAAATCCTGTTATAAACGCAATTATAGATCTCATTACTTCCCCTCCTACCAAGAATTATATCAAAAAATGTGACAGTAGGGACGGTTCTTTTTGTCACATTCGTTGATTTTGCGGTCTCGCTGAAAAAAGTGTGACAGAAAGAACCGTCCCCACTGTCACACTAAAGAATGTTGAATTTAAGCCGATATATAAGGTATAATGAACATGTTAATATATTCATTAATACAAAAAGGATTTTGTATTTACATTTCATGGAAGAAAGGAGAAGACAATGAGTGATATTAACGTAGCTATTACAAGTAACTATTCAGAGTATGCAGTCGGCGGCACTTCTGCAGTCAAAAGCACTTCAGCCGCAGACGGTTCTGCAAAGGAAATCTCAACAGAAATCACACCCGAAACAACCGTAGTCTACGAAAAGAGCGAGAACTCCGACAAGAAGGCAATCTACTCTATCAACAAGATGAGTGCCGAAGATCGTGCTGCTATTGTTGCACAGATGAAACAAGCTCAGGCCGATCGTCAGAATCAGTTAATCAGTCTCGTTCAAAAGATGCTTACAGGTCAAGCCGGAGTTGCGAATTTGGCAGATATGTTCACCCCGGACAATCTTAAGGATGTAACTCCCGAACAGATTGCTCAGGCCAAAGAAGACGTATCTGAAGACGGTTACTGGGGTGTCAAAGAGACTTCCCAAAGACTGTTTGACTTCGCATGTGCACTTGCAGGTGACGATGTTGACAAAATGAAAGAGATGCAGGATGCTATTAAAAAGGGCTTTGATAATGCTACCAAGGCCTGGGGTAAAGATTTACCCGATATCTGCAAAGATACACTGGATGCTACAAACAAAATGTTTGAAGACTATTTTGCAGCAAACAGTGCCGAGTAACATTATCGAATTAACGGTACCCAACAGTAAAAGAGGAATTGGAAATGAGAACTAATAATACTGATATTTCAACTTTATTAAGCAGTTTGGGAACTAATAACAGCGCTTTGGGTTCCATCAATTTAGGCGACTATGCGTCAATTAAAAGCGGAAGCTACAAAAAACTGTTAAAAGCCTATTATGATGAACAGTCCTCAGATGCATCATCCACTGCAAAAACCAAAACCAAGAAGAACTCTGATGCTTCAATTGACAACACAGGTTTGTCAACCTTAAAAAAGGATGCCGAAAACCTTAAGAGTTCTGCAGAAGCATTGTCAAAAGATGACCTTTGGAAGAAAACCGACGGCAAGAATGACATGGATAAGATTGCAAATGCAGTTAAATCCTTTGCCCAGAACTACAATGATGTTATTGAGCAGTCTTCAAAGGTTACCTCAAAGGATGTTTCTTCCGACACCAAGTACATGTCGAGCCTGACAAGTACCTTGTCAAACTCTTTATCAAAAATCGGTGTCACAGTTGGAGCAGACGGTAAACTATCGGTTAACGAAGACACTCTTAAAGCCGCAGATGCTTCAGATATCAAGACATTGTTTACAGGCAAGGTTTCATACGGTTCACAAATCGCAGACAAGGCCGCCACTATTTCCAAAGATACTATTATGAACTCAAGTATCTACAGCAGTGACGGATCTGTATCAAGCACATTATCCGGATTATTCAACGACTGGATGTAAAACCAACAATTTAAAAGGATGGTCACCAAATGATATGTACCCAGAATCCTGGACACACATCAAAAAAGGGGTACATATCAAAGTCAGGTGGGGATTTTTTATATTCACCAGAAACAGCACAGAAACTCCTATTGACTAAATAGGTAAAACGAAATACAATTGATTATTAAGGATGAACTTTATCATTAAGACAGAAAAAGTTAGAAATATATAGTTAAGGATTAGGAGGGATATTATGATTTCAACCAGAGGAAGATATGCAATTAGAGTAATGCTTGATATTGCAAAAAATCAGCAGGATGCTTACGTTCCAATGAAGGATGTTGCTAACAGGCAGGGACTTTCATTAAAATATTTAGAGCAGATATTACCAGCACTTACAAAAAATAAGCTTGTAGAAGGTGTTCAGGGCAAGGGCGGTGGATATCGTCTTGTTCGCGATCTGGATGAATATACTATCGGAGATATTTTGCGTGTTACAGAACGTGAACTGGCACCTGTGTCCTGTCTGGCAGAAGGCGCGCAGGAGTGTGAGCGTAGAGGAGCATGCCCAACCATAGATTTTTGGGAAGGCTTATATAGCGTTATTAATGACTATTTAGATAGTAAGACTCTAAAAGATTTAATGAAATAATTTTAAAAACCTATTGTCAAACTAGGTAATATGTTTTATAATACGATTACTACCTAGCAAAATAGTAGGCGATTAAAATTGTATTCAGAAATGGAGGACTTTTATGAAAATATATGCAGATAACGCAGCCACAACAAAAATGAGTGAAAGAGCAATTGAAGCAATGCTTCCATATATGAGAGAGGTGTATGGCAATCCATCAAGTCTTTATGAAATTGGTCAAAAGGCAAAGGAAGCATTAGAAGAGGCAAGACAAAGAGCGGCTGCAGTATTAAACTGTGAGGCAAAAGAAATTTATTTTACTTCCGGTGGAAGTGAGGCAGACAATCAGGCGATCATTTCCGCGGCTTATTTCGGTGCGCGCAAGGGAAAGAAGCATATCATTTCCAC
>JAZQQM010000024.1:0-4743 GCA_045629045.1 Lachnospiraceae bacterium
TAATATCAGGACTGTTATTGGAACTGGCTATAAATTTGAATAAAAGAAAGGAAGAGAGAAGATTAATAAGCTCAAACAGTTGTATACGCACACAGGTATCCGTTTTGCTTTGCATACTTTTTTTTATCTAGCAATCCTTGTTACCTTGTTCTATATGTACGGCTTCCATACAGCTAATACAGGTAACTATATTTACAATGATTTCTAAATGGAGAAGATAATAATATGAAACTTTTAACTCGTATTGCACAGCATGCGGTAAGAAAACCGGAACAGATAGCATTTCGTACAGAGGACCAGGAGCTGAACTACAGATTGCTTTGGGACAAATCGAGCAGATTAGCTAGCTTAATACATGCTATGCGGCTTGAACGACAGACGCCAGTTGTTGTGTATGGTCATATGGGAATCGATATGCCGGTATCGTTCCTCGCCTGTGTAAAGGCTGGCCACCCTTATATACCGGTAGATACATCTATTCCAATGGAACGAGTGCGTCTTATCATAGAAAACTCTGGTGCAAGATTGGTAATTAATACAACAGATAGCGCATTGGATTTTGATAATGTGACTGTTTTACACGTGCCTACACTTCAACTCGAACAAGAAGCGCTTATTGGTGATGAATTCTGGGTCGAGTCTGATGAAATCTTTTATATTATTTATACATCCGGCAGTACTGGAAATCCAAAAGGTGTTCAAATATCCTCAGCAAATTTGCAATCTTTTACCGATTGGATGACAGGAGACTTTCCATTAGATCAAGGAAAGGTGTTCTTGAATCAGGCACCTTTTTCATTTGACTTGTCTGTGATGGACTTTTACCCAGCGCTACAGAGCGGGGGGACAATTCATACATTGGAGAAAGAAGTAATCAATAAGCCGAAGCTTTTGTTTGATAACTTGAGTCGTTCTGCATTGCAAATATGGACATCGACGCCATCCTTTGTGCAAGTGTGTTTTTCAAATCCGGATTTTAATCAAAAGATGCTTCCTGAGCTTGAGGTATTCCTTTTCTGTGGTGAAGTACTACCGCTAGCTATGACCAAAGAGCTGAAAGAACGTTTCCCAAGAGCAAGGATTTTTAATACCTATGGGCCTACAGAAGCAACAGTTGCAGTGACGTCTATTGAAATTACGGAAGAATTGCTCGCTAAAGAGAAGGCACTGCCGGTTGGCTATCCAAAATTCGATATGCGTATTCTCGTTATGGACGAATCGGGTAATCCGCTCCCAGATGGTGAAAAGGGGGAGCTTGTCCTTGTGGGGCCAAGTGTGTCAAAAGGCTATCTGGGTGAGCCGCTACTGACAGAAAAAGCATTCGGCATTATAAACGGAATGAAAGCTTATCGTACCGGAGATGCAGGCTTTATTCAGGAAGGTTTGGTGTACTGCCAAGGCAGACTGGATTACCAAATCAAGCTGCATGGCTACAGGATGGAGCTGGAAGAGATTGAGTTCCACCTTAATCAGTCTGATTATATTAAGGCTGCCATTATTATCCCTCATGCACCAAACGAGGAAATTGAATACCTGATTGCAGCAGTGGTACCAGCGGATCATGACTTTGATAGGGAATACAAATTGACAGCTGCTATTAGAAAAGATCTTGCTTTGCGCTTGCCAGCATATATGATTCCGCGTAAATTCACGTATCATACTGTTATTCCAATGACGGCGAATGGGAAAGTAGACCGTAAAAAAATGAAGGAAGAGGTATATTCGCATGACCCCGTATAGCTCTTTTCTTTTCTTTATAATTCTAGGTATCTTGCTCCTGCCGACGATAATTCTCGGCACAATGGGCAAGCGTCTACGTTATTACAATGTGTTCGTTTCCATTGTTGTATTGGCTATTATATTTTCAGGCGGGAACGTGGGCTTCTTCTCGTTAGTAGCATTCACCGTCCTTCAGCTTGTACTGATCAAGGGCTATATTACTTATCGACAGGCAAGAAATAGTAGCCTCGTATTCTATGTAATAAGTTTTTTATCAATCCTACCATTGATTTTATCCAAGATTTTGCCGATTTTGGCAGTGGATAATTGGGTAAGTTTTCTCGGTATCTCCTATGTGACATTCCGAGCTGTCCAAATCATTATTGAAACAAGAGATGGGTTGATTAAGAATCAGCTCTCAATTTATCAGCTTGTTAATTTTATGTTGTTTTATCCGACGATTTCATCAGGTCCGATTGATCGCTTCCGTCGATTTCAGAAGGATGAAGAAAAGCGTTGGACACCGAATGAGTACAAGGAACTGCTTTATATAGGTATCAACAAAATATTCCTAGGTTTTTTGTATAAATTTATCATCGGATATAGCATCAATACATATTTCATTATGAATCTAGATAATATCGCGGATGGCAAGTTTACCTATCATCTTTTGTACATGTACAGCTATAGCTTGTACCTATTCTTTGACTTTGCTGGCTATACGGCCTTTGCAGTCGGAGTCAGTTATATGATGGGGATTCGGTCACCGGAGAACTTTAATAAGCCATTCATCAGCCGCAACATAAAGGATTTCTGGAACCGCTGGCATATTTCACTGTCGTTCTGGTTCCGTGATTATGTGTTCATGCGCTTCGTCTTTCTGATGAAGAAGAAAAAATGGATACAGAACAAAATGCTCGTTTCGAACCTAGGTTATACCCTGCTGTTCCTGCTGATGGGAGTATGGCATGGATTAGAGATCCAGTACATCATTTATGGAGCATATCATGCCTTGATAATGACAGGATTTAATTTCTTTGAGACCTGGAATAAAAAACACAAATGCTGGCCAACAGGTAGAGCGATGACAATGGTATCTATCGTCATTACTTTCCATGTCGTTTGTTTCGGTTTTTATCTGTTTTCCGGCAGACCATTTCAATAAAAGGGGAATATAAATATGATTTTTAAAGAGAAAGTACTACAAATTATTGCAGAAGTTTGTGAAGAAGATGTTGTGAAAGAAGAGCATGATTTGGATCTATTCGAAGCAGGACTAATTGATTCATTTGGAACAGTAGAACTACTTGTTCTAATCGAGGAGCAACTTGATATCAATGTACCAATTACGGAGTTCGACCGAGATACATGGAATACACCAAATGCTATCGTTGATCGACTGAATGAGCTGAAATAATGAAGAAGAAGTATATGTTTGGACCAATCATTCTTGCATTGGTCCTGTTTGCCGGGATTGTATTCGTACCAGTTTCATGGCTGGATAAGTTAGTGCCAGCGGATCGTTTGGAGGAATCGGCTAATAGTCTAGGTCCGAATATGTTCCAAGGAACATATTTGCAAAGTGAAATGCTCAAACGTTCGACGTATGTTCCAATTTACGGATCTTCTGAATTGTCACGCTGGGATCCATTCCATCCATCGAATTATTTCGAAACAAATGCAGCTCCTTTCACTCCTTATTTAATAGGAAAGGGAGGAATGACCTCTATTATCCATGATTTAAACTTTGCAACGCATGCTGATCAATTGAAGAAAAAGCAGATGGTCATCATTGTATCGCCGCAATGGTTTGTAAAGCATGGTACAGACGAGCAGCATTTTGCACCAAACTATTCCTCATTGCAAGCGTACCAGCTTCCTTTCAATAAAGAAGTGGACGAACAGGTGAAACGAAAATTAATGCAACGCCTGATGATGTATAATACGGTCAAGGACGACACGACACTTTACAAGCTTTATGATGCTTATCTTAATGACAATAAGAACATGTTTAATATCTTATCAGTTCCTGCAAAGGCTTATCTATCCATTCTTAAGAAAAAGGATCTGTATTTCACACTTCTGAAAGATAAACCAACTAATCGGCATCAGTCAGACGAAGTGAAGGACAAGACATGGGAAGAACTGCAAGCACAAGCAGATAATTATGGTGAGAAACGGACACAGCATTCCGAATTTTATATTGAGGACAAGGTGTATCAAAAGAAGAAGCAACGTATTAAGAAAATGGAAGGGAAGAACAAAGGACATTCCTATGCAGAATCGCTGGAGTATGATGACTTCCAGATAATGCTTGATATTCTCAAGGATTCTGAAGCGGAACCCCTTTTTGCTATTATCCCTGTAAATGGCGCATATTATGATTACACAGGCTTTCCCGTAAAAGGACGGCAAGACTACTACACACGTATAAAGAAGCAGATTAATGATAGCGGTTTTACTTACGCTGATTATTCCGAACATGAATACGACCCTTATTTTATGCGTGACACGATTCATATTGGCTGGAAAGGCTGGGTTTACTTAGACGAGGATATGCAAAAGTTCCTCAAATAGCACTAGGACGAGGACGATTCACTAATAAGTGGGTCGTCTTTGTTGCACTTTGAAATATTTTTTTATTAAAACTAAAAGGTATTTTGCAAAATAGCATATAAAGTATTTTTTTGTGTAAATAAAAAATTTCAGAAAGAGGAAGACCTTTTCTTTATATTGGTATAATTAAGTCGCCACAACCAATCCTATAGTTGATGCACTAGTGAAAAAGCAAGGTATTACACGTAAATGACGATACCTGTAAGGGGTGAAAAGTCATTTACACAAAAATATTGACAGTACTTCCATCGTTAACGGTACACTAATAAGGTTTATTTCAGTAAAATAAGGTATATTATAATTATTGAATAGATTCTCTTTAAGGACAAAAAAAGTAGGTGAACAAAGTGGGAAAATATCAATTGGATACTAAAGGTAAGGTAGCTGTAACAAAGTATCATGAAAAAC
>JAZQQM010000025.1:0-2470 GCA_045629045.1 Lachnospiraceae bacterium
GCTTAACCGGATGCATGATGACAGTCATCCATTTTATAGGAATGTCCACATCGCGTTCATTGTCGGCAGTACTCAAGTACATAATCCCTATCTTCATCAAATAATGCCTTAACGGCATTTTCATCAAATTCAATAATTCGATCAATTCCGACTTTGCTTAATCTGTCTGCTCCGGCGTCAACAAATACTCTTCCGTCCGCATCAATGGTAGGTACCGCAGAATAAGAGAATTGCTCATTATCGGAAATAACCACGCTATTTACAGCCTGTCCCGAAGAATTGGAAGATGTAAATCCCATAATTGTAGCATTGGGGCATTTATCGAGCAAACATGTGAAATGATCTCCGGCACTTATACATGATGCATTGACAAGTACAATTATCCTTCCGTGATTCCATATGTTTTCTCCGTTTACAATGAATTGTTCGCCCAAGACAAAGCTTCCTTCTTCATTCTGCTCATATTCAAAAGTCTCTTCGTTAAAAGCTCCGGTCGAGCAATAATACTGTTCTCCTTCGGGAAGGACAAGAGATGCCATTGCCATTATCATGTACGGGTCACCACCACCATTATTTCTGATATCAAAAATCAGTGTGTCATATCCTGCTTCTTTATATGCAAGCATCTGCTCTCTCATAGAATTTTTAAGGCTATCATACTCATCTTTACCATATGAATTCAGATTAGCTGCCATCTGTTTGATTCTAAAAAGGCATGTACTCTCATCCACTTCTTTCCAGCTAAGAGTTCCGATATCGTCAACCGCTCTGTCTATAATCCCGATTGTTTCTTCAAGTCTGTCGCAGTAATACCCTCTTTGCGATAATGTAACACTAACCTTATTACCGTCGTTATCAACATAAGACACTTCAACTGTTTCACCGCCGATTCCTCCGATAAGCAAGGGCTTGTAGAAGTTCTCATTTTCTAAAACCGGCATATTGGGCATATACACAATAGGATTATTAACACTTGCACCAAATGTGACTTCCATATCGGAAGTGTTATTGGAACTTAAAATATTCTCCGGGCTTTCACCATTCCACTCAAGTATCTCACATCCGTTTGTAAGCGGTGCCAAATCCTCGTCAACATTTACCGCAACAAATCTTCCGTCCGACAAACGCATAACAGACAAGCCGTAATCATAACCGTACATGCGACGCTCTGCCTCGTCCACAATTTGCTCATCTCCACAAGCGTAGTTAACATGACCGTCATGGAATTCAGCGGCAAAATACGCCCAGATTATAGAATTTTGGACAGGGTCCTTGTCACGCTCAGCCTGCTTAAACAAAGGATAGTATTTCTCATAAAGTCTGTCATAATCTATGTCCTTATACTCTGCCAGAATATACTCATCCTTAATCTTTGCAAATGCCTTATCAAAATTGTCCGTATAGTTGTAGTCCCCGCTGTTTTTTAAACTAACTGCCAATATTCCTGAAATAACCGTCATAAGCAAGCCAAAGCCACATATGATTGTTCGTACTTTTCGTTTTTCTGATACAAAACCCACTAAGCTTGCCAATACGCCAATAACAACAGGAATCAGCACAGCTGTAAATCCCGCATATGATATCAAAACAAGAGCCAGGCCACCCGGCAATAAATACAGAATTTTCCAGTAGGGAGACAATATCTTTTCCGAATATTTTGTTACAACTATGAGTCCTGCATAAAGAAATATGCATCCAAATATTAACACTAAATAATAAGTATTCATCATATCCTCACTTTACATATTCAAATATCCACCAAACCGCTCTTAAGGTAAATCATCCTTTTTAAAATAAATCCATCCCAGGAACAGATATAATGCTGTAAAAAGAATTGAAGTAATTACAATTTCAGCGATAATATCACCCGAGAGTGACCAGTCATATCTTAAGTACTGCTTTATTCCCCCTACCGCAATATTATATTTGCTTTGCGTTTCAATACGTGCAAGGTTCATTACAGCAGTTGATGCCGGCAGATACGAAATTTTTGTTACTTTAAGCAATAAGGCAAGAAACATCGGGGCATACATCAATGCAACCCCGCCTATGGCATTTACCATATCTTTTACTATCTGACTTATAAAAATCGCAAATGCAGCCGCTCTTATATATTCGAATCCAGACATTAATAATCTTATATATAACCATTTTTCACCGTCAGCACTGCCAAACCCCCATATAGAAATGCTCAATACTACAGAACATACCACGCACAGATAAGCTATTATCACAACCGATAAAGTCACAATAATTCTGGATATGTATACTCTGAGTCTGCTTTTTCCTATGAGAATCTCATAATTTAAGGTTTTATCTGCATAGTCATCGCAAAACATATATAAAGCCGCACATTCCAACAAAAACATGATCAAAAACGAGAGCATCGGCAGTAACCCTACATATTCTTCTTCCATCGTAAGTTCATCGCCATTTAGCATTACAGGTAATCCTGAAACAGCCAATATAA
>JAZQQM010000026.1:0-7814 GCA_045629045.1 Lachnospiraceae bacterium
ATTAAGCAGGTTCCTGATACTAAGGGTGGCGTTAAGTTTAACCCCGACGGAACATTAGATAGAGGCGGAATGCTTGCTATCATGAATCCTGATGATAAGGCAGGTCTTGAAGCAGCACTTCGTTTAAAGGATCAGTATGGTGCTGAGGTTACAGTTCTTACAATGGGTCTTCCTAAGGCAGCTGACGTATTACGTGAGGCTATTGCTATGGGAGCTGATAAGGGCGTTCTCGTAACAGACAGAGTTCTTGGTGGAGCTGATACATGGGCTACATCAACAACTATTGCAGGTGCTATCCGTAACTTGGAATATGATTTAATCATCACAGGTCGTCAGGCTATCGATGGTGATACAGCTCAGGTTGGTCCTCAGATCGCTGAGCACTTAGGCATTCCTGTAATTTCATATGCACAGGATATTAAGGTTGATGGAGATAAGGTTATTGTTCAGCGTCAGTATGATGACAGATATCACGTACTTGAAGCTAAGATGCCTTGTTTGATTACTGCATTATCTGAGTTAAACGATCCTCGTTACATGACTCCCGGCGGAATCTTCGATGCATGTGCAGCTGAGATTACAACATGGGGAAGAGCAGATCTTAAGGACGTTGAAGATTGCAACTTAGGTTTAGCAGGTTCTCCTACCAAGATTGCTAAGGCTTCCGATAAGGTTCGTAAGGGTGCAGGCGAAAAGGTTGCTCCTGATTCACCTGAAGAGGCAGTACAGTACATCGTTGGTAAGATGAAAGAAAAGCACTTAGGAGGACTATAAGATGAATTTAGAAGAATACAAGGGAGTATATGTCTTTGCGCAGCAGGTTGACAATGAGATCTCAGGTATCGCATTCGAACTTCTCGGTAAAGCAAAGGAACTTGCAGCTCCATTAAACACACAGGTTACAGCAGTATTAATCGGTTCAGGTGTTAAGTCTATGGCAGATCAGCTCGCTGAGTATGGCGCTGATAAGGTTATCGTAGTTGATGACCCTGAGCTTAAGGATTACAGAACAGAGCCTTATGCACACGCTTTGGCATCTGTTATTAACGAGTACAAGCCTGAAATCATGCTTGTTGGCGCAACAGCTATCGGCCGTGATTTAGGTCCTACAGTTTCTGCAAGAGTTGCTACAGGTCTTACAGCTGACTGTACAGTACTTGAAATCGGTGACTTCCCTCTTCAGCCTATTCCCGGCAAAGAAGATGAGCAGAAGCACAACCAGTTACTTATGACTCGTCCTGCATTCGGTGGTAACACAATCGCTACAATCGCTTGTCCTTTCAACCGTCCTCAGATGGCTACAGTAAGACCCGGCGTTATGCAGAAGATTGATCCTATCAAGGGTGCTAAGGCAGAAGTAATCGAGTTCAATCCCGGATTTACTCCTAACAATAAGTACGTAACAATCAAGGAAGTTGTTAAGGCAGTTTCCGATGTTGAAGATATCATGGATGCTAAGATCTTAGTTTCAGGCGGACGTGGAGTTGGTTCTCCTGAGAACTTCAAGCTTCTTGAAGATTTAGCTAAGGTTGTAGGCGGTACAGTTTCTTGTTCAAGAGCAGTTGTAGATTCAGGCTGGAAGCCTAAGGATCTTCAGGTTGGTCAGACAGGTAAGACTGTTCGTCCTCAGGTATACTTCGCTATTGGTATTTCAGGTGCTATCCAGCACGTAGCCGGTATGGAAGAGTCTGACGTTATTATCGCTATCAACAAGGATGAGGATGCTCCTATCTTTGATGTAGCTGATTACGGTATCGTTGGTGACCTTAACAAGATTGTTCCTCAGTTAACAGAGTCTTTAAAGGCTGAGTTAGCTAAGAAGTAATTAGTAATAATTATAGATATTGTTAATATGAAGAGCTGTTGCCTATGGCAGCAGCTCTTTTATGTTACAATAGTATGAACAAGTGATATTTTTGACCTCTTACAAAGATATACTTACCTGTTACGTTAAATCGCTTTTCTTTTTATATGCTTTTGAATAGAATGTGAATCAGATAATAAATTCACTTAAATAGGAGTCAACGTGAAGATTAACATTGAAATTGACGAAACCCTTGAGGAATGTGAAGTAGTCATTAAAACAAAGGAAGTAAATAACGAAGTGGCCCTGATTCAAAGAGCTCTGTCGGGACTGTCTGTCGGAAAGGGCGAAATAGTATTCGAAAAGGATGATACGGAATACTATTTCGGAGTGGATAAGATACTGTTCTTCGAGACTGATATGAACAAAGTGTATGCGCATACATCTTCGGATTATTATGAAGTCAAGAAGAAACTGTACGAACTTGAAGAAATTCTTCCCGCTTATTTCCTTCGTGTTTCAAAGTCAACAATCCTTAATACGAGAAAAGTATACGGATTAACTAAAAACATCACGGCCTCAAGTCGGGTTGATTTTGCGGGAACTACCAAAACGGTATATGTATCCCGTAACTTCTACAAGCCGCTTAAGGAAATGTTAAGTTCAAAAATTTGATTGAGAAGATGATTCGTAAAAGAAAGGAAATAATAAAATGAAAAAAGGAAATCGTATATGGGGAATATTTCTTTTGGTAATAGCAATTGCCATATTTTTGACAGCAACGGGAATACTTAATGTCCCTGCTTTTATCGGGATATCAACCGGTAAAATTGTATGGACGGTTATTTTGGGAGTAATGTTTTTCGGAAGTCTTGCTACGCAGTCATATGAGGGAATGATAATAGCAGCCGGTGTTCTTTTTAAGATGTATGAAGATTACCTTGGTATACATATCAGCATTCCGATTTTGATTCTTGTTATGATTCTTTTGATTGTAGCGCTAAATTATATCTTTCCGGAAAAGAGCGGACACCATGATCGCCCAAACGGTGGCATGGAAGTATATACAGAGAATGAAAATGCTGAGTATATATATGTCAAGACCCGCTTTAATGGTATCACCAAGTATATTGAATCAAAGAGACTTAGAGAGGTTGAGGTAAATGCAGCTTATGGCGGATGCGAATTGTATATGACAAAGGCAGACGCCCTAAACGGTGAAATAACGATGAATCTTAATGTGAAGGGAGCGGGAATGGATGTGTACATCCCACGAAATTGGAGAGTTGTTAATGATGCTGATTTGATGATGAGCGGCTATGATGAGGACCCTATAGTGCTTGACGAAGGTGAGGCATCCCCTGTTACACTTCACTTAATAGGTAAGGTCAGACAATCCGGAATGAGTGTTTCGAGAAATACTTATAATGAATATTGATAAACAACAATATATCTTTAATTAATGGCAATATTTTGCCTTAACATTAATTATTAAATACGCTAAAATATATGAGACAGTTAGAACTATGGCTATGATTTATCTTTAAAATCAAGGAGTTTTATGATACGCAAAAAGTCGATATCGACAATTGCATATATAGTATGTCTTAGCGTTATTTTGATGTTGTTGCCTGTTACTGCATGGGCAAAGGATAATCCGACAGGCGGGTCCTTGAGTGAATTTCCATCTGCGGATGACACGGCGTGTGGTGATGTAAATATGGGGGATAACTGCGGCAGAATAGATAAAGTTAATTCTAATGGACTTATTAAAAATAATTGCGGCAGTATTGGAACATTTGCCGGAAACCTTGAAACAAATTGTTCGGGTGCCACCATTGACGAAGTGGCCAGTGGCGTGGTTAAGAAAAATTCCGGAACGATTAATAAAATAGACAATCAGGGCCGTGTTGAGACTAATCTTGCGAATGGACATATCATCGAAAGCGGACGACCGGTAGAAAACAATTGGGGCACAATTGATAATCAATACAGTGACACAGTATCACATAACTACGGCTCTATAGGTACAGTTTCCCAGGGGGCTTCTGTAAGTGCTCATCACGACGGAACTATCGGAGAAAATAATGGTAGCGTAACTGTAACGGGAGAATATTATGGTGTTCCCAAAATCACTACCAATAAGGGGAATGTAACGGTTGAAAATGATCCAAATAATAAAGCTCATTTAACAATTGAAAATAATGATGGTGAAATAACAGTTCGGGACGGAGGAAAATGTACCGTAATTAATAATAATTCCGGCGGAAGCATATATGTTGAAACAGGCGGCTCTTGTGAAATTGTAGGAACTAACTCCGGTACTACGTACGGCAACGTAATAATTAAATCAGAAGATGGAAAAACATATTATGAATTGATCCTTGAAAATGTGGAAAATCCTTCTGACATTAATCTGTTAAGTAATTATAAAATATATAATAATAAAATATATGTAGAGGTAAATCCAACTGATTATAGTACGAAATTTACGTGTTCGTTTGATCATTCAAAGTACTGTGTCCCGTGGAAGGGTGCGGACAGTAATCCGGTTGATGTTCCGATAAGAGCATTTGATGGTTATTGTACTATTGATGCGAATGCCGGAACATTTACTATTCATTTTCATGAATACGATAGTTATACGCAGTTAGATGATGAACATAAAACTATCTATCCGGACTATCATAATTGCAAGTGTAATGGCTGCAAAGAGGAATTTGCCCTTGAATCCTGCAGCGGTGGAGAAGCAACTTGTGTTTCCAAAGCTACGTGTGAAAAATGTGGGGCTGAGTATGGAAATACGAATCCCAATAATCATAAAAGTATTTCTGATTCTTGGGAAAACGATAGCACATATCATTGGAAAAAGTGCAGTGACTGCAATGCACAAGTTAATAAGACCGCGCATACGTATGGTGCGTGGATTACAGATACAGAGGCTAAGATTGGGGTAGCGGGAACGAAGCACAGAGTGTGTACTGCATGCAATTATCGAGAAGATGGTACAATCCCGGCATTGAAGAAAGAAGACGGCCCTACTAATCCCGATAATCCCTCAGGTGGCGGTAATTCTTCCGGTGAGAACACTGAGCCTGAGAACGGTAGCGGAGGTAACAGTCAACAAACAGTTAATCCTGCGAAGGGGAATCCTGCGGTAATTGATGTCAATACTAATGCAACTGTTGACAATTTCGGAAATAAAGCTAAGGCTGCCAATAATTCCGCAACAGATATAAAAAAGATTTCTTCGGAAGAACAAAACGCTGAAAGTAATAACGCTGAAAGTAATAACGCTGAAAACAATGACTCGACATCGAATAATGGTCTCGATGATGAAATTATAGAAATTACATATAATCCGGATGGTACTGAAGTAAGAAACCCTGTAAAAACGGCTGAGCAAGTTCTTACAAAGAGCGATAATGACACAGTCAACACAAAAGACGGGGCCAAGACCTCAGAACAGATTGAAAATCCTAAGAAAAGCCATACAAAGGCCATAGCAGTGGCAGCTTCGGTAGTAGGCGTTACAGGCGCTGCTTCGGGGATATGGTTATTCCTAAAGAAAAGAAGATTATAGATATTTAAAAGGCATCTGCTCCTATGTTGTGTGTGAGACAGATGCCTTATTTTTGTACTTATTTTGAAGTTATATTTTTATAATTACGGTACGAAACGGATATTGATTTCTACAATATCACCGTCTTTAACTACGACTGATGTGTTCCAATACCAGTAATCGGTAGGGTCGCTCATGGCCTTTTTGAATTCGGCGGGAGTATATACGATTCCGTCGGGATGTTCCATAATATCCGAATTATCTGTGATTACACAATCAGTAGGGACGAAAAGGTTAATTGCGCCGCATTCTACGAAGGTAGGAAAATCATCCATACCGGCTACCTGACAGTAAGGCTGGTCATCATAAACTCTGAAGCATACTCCGCCTTCTTCTTCACCGCCATTAATGAGAATGAGTGATCCGCTAAAGTCAACGGTTGCTACTTCCATATCGTTACCATCAACTACAACTGTATCCCCGGGCTGGAGAGCTTTGACAGCTTCGGCATCATACTTTTCAACTAAATACAGTGTACCTTTGATTCCGTATGAATCCTGGCAGTCTTCATACGAATCCATCCAAAGATTATATTCACCATCGGCAGGAGCTTTGGGATCCACATCAACGGGGATGGGCTCTACGCGCTTGCTTTCGGCTGTGACTGCTGTCTGTTCGTTAAGCCAGGCTTCAATATCCTGAGGAACAACGTCTGACAGAAGAGCATATTCATTAGGACCGAAACCTTCGTCGACGAATAAGGAATCTCCTTTTAATTCATAGGGCGCGGGTTCTGATGACTCGGTGCTTATTGCTTTGTCATCGTAAGTTACGGGAACTGTATCCTGAACGCTCCATGCGCCTGTTCCGTCACCGTTTAAGAAAAGGTAACTGGTAAAAGTATAGTTAACGCCGTCCATTTCTTCCTCGTAGCTGTAAGAATATACACCGGCTTTGGGCATAATGCTTGGTGCTTCTGCAGTTTCCTGAGAATCCTGTGTTTCCAAAGTCTCTGCTTCAGGAACAGATTCATTAGCTTTAGTATTTCCTGAACAACCGATAAGTGCAAGTATCATGGCGGTTGTTAAAATAAGTGAAACGATTCGTTTTTTCATAATTCCTAATCTCCTCTTTATTATTGATTAATGAAGGTTTTCCATTAACTAGTGATGATTATATCATATAGGTGCAACAGATATGCAACAAATTCCATATTAGGAATTATTATAACTGTTCTCAATTGTAATTCAAGAATCCATACCTAATCTTTGAATTGGGTAAAATATAGTAGTAAATATATGTAGAGAAAGCGGTATGGACTTTCTCTTACAAAGAGGATCTGTAAGTTTACAGGTCTTCTTTTTTATATGTTAATATATCAAGGCTAGCGGCATGAAAGGAGCCACTATGTCTAAATATTTAACTTTTGATGAAAGACTTGAGATTCAGAAAGGTCTGAAATATCAGATGCCTTTTGGTGAAATCGCAAAATCTATTGGTAAAGATAGAACTACCATTGCAAAAGAGATTAAGCGGTATTCCTATGAACAAAAACTGGTTATTCCAGCTATCCTTACAATGCCTGCAAACACAGAAAAACTTGTGATAGGAAAAATGTATGTCCATTAGGCTGTACTAAAACTTCAAAGTACAAATGCAGCATTTGTCAGCTTTGTAATGATGTGTGCGATGACTTCGAAGAAGAGGTTTGTTCTGCTAGATTCAAACCACCGTATGTTTGTAACGGCTGTGAGCAGTACGGCAAATGTACTCTTAAAAAGCTTATTTATGACGCAGAGGATGCACATCTTCTATGTCAATCACAATTGTCTGAAGGCAGGACAGGTATTATGTGCAATGAGTTTGACTTGGCAAGAATCAATGCATTAATTACACCATTGATTAAAAATGGTCAGTCTATCCATCAAATATATGAAAGCAATCGAGATGTACTTATGTGCAGTGAAAAAACACTTTATAACTATATCGATGTATGCCTGTTTGATGTGAGAAATATCGACCTGCCACGTAAGGTTAAATACCGTCCTCGATATAAAAAGCCTGAATTCAAAGTGGATAGAGCCTGCCGTAATGGTAGAACCTATAAGGACTTTCAACTATTTATGGAAGCACATCCAGAGTATCCTGTAGTTCAAATGGATACCGTGTGTGGTACTCAAGGCGGGAAGGTTCTTTTAACCATACACTTTGTTGATACAAGTCTTATGCTTGCTTTTATACGTGATGCCAACACATCAAGGTCTGTTACAGAGATATTTGATGCCATTCATAGAATCCTCGGAAAAGAACTATTTAGAAAGCTATTCCCGGTGATTCTGACAGACAATGGTAGCGAATTCTCGAACCCAAAGGCTATAGAGTTTGGTCCTGATGGAAAAGACTATCGCCGTACCTATGTGTTTTACTGTGACCCAAGCTCGCCTTATC
>JAZQQM010000027.1:0-180200 GCA_045629045.1 Lachnospiraceae bacterium
AAGCGCAAGTAACTTGTAGCGAAGCGAAAGTTACGAAAGCGCCCCCATAAAGTCTTAGATTAGATGGGTGCGAGTGGAATTAATAGATTCTAAGATTTGTTCGAAGAACAAATCATCTGTGTTCAGTTTTGAAGGTACTAAAACATTAGCAGATCGGACATTCCGGTCTGTTTTTTGTTGTAGAATTAAGTTTTTAATATCTTTATACATATACGAATTGATTTGTATATACAATTTGATAAATTTTCATTTTATTGTTGTCTATATTATGTAAATATGTTAAAATGTTTCACAGAAGGTATCTTCGTCTACGCTTTGTAGATAAGAAAGAACGAGGTGGGAATTTATGGATACAAAGATCTTACTAGAAAATGGTACAAACGAACTTGAAGTACTTGAATTTGAATTAGATGGAAATGCGTACGGTATTAACGTTGCCAAGATTAAGGAAATTATACCTTATCAGCCTGTTACTCCTGTACCGAATTCACATCCCAGCATAGAAGGAATTTTCATGCCAAGAGATGTAATGATTACTGCGATTGATCTTAAGAATTGTTTACAGCGCGGTATCAGTTCTCCCGGTGGATTATTTATAATTACTAACTTTAATAAATTGGATATTGCTTTCCATGTTGATACAGTAAAAGGCATTCACAGAGTTTCTTGGCAGGATATTATTAAACCCGGTGCTACTGTTTCATCAGCTGATGAAAGTATTTCAACAGGTATTGTTAAGTTAGACGGAAATCTTGTAATTATCCTCGACTTTGAAAAGATTGTTACAGATATTAATCCGGAGACAGGACTTAAGACTTCCGAAATTCTTGAACTTGGTGAAAGAAGCCGTTCCGATATCGGTATTCTTATTGCAGAAGATTCGATTTTACTTAATAAGCTTATCGTTGATTCTCTTAAGAAAGCAGGATATGATAATTTAATTCATACTCAGAATGGTCAGGAAGCTTATGATATTATTCAGGAGTGCAAGGAAAAGGGTACTCTTGATGAGCATGTTCAGTGTATCATTACAGATATTGAAATGCCGTTAATGGATGGTCATCGTCTTACAAAACTTGTTAAGACAGATGAGGCAACTAAGAACATTCCTATTATCATTTTCTCTTCTTTGGTTAATGATGAGATGCGTAAGAAGGGTGAGTCATTAGGAGCTGATGCTCAGTTGTCAAAACCTGAAATCGGTAACCTTGTTCGTACAGTAGACAGTCTGGTAAGATAATTTATTAAGTATATATAGGAACCGGCTTATGTCGGTTCCTATTTTTTGTAAAAAGATATAAAACGAAGATTAAGGAAAACTATGGAATTTAAAGAAATAATAAGTAAAATTTCAAATTGCGAAAAAGTGCTTATAGGGCTTGGCGAAAAGATATGCGATTTGGAACAATTTAATAAGCTTTCGGAGGTGATTGACGGAAAGGATTATTTTATTGTTTCACTCGACTCTGCCGATACTATATTAAATTCCAAAATTGATAATGAAAGAGTTGCAATTCCAATGCATGATTTGGAAGATGATACACGATGGAACACATATTTGAAGTGGCTTCAGAATACAATAAATAAGGAACTATTGCTTCTTGAAATAGGTGTAGGATTTGCCAATCCGGAGATTATTCGCTTTCCGTTTGAAAAGGTAGCAATGTATAACAACAAAGCTGTTTTTATCAGAGTTGATAAGAATTTTTACCAGCTTACCAAAGAGATTTCAGACAAGGGCGAAGCTGTAAAAATGGATGGAAATGAGTTTGTAAACAATTTGTGGAATGCACGTTAGTATGCTAAAATATTTTAGATATATTGTCATTTATCGTGGAGAAAGATATGGCTTCTGAAGAACAATATTTAGATGATTTATTAAATAATGCGATTAACAGCGAACCCAGAGAACGCAGCATGAAAGATGTTATGCGCAAGATGGGTATTGTAATAGAAGAACCTGTGGCAGAAGAAATTCCGATGCCGGAGGCTGATTTAACTATGCCTGAATTACAGGAAGCACCGTTGGCTGAAGATATTTCTTCAGTTGATTTAGATGATATGCTTTCTCAGTTAGAAGGAATGGAGGTTTCTGACAATAGTGTGAGTTTGGATGAAACTGTTCCTGTAGAAGAACCTGTAATTGAGGAAACTACATCTGAATCGGTAACTCCTGAAATTAGTGCGATTACACAGGAAACTTTGGCAGATATGTTGGATGTACTTGATGATCCTTCAACATATATGAATGAGGTAGTCCCTGATATTTCAATAGAAGAATTATCTGCTGCTTTAGAAACACCGATGCAGGAAGAAATACCTGCAGTTGAAGAAGTTTCACAACCGGAAGTAACATTGGCGGATGAAATCGGACAGGATGATTTAGATGCTATGCTTGCAGGTTTTGATGTGCCTGAAACTGCTCCGGAAGTGGAAGAAGCGCCTGTTATAGAAGATATTCCGGTGATGGAAGAAGCGCCTGTTATAGAAGATATTTCGGTGATGGAAGAAGCACCTATTATGGAAGATATTCCTATAATGGAAGAAGCACCTGTTATGGAAGATATTCCTATAATGGAAGAAGCGCCTGTTATAGAAGATATCCCGGTAATGGAAGAAGCGCCTGTTATGGAAGATATCCCGGTGATGGAAGAAGCACCTATTATGGAAGATATTCCTATAATGGAAGAAAACCCTGCAATAGAAGAACCTATTATAGAAGAACCAATAATAGATGAAGTTCCAGCACTAGAGGAACCCACACCAGCTCCTGCAGCAGAATCAGCGCCTATGGGCAAGATGAGCCAGGAAGAAATGGATGCGCTTATAGCAGGAATGACAGGTGGAGATGCACCTGCAGAGGAGCCTGTAGTTGAAGAACCCGCAATAGAAGAACCTATTATAGAAGAACCAATAATAGATGAAGTTCCTGCACTAGAGGAACCCACACCAACTCCTGTGGCAGAATCAGCACCTATGGGCAAGATGAGCCAAGAAGAAATGGATGCGCTTATAGCAGGAATGACAGGTGGAGATGCACCTGCAGAGGAACCCGCAGTTGATGAACCTGCAATAGAAGAACCTATTATAGAAGAATCAATAATAGAAGAACCCGCAATAGAAGAACCTGCAGTTGAAGAACCAATAATAGAAGAACCTTCGGAATCTGTTTCGGATAATCCGTCAGATGATGAATTATTGAAGATGCTCGGCGAAGCAACTACAGCCGAGGATTTTGTGATGCCTGAAAGCAGACTTACAGACAATGCGGAGTCTGATATTAATATTTCGGATGAAATAATATTTGATGAAGTTCCTACGGATGAAATTTCAACAGATGAAATACAGACAGATGATGTAGCGACAGAAGGAATTACAGAAGAAATTACTTCTGCTGAAAATGACTTTGCTAATGAGGCCCCTGTTGATTTGGATGTCGGTAATGCATCACAGGATGAACTGATGGCTATGCTGGCAGGCTTGGGACTTGATGATACCCCTTCGGAAGAGCAGCCGGCTGAACCTGAAGCAGATATAACCGACAGCAATTCAAGTGGCGCTGAAGAGACCCCTGTAGATTTGAATGATGTTGAAAAACTTGAAGCGGCAGGAGAGTCTGACGAAGATTTGCTGGCATTACTTGAAGGTATAGATCCTACAGCTGCCAATGATGTTTCTTCAGAGCCTTCACAAATTATTGAACCCTATGAAGCGGATGGAAAATTACCTAAACCTAAGAAGAAAAAGAAAGGATTCTCGCTGCCTTTATTTGGAAAGAAAAAGAAAAAAGGAGCAGAGGAGGAATCCAACTTATCTGAAGGTGATGGTGTAATTGCCGGAACCGATGAAGAAATAGATGATATTTTGGCCGGAATGAATGAGGCCGAAACTCAGGATGTGCCGGAAGAAAATGCCGATGGTATTCAGGAAGTTGATCTTGCTGAAGCTATGGGTGACTTCGATGAACTTGCCGGTATTAAAGAAAAGAAAAAGCCGGGATTCTTTGCCCGTTTGCTTGCGTTCCTTACAGAAGATTTGGATGAAGAGGAAACTACAGCAGGAGCAGCATTGGATGAGATGTCCAACGATGATATTCTGGCAGAAGTAGATGCAGAAACTGCAGCTGTAGAAGAAAAGAAAAATAAGAAAGCCAAGAAAGATAAGAAGGGTAAGAAAAAAGCTGCTGCAAGTGAACCTTCCGAAGCCGGTGAAGAAGGCGAAGAGGGTGAAGAAGGAGCTGCTGATAACGGTAAGAAGAAAAAGAAGAAAGAAAAGAAGGTTAAGGAACCTAAAGAACCTAAGCCGAAGGAGCCAAAGAAAATTGTCCTTTCTAAGAAGGCTAATATAGGTTTATTCTGTTTCTGTGTTACTATAATTGCTGCTGTTGTTATCTTAAGCAATATTCTTCCCGATTATATTGAGAAGAATGCTGCCCGTAAAGCATATTATCAAGGCGATTACAGAACTGTATACGAGAATTTCATGAATAAGCAGCTTAATGATTCGGATACAATTATCTTTAAGAGAGCAGAGACTATTATGAAATTACAAAGACGTCTTGACTCGTATAATAATCGTATTGCAATGGGTCAGGATGCCGAAGCTTTGGATTCACTGCTTGAAGGCGTTTATGTATATAATAAGCTCTCGTCAGAGGATACGGTTGGTGTTGTAAACGACCTGACACCAATTTATATGCAGATAGTTGATATACTTCAAAATAAGTATAATTTAAGCGCGCAAGAGGCAGTATCAATTTACAATATTGAAGATGATACAGAGTATACGAGAATATTGTTCGAAATTGTAAGAACAGGTGTATACACTTTGTCAGTACCGGAAACTGAAGAAAATATCGAGCAGAGTATAGAAGAAATTACAGAACAAAATTCAGATGAGGCTACAGAACAAAATTCAGATGAATCTAATGATGTCGATGAAAATACAGATGAAACTCCTGAGGAACCTGCAAGGGATGATAGCGAGTACAGAACTATTGAGATAGAGGATATGCTTCCCCAGGAAGAGGATTTATTATGATAGCAATTATTGATTATGACGCAGGTAATATAATGAGCGTCAAAAAGGCACTTGAGTTTCTCGGCGCAGAGGCTGTTATTACGAGGGACAAAGATATACTTCTTAATGCTGACAAAGTAATTTTGCCCGGAGTAGGTGCTTTTGGTGATGCAATGGAAAAACTTAATTCATATGGATTGACTTCTATAATTCACCAAATTGTTGATAAGGGAACTCCTTTTTTAGGAATATGTCTGGGACTTCAGCTGATGTTCGAGTCTTCGGAAGAAACTCCCGGAGTAAAAGGGTTAGCACTTCTTCCCGGTAAATGTGTTAAGTTCGATAATCAAGGCGGCAAACTTAAAGTACCGCAGATAGGCTGGAACAGTTTAAAATTCCCTAAAGAATCCAGATTGTTTAAGGGAATAAAGGATGGCGAGTATGTTTATTTCGTTCATTCATATTATTTGAAAGCAGATAACCGTGATGATGTTGCTGCCTGTTCGGAATATGGTGTTGAATTTGACGCGGCAGTAGAATCGGGAAATGTATTTGCCTGTCAGTTCCATCCGGAAAAGAGTTCCGAGGTGGGACTTAAGATTTTGACTAATTTTATCGAATTGTAGGACAAAGATATGCATACTAAAAGAATTATTCCCTGCCTCGATGTTGATAACGGAAGAGTTGTTAAGGGAACCAATTTTGTCAATTTAATAGATGCCGGAGATCCGATTGAAGTTGCTAAGTTTTACGATAAATCTGGTGCGGATGAACTTGTTTTTCTTGATATCACAGCTTCTTCGGATGCAAGAGAAATAAAAGCAGAACTTGTACGTCGTGTGGCTGAATGTATATTCATACCTTTTACCGTAGGCGGTGGTATAAGAACGGTGGACGATTTTAAGATGATTCTCAGAGAGGGTGCCGATAAAGTGGCAGTTAATTCCGCAGCTATTATGAATCCCGCATTGATTTCGGAGGCAGCTCTTAAGTTCGGTTCTCAATGTGTTGTATGTGCAATTGATGCAAAAAAAACAGGAAATTCCTGGAATATCTATAAGAACGGCGGAAGAGTTGATATGGGAATTGATGCCGTTGAGTGGGCGATGAAAGCCGAAGAACTTGGAGCAGGAGAAATTCTTCTTACTTCTATGGATTGTGACGGTACCAAGAACGGTTATGATTTGGAGTTGACAAAGACAATTGCTCAAAATGTTAAAATACCAGTAATTGCATCGGGCGGTGCAGGTACTATGGAACATTTTTATGATGCGCTTACATACGGTCAGGCAGAGGCGGCTTTGGCAGCGTCTTTGTTCCACTTCAAGGAAATGGATATAAAAGAGCTTAAGGAATATCTTAAGGATAAAGGCGTAAGTGTAAGAAGATAATATGGGAATGATTAATAATGACTGGCTTCCTGCTATAGATAATGAGTTTAGGAAGCCTTATTATAAGGAACTGTATAGTTTTGTAAAGGCTGAATATAGTAAGTGCATTGTCTATCCTCCTTCAGAGGATATTTTTAATGCATTTCATTTGACGCCTCTTAGTAAGGTTAAGGTTTTGATATTGGGACAGGATCCCTATCATGAACCTAATCAGGCTCACGGTCTATGTTTTTCCGTAAAACCGGGAACGCAGATTCCGCCTTCTTTAGTTAATATATATAAGGAATTGAATTCGGATTTGGGACTTAAGATTCCCAATAACGGATATCTTACCAAGTGGGCCGAGCAGGGAGTACTTTTGCTTAATACGGTGCTGACAGTCAGAGCTCATGAAGCAAATTCTCATCAGGGAAAAGGGTGGGAAGTATTTACGGATGCAATAATTAATGCGGTAAATGCTCAGGACAGACCGATAGTTTATATGCTTTGGGGGGCGCCTGCGCAACGTAAAATTCCGATGTTGACAAATCCTAAGCACCTGGTGCTTAAGGCTCCGCATCCAAGCCCTTTGTCCGCATACAGAGGATTCTTCGGATGTAAGCATTTTAGCCAGTGTAATGAATTTTTGGTTAAGAACGGAATGAAACCTATTGACTGGCAGATAGAAGATATATAATATATCTTTTAATATGAGGAGAAAAATATGAATTCATTTATCGAGAGTGTAGATTATTTCAAAGGAAATGATATTGAAGAAATTGTAAAAGAGTATGGTTCACCGCTGTACGTCTACAATGAGGATATTATTAGGGACAAAATGCGTAAAGTGGCAAATATTGTAACTAAGTATCCTTACAAAGCAAATTATTCAATGAAGGCAAACAGTAATTTAACTATTCTTAAGATTGCTCACGAAGAGGGGGTTAACTGTGATGCCATGTCTGAGGGCGAAATCAGATTATTGCTTGCTGCGGGATTTAGTAAGGATGAGATTTTTTTCGTACCCAATAATATTGACAGAGACGAAATGAAATATGCCATTGATCTTGGAATTATGACAAGCCTTGATTCCATTGATCAGCTGAAAATGTTCGGAGAACTTAATCCCGGCGGAAGATGCGCTATTCGTATTAACCCCGGAGTAGGCGCAGGCCACCACGAAAAGGTAGTAACGGCAGGTAAGAATACTAAGTTTGCCATTGCGGAAGAAGATATTGATGTTGCTATAAATGTAGCTAAGGAATTTGATTTAAAAATTGTAGGCATCAATCAGCATGTGGGTTCATTGTATATGGAACCGGAACCTTTCTTAAATGCCATAGATCAGTTCCTTAGAATAGCTAGGAAATTTAAGAATTTGGAGTTCATCGATTTCGGAGGCGGTTTTGGAATTCCGTATCATAAGCTTGAGGATGAGCGTGAATTTGATATGTATAAGCTGAGTACGGAGTGGACGAAACGTCTTGATAAATTCGTGGAAGAATATGGAAGCGTTCCGTTATTTAAGTCAGAGCCCGGAAGGTATTGCGTGGCAGAGGGGGCTGTTATAATCGGACGTGTTAATGCGGTAAAATTTAACGGTGACCATAAATATGTAGGAACTGATGTTGGTATGAACGTCCTGGCGCGTCCCGTATTATATGATTCATGGCATGATATTGAAATAATTCACAAGGGAAAGCCTATAACAGGTATGAAGGAAGAGGCAACAATTACCGGTAATATCTGTGAATCCGGAGATTGCCTATGCAAAGACAGACCGATGCCGCAAATTGTAAGAGATGATTTGATTTGTGTACTTGATGCCGGAGCATACGGATACTCAATGTGCTATTCGTACAATACAAGGTTGAAGCCTGCAGAAGTTATGATTTGTTCCGACGGAAGCATTAAACTAATCAGATATCGTGAAAAATATGAGGATGTTCTAAATTCATTCCCGCAATAGAGATAATATTGATAATAAATAAAAGGATTGCTCGCAGTGAGCAATCCTTTTTTATGCCGGTGGCGGGACTTGAACCCGCACGATGTTGCCATCAACAGATTTTGAGTCTGCCTCGTCTGCCAATTCCGACACACCGGCCAGCTAGATTATCTTATCATATTGTTTATTTTAATACAACAATAAATTTGATTTACATAACAACCACAAAATATGGAAATACCACAATTCAAAAATACTAGATATTGTTGTATTTCCTTCGGCATTTTGTTATACTATATAAGGCTATTTATCTAGTGAAATTATGCCCATTTTCGGAGATTTTATGGATTGTAAAAGAACTGTGAAATTAATAAAGCCCTTTCTTAATGACGATCTTGATACAGATGATCTTCGTGATTTTATGACGCATATTGAGTGTTGTGACGAATGCAGGGAAGAACTTACCATTGAATTTTTGGTAAGAGAAGGTGTTAAACGATTGGAAACAGGTAATGTTTTTGATTTGCACAAAGAACTGGACAGCTGTATGAATACTGCAAATAAGAACCTTAAAGTACGTGAAGGAATGCAGTGGTTTTACTATGTAATGGTCGGATTGATTGTGGTTGCAATTGCGGCAATTGTTATGCTGCTTATATATTTGTAGGAGATTGTTGTGGAAAAACTTGTACTGGTAGACGGACACAGCATATTGAACAGAGCATTTTTCGGGGTTCCTGATTTGACTAATTCAGAGGGCCTTCATACTAATGCAATTTATGGTTTTCTTAACATACTATTTAAGATTCTTGATGAAGAAAACCCGGATTATCTTACGGTAGCATTCGATCTTCATGCGCCTACATTCAGACACTTAATGTACAGTCAGTACAAGGGCACACGTAAACCTATGGCTGATGAATTAAGACAACAGGTCCCTGTTATGCAGGATGTACTTAAAGCCATGGGCGTTAATGTTGTTACAATGGAAGGCTATGAAGCTGATGATATTTTAGGTACTTTAGCCAAAAGTGCAGAAAAAAACGGAATTGCGGTATCGCTTGTTTCCGGGGACAGAGACCTTCTACAGATAGCTACGGATAATATTAAAATTCGAATTCCCAAGACTAAAGGCGGGAAAACGGAAATAGAAGATTATTATGCCAAGGATGTGCTTGATAAATATCAGGTAGACCCTATAGGATTTATTGATTTAAAAGCACTTATGGGAGATACGGCAGATAATATTCCGGGAGTACCCAAGGTGGGTGAAAAAACAGCCACAGAACTTTTGGTAACATATGGCAGCCTTGACAATTTGTATGCGCATGTCAATGAAGTGTCAAAGAATGCAGTAAGAGAGTCTCTTATCGAGAATAAAGAACTTGCTTATCTGTCAAAGACGTTGGCAACCATCAAAATTGATTCGCCGGTTAATACGGACTTAACTGACGCACGTGTCGGAAATTTTTATACAGATGAAGCATATGTTTTGTTTAAGAAACTTGAATTCAAGAATTTGTTATCAAGATTTGAAACAAGAATCGATTACGAAAGTATCACTTCGACATTTGAAATTATTGAAGACTTCGGCGAGGCAACTTCCTATGTTGATACGTTGATTGATGATATTACATCTAAGAAAATTAATCGTATAGCTGTTGAAATTATATATGATGATAAAAACACGGCAGAACTTTTGGGAATATCTGTAACCGATGAACACAAAAGTGTATTCATCAAAAAATGGTTATTTATAACCGATGACTTTATTGAGTCTGCATTATTGCGTATTGCTCAAAGCAAGGTTAGTATAGTCGGATTTGATATTAAGAAACTGTACGGAATGCTTAAGTGCGATTATGATGACAGATTTGACGATGTTCTTATCGGGGCATATCTTCTTAATCCGCTTAAGAGCGATTATACACAGATTGATATTGCTAATGAATATCTTAATTTGCTTATTCAGGATAAATCCCAGTTTGCAAAAAAACTTTCATTATCCGAGGTGATAGAATCACTTCCCGAAGAGACCAAAAATTATCTCTGTTACTTAAGTTATATCAGTTTTCATGCATACGATAAGATAATTGCAAAACTTAATGAAACTAAGATGATATCTTTGTACAAAGATATAGAAATGCCGCTTACCTATGTGCTTTATGATATGGAAACACAGGGCATCGGGGTTGTTAAGGATAAACTGGTTGAATATTCGGGGATGCTTAAAGAAAGTATAGATTTGCTGGAAAAGGAAATCTATGAATTGTCGGGTTGCGAGTTTAATATTAATTCCCCCAAACAACTGGGAGAAATATTGTTTGAAAAGATGCAAATTCCCGGCGGTAAGAAAACAAAAACTGGATATTCTACAGCCGCAGATGTACTTGAGAAGCTTAAGGATGACTATCCTATAGTCGGTAAAATCCTTGATTACCGTGCATATACCAAACTTAAGAGCACTTATGCGGACGGACTGCAAACCTGTATTGCTGCCGATAACAGGATACATTCGACTTTTAATCAGACGATTACGGCGACCGGCAGATTATCCTCAACGGAACCCAATCTTCAGAATATTCCTATAAGAATGGAGCTTGGAAGAAAGATTCGTAAGGTTTTTGTACCGAAGGACGGATGCATTTTTATGGATGCGGATTATTCTCAGATTGAACTTAGAGTATTGGCATCTTTGGCGGATGATCCGGAACTTATTAGGGCATATTCGGAGCATGCCGATATTCATCGTTCGACAGCTTCATTGGTATTTCATATTCCCTATGATGAAGTTACGGAACTGGACAGAAGAAAAGCAAAGGCGGTTAATTTCGGAATTGTATATGGAATTTCTGCTTTCGGTCTGGGTGAAGATTTAAAGATTTCGCCTAAAGAAGCAAAGATATATATTGAGGACTATTTTAAAACCTATCCCAAGATTAAAGAGTATCTTGATAAACAGGTTTCGGATGCCAAAGAAACGGGATATATTACAACATATTACAACAGAAGGCGTCCTGTACCGGAACTGAATTCATCGAATTTCATGCAAAGAAGTTTCGGTGAACGTGTTGCCATGAATTCACCTATTCAGGGAACTGCTGCGGATATTATTAAGATAGCAATGATAAGAGTTCATAACAGACTTAAAAATGAGGGATTAAAAAGCAAGTTAATCCTTCAGGTTCATGATGAACTGTTACTTGAGGTTCCCGGGGACGAAGAGGAAAAAGCAAGAACCATTCTTTCGGAAGAAATGATAAAGGCTACAGACCTTAAAGTTAAGATGGAAATCGATCTTCATACGGGTAACGATTGGTTTGAAGCAAAATAAGTATAAGTGGGAGTTTTATGAAAGTTATAGGTATCACAGGAGGTGTGGGCTGCGGTAAATCAGCTGTTTTAAGTCAATTGGAAAAGACTTTAAACTGTGTGGTCTTAAGAGCTGACGAAGCGGCTATGGAACTTGAGCAAAAAGGACAAGATTGTTACGATTCTTTAGTCAATTTACTGGGCAGGGAAGTACTAAACGAGGACGGACAGATTAACAGGAATAAAATGGCAGCGATGGTATTTGATAATGATAAGCTGCTGGAAGAAGTAAACAATATCGTTCATCCTGCTGTTAAAAAGTATATACTCGAACAAATTGACAAGACAAAGAAGAAGGGCAAGGTTGATTTCTTTTTCCTGGAAGCGGCACTTCTTATTGAATGCGGTTATAATTCAATAGTTGATGAAATGTGGTATATCTTTGCAAACAAAGATATACGAATAAAAAGACTTAAAGAATCACGTAATTATTCGGAACAAAAGATAGAATCAATTATGGATTCCCAATTAAGCGAAGAAGAGTATAGAAAAAATTCGGATTTTGTGGTTGATAACAGTAACTCTTTAGAGGACAGCATAAATCAGATTTGTAAAAGGATAGAAGCATGAAAGAAAAACTAGTTTTCGGATTGGATATTGGTACAAGAAGCGTAGTAGGAACGGTAGGTTACCGTAAGGGTGACAAGTTTATTGTTGTTGCTCAGCGTATTAAAGAACATGAAACAAGAGCCATGATGGATGGACAGATTCATGATATTCAAAAAGTCGGTGATACGATTAGAGAAGTAAAATCGGAACTTGAAGATGCCACGGGTGAAAAACTTGAAGGCGTATGTATTGCGGCTGCAGGTCGTGTGCTTCATACGGTAAATGCACATGCGGAAATTGATTTGGACAATCGTGAGGTTACTCAGGAAGATATCTACAGCCTTGTTTCGGCAGGCGTTGAGAATGCTTATACGGATTTCCTGGAGTCAAAGGAAGCAGACAGTGAAATTAAATTCTATTGTGTAGGCCATTCGGTAATCAGGTTTTATTTAAACGGTTCTCAAATAGGTAATCTTGAAGGACATAAGGCAAGAAATATAGGTGTTGATTTAATAGCGACATTCCTGCCGGATGAAGTGGTTGACGGACTCTATAAGGCAGTTGAAATAGCAGGTCTTAAGGTAGATAATCTGACTTTGGAGCCCATTGCGGCTATAGGTCTTGCCATCCCCGAACGTTTCAGAATGTTAAACATTGCATTGGTAGATGTGGGCGCGGGAACTTCGGATATTTCAATAACAAATGATGGATGTATTTTGGCTTACGGAATGATTCCCATAGCAGGCGATGCGCTTACGGAAGATGTTGCAAAGGCTTGCCTTGTGGATTTTGCCGAAGCGGAAAGAATCAAAAGAGAAGCTGATTATAAAGAGGAAATTGACTATTTTGACATAATGCTTCTGCCTCAAAAGATTAAACAGGAAGAGGTCCTTAAAATTATGGATGCGACACTGGAAGATATGGCGACACAGGTTGCGGATAAGATTAAGGAATTAAATGGCGGAACTTCTGTAAGTGCCGTATTTATCGTAGGCGGCGGCGGTAAAAACAAAGTGTATGCCGAAAAAGTGGCCAAACATCTTGGCATTCAGAAAGAAAGAGTTGCCGTAAGAGGCGAAGAAGTTATGCAGTCTGTTGTATTTGAAGAGGATACCAAAAAGGATTCCCTTCTTGTAACACCTGTTGGTATATGCCTTAACTATTATGAGCAGAGTAATAATTTTATATTTGTATCTTTCAACGGCTCAAGAATTAAGATGTATGATAACAATAATCTTACGGTGGGTGATGCGGCAATGCAGGCGCAGTTCCCTAAGGACGGATTATTCCCCAAGCGTGGTGATGCGCTTGAGTTTACAATTAATAAAAAAGCGCGAATGATTCGCGGCGTTCCGGGGGAAGCCGCTACTATTACAATTAATGATGAAAGTGCGTTTATTACGAGTAAGATTAAGGCTTCGGATATCATAAGAGTAATAGAATCTACAAAGGGTGCGCCCGGCAAGGCTACTCTTGAAGATATAGAAGAACTTGCGGATTCAATTACATTTGATGTTAATGATTCAAAGATAGAAGTACCGAAGTTTGCGGTAGTTAACGGTGAACTTCAGTCTAAGTTCTACGAGATTAAGCAGGGCGACAATATTGAGATTCTCAATTACTATACTGTTAAGCAGATAGCTGATTTTATGGATGTTATTCTGGATTCAAAGATGAACATCTATGTTAATAATAAGCTTGCCGACTTTGATACGGAAGTATACGAAAACTTCTCTGTTAACTGGACATATGAAACCGTTAAGTCCGAAAGAGATACCATAGAAGAAAGCCTTAACGATGCAGAGACTTATGCAGACCTTCCGGAAGACGATACATATGAAGAAGATTCTGCTAAGGAAGATGAAGCAGTAGAAGAGTCGACTCCCGATGCTTCCGAAAATGAAACTTCGAATAAGAATGATGATAAGGAAGAATCTAAAGAGAAAGTATCAAAAGAAGATACCAAACCCCAAAAGGAAAACAAGGGGTCAAAGAATACCATTGTTGTTATAGCAAACGGTTCTCCGATTACCTTAAAAGGAAAAGATACTTACGTATTTGTTGATGTATTTGACGTAATTAACTTTAATCTTGCGGATTCGCGAGGACGAAATATTGTCACTAACCTAAACGGTAAGCAGGCTCAGTATATGGAGAACCTTAAAGACGGTGACAAAGTAGATATTTATTGGGAAGAAAAACAATGAGAATAACAAGTATTGCTTCAGGTTCAAGCGGCAATTCGATTTACGTGGGTTCGGATACGACACATTTGCTTGTGGATGTGGGCATTAGCGGTAAGAAGGTTCAGGAAGGAGTTAATGAACTTGATCTTACCATAAATGACATTGACGGCATATTGATTACCCATGAACATATTGACCATATTGCCGGGCTTGGAGTACTGTCACGTAAATTTGAAATACCGATTTATGCGACTCCAAAAACAAAAGCAGCAATTATTAATACATCATCTGTCGGGTATATTGATACAGATTTATTTATTGATATTAAACCTGATGAGAAATTTACGGTAAAGGATATAATAGTTAATCCGATGAGAATATCACATGACGCGGCAGACCCGGTTGCATACAGATTTTCTTACGGAAAACAAAAAGTAGGTGTATGCACAGACCTGGGAACCTATAATGAGTATACCGTAGAATGCCTTAAAGGAATGGATGCATTGTTTATTGAAGCCAATCATGATGTTAATATGCTTCAGGTTGGCCCGTATCCTTATTATTTAAAGCAAAGAATATTGGGTGACAGAGGTCACCTTAGCAATGAAAGAGCAGGATCCTTAATAAGCGAAATAATATCCGATAAATTAAAGGCGATTTTCCTGGGACATTTAAGTAAAGAGAATAATTTGCCGGAACTTGCTTACGAATCTGTACGATGTGAAGTTACAATGAATCAGGCAGCTACAGATTATGAAGGAATTAAGATATCGGATATTCCGATGTATGTTGCAAAGCGCAACGAATTATCTCAAATAGTAAATATTGCATAGGAAGGAAAAATATATGAGCAAAACAATTATTACTGTAGTAGGCAAAGATACTGTTGGAATCATTGCAAAGGTGTGTACTTATCTTGCAGACAATTCGATTAATATCGAGGACATTTCCCAAACAATCGTACAGGGATTTTTTAACATGATGATGGTTGTTGATATGAACGGTTGCCCCAAGCATTTCGGCGATGTGGCAGATGAACTTGATAAGCTTGGAAATGACATAGGTGTCATTATTAAGTGCCAAAAAGAAGAGATTTTTGAGAAGATGCATCGTGTATAAGAGGTAAATATATGATTAACTTACGTGAAGTATCAGAAACAAATGAAATGATATCAAAAGAAAATCTTGATGTAAGAACTATTACATTGGGAATATCTTTACTTGACTGCATTGATTCTGATTTAAACAAATTAAACGAAAAAATATATAATAAAATTTATGATGCCGCCAAGGATTTGGTAGCAACCGGAGAAAAGATTTCGAAGTACTACGGTGTTCCGATTGTTAATAAAAGAATATCAGTTACTCCCATAGGTTTAATAGGAGGAGCTGCCTGTAAGACATCCGATGATTTCGTGACAATTGCTAAGACCCTTGATAAGGTAGCAAAGGATGTGGGTGTTAACTTTATCGGAGGATATTCTGCTTTAGTCGCAAAGGGTATGACTCCGGCAGAAGAATTGTTACTTAGATCAATCCCTAAGGCATTAGCTACAACGGAAAGAGTTATGAGCTCCGTTAATCTCGGCTCTACCAAGACGGGAATTAATATGGATGCAGTCAGACTGATGGGAGACGTTATTAAGGAAACGGCAACACTTACTAAGGATATGGATTCTTTGGGATGCACCAAACTTGTTGTTCTTTGTAATGCGCCTGATGATAATCCGTTTATGGCCGGAGCTTTTCACGGCGTAACGGAAGCCGACAAGATAATTAACGTAGGTGTTTCCGGTCCCGGAGTTGTTAAGACTGCTCTTGAGAAGGTCAGAGGAGAGAACTTTGAAGTACTTTGCGAAACTATTAAAAAGACTGCCTTTAAGGTTACAAGAGTAGGTCAGCTGGTGGCTCAGGAAGCATCAAAGAGACTGGGTGTACCTTTTGGTATTGTAGATTTATCATTGGCTCCCACACCTGCTATAGGTGATTCGGTTGCTGATATTTTATGCGAGATAGGACTTGAATATGCAGGTGCTCCCGGAACAACAGCAGCCCTTGCTTTGTTAAATGATCAGGTTAAGAAGGGCGGTGTCATGGCATCTTCTTATGTAGGCGGCCTTTCGGGCGCATTTATTCCGGTGTCAGAGGACCAGGGAATGATTGATGCGGTTGAAGCGGGTGCTTTAACTATTGAAAAACTCGAAGCGATGACCTGCGTATGTTCGGTTGGTCTTGATATGATAGCAATCCC
Organism: Lachnospiraceae bacterium; assembly: GCA_045629045.1. Classification (GTDB taxonomy): domain Bacteria; phylum Bacillota; class Clostridia; order Lachnospirales; family Lachnospiraceae; genus JAILLW01. The sequence goes on from JAZQQM010000027.1 coordinate 16,696, forward strand.
GGGAGATACTCCCAATACTTCTATCGCAGGTATTATAGCTGATGAAATGGCAATCGGTATGGTTAATCAGAAGACTACCGCAGTCAGAATTATCCCTGTTATCGGCAAGGGAGTTGGTGACAATGTTGAATTTGGCGGACTTTTAGGTCATGCGCCCATTATGAATGTAAATCAGTTCTCATGTGAGGCTTTTGTTAACAGAGGCGGAAGAATTCCTGCTCCAATACACAGCTTCAAAAACTAGAAATATTTATTTGTGTAAGATTCAATGATCCGGGGGAATGATTATGAGTAATAAAATATCACTGAGTATTAAGTTCCTTAAGTTCACAATATTTCCGATGATAGTACTTGGTATAATTATTCTGAGTATTGGTTCGGGATTTGTGGCAAACTCACTAAACAGGGCAACCCAGGAAAGCATGAGTGACCTGACAAAATCATTTATGATGGGATTTGATGCGCTTTATCCCGGCGAGTTTACAAGTGCCGAAGAAGAAGACGGTAAATATATGTACAAGGGTGACCATATGCTTAATATGGACTTTGATTATATTGATACCTTTAGAGAAGATACCGGATACGATGTTACGATTTATTATCAGAATTTTGCACTTATAACTACCATTACCGACAAAGAAAGTGTACGTATGATCGGTAAGGGAGAAGACTATGAGGGAATTAAAAACGTGTTGGAAAAAGGTATGCCCATGTATCTTTCCGATGCGACGTTAGGTAAAGAAAAGTTTCATGCATACTATACGCCTATATATGATGTTAATAAGAATATAATAGGAATGATTTCGATTGCAGAACCCATTTCGATGTTTAACAGACTTGTTAAGAATGCTGTTTTGCCGCTTATAGGTATCGGTATTCTTGCAACGGTTTTGGGATGCATTTACACACGCAATTCCACCAAGAAGTTTATTGATGATATTAAACAGGTTCAATCATATATGAGGGCTATCTCCAACGGCGATTTTAGAGCTGAACTTAGCAATGAGGCTGCCACACGAGACGATGAACTTGGAGATATGGCAAGAAGTGCATCAAAAATGGCAGTGTCGCTGCGCAGGATGGTGGAAGAGGATCAGCTTACATCCCTTCTTAACAGAAGATCAGCTGTTAAGCATTTAAGAGAATCAATGGATAACTTCATTAACAAAGGATATAAATTCTGCCTTGCAATGGGGGATATTGATTTCTTTAAGAAGGTCAACGATACATACGGTCATGATGCAGGTGACCAGGTGCTTATTGCTGTTGCCAATACAATGAAAAACTATATGATTGGCAAGGGATATGTTATTCGTTGGGGTGGTGAAGAATTTATTTTGGTATTTGACGGATACAGTCTTGAGGATGCATCAGCCAAACTTGAAGAATTGTTAAATATGATTCGAAAACTTGATATTGTATCCGGTGATAACCTTATTAAAGTAACCATGTCCTTTGGTATTCTTGAGGCGGACCCTGCGGATATGAATAACTATGTTACTTCGGATACCATAAACAATGCAATGCTTGAGGATATGATTAAGCGTAGAATTGACGAATATATATCTGAAGCAGACGGAAGACTGTATTATTCAAAGCAACACGGACGTAATCAGATTACTGATTTTGATGTTAAAGAAACTACAGAATAATAGGAGAACATTTTATTTCATTAATACCTGAATGTGCAATCTGCTCATAAATATTGGCACAGTATATATCTTTTTCAAGGATGGCATTTTTAGGTGCATCGGCTAACTTTGAAATAAGAGTGATTTCGGAATTCTTTTTGAGAATGCTAAGGAGGTCCTTGGCATTCTTTTTAAATCCGAGAATTCGCACGCAGGAAGGACGATATGAAATGTCGTCATATCGGATATTAAGCAGAATATGGAACAGGGCACGTGATATACGTACATATGTCAGGTTCTTTGATTTTAATGTTTCGATAAATGAAGTTATATTTTTATAGGTAGGTAAATTCTTAATAATCTTATGGGACAATTCAAGGGAAACGTCAAGATATGTGTCGTAACCTATATACTTTTCCCCCAATAACTTGTAATACAAAATATCGGAAAAATCATCGATTGAAACAGCCTTTGGACTCATTATGCTAAGTGCGTAATTAGGCATAAAGGCTTCGTAATTATTGTTGTGAGATAAAATGGAATTACGAATGGAGCGGGCTGATGCAAATTCCATGCCTTCGTTAATAAGCTCTTCATTAAAACCGTTATCAAAACGCTTAATTGTGAAGGGCGCAATCTTACTTTCACTGGAATCCAGTGCACGACAATACTCAATTCCGAGAATGTTGTTTGGTCCGTCAAGAATAGTGCTGCTTGAAGAAGCCCGTTTGATGGCTTCGGCACGCAAGGAAGGGAAAGACATTCCGCTCTTTATGTTTTCTTTAATAATGCTGTCTATTTTTTCTTCATCTTCGTTGAGTGCTTTGGCACAGCCCATAATTTTACTTACGTCACCGCATTCTGAACCGAAACTAAGTAAATCGATAGTGTTGAGACGGTTAAGTATGGAAACGGCACCTTTTGCAAATCCCTGGGCAGAAGAAAGCGAATAAATTGCAGGCAATTCAAGAACAAGGTCGGCACCTGCAAGAAGGGCCATTCGAGTTCTTTCGTATTTGTTGCAAATAGCGGGAGCGCCGCGCTGAACAAAGTCACCGCTCATAAGAACTATGCAGTAATCGCAGCCGGTCTGCGCTTTGGTTTGCTTTATATGAAATTCATGTCCTTTGTGAAGCGGATTGTATTCTGCAATAATCGCGCACACACTATTGTTTTTATTAAGATACATAAGCCTAAAATATTGAATTAGAATGTTATATTTCTTATAATTTCAATTATTAATATAAATGTAATTGGGCTAGAAGTCAAAGGAGGGTTATCATGTCGTACATTGATATTATTAAAGAAAAAGCTCGTTCAGATAAAAAGACAATTGTTCTTCCGGAAACTACGGATAAAAGAACATTAATTGCAGCATCCCATATTTTGGAAGAGGGAATAGCCAACATCATTATGATCGGTGATGCTGAAAAGATTTATGACGGTGCAAATTGGCTTGAAATTGAACTTGACGGAGTAACTATTATAAATCCACAGAACTGTGAAAAGTTTGAAACCTATGCACAACTTCTATACGAAACACGTAAAAACAAAGGAATGACAATTGAAGTTGCAAGACAGACACTTCTTTCAGATCCTCTTATGTTCGGCGTTATTATGGTAAAAGCCAATGATGCTGACGGAATGGTTGCAGGAGCGTGCCATGCAACGGCGGATACACTTCGTCCCGCACTTCAGGTGCTTAAGACAGCCCCGGGTGTTAAACTTGTATCCGGTTTCTTCCTTATGTGTATTCCCGATTGCGAATACGGAGATAACGGAACCTTTATCTTTGCGGACTGCGGACTTAATCAGGATCCGACTCCCGAAGAACTGGCTGCCATTGCAGATACATCCGCCAAGAGTTTCAAACAGCTTGTCGGCTCAAAACCTATAATTGCTATGCTTAGCCATTCAACAATGGGTTCCGCAAAGCATCCTTTGGTAGATAAGATGGTGGAAGCAACAAGAATAGCTAAGGAACAGTATCCATCACTTATGATTGACGGTGAAATGCAGCCTGATGCGGCCCTGGTTCCTCATGTTGCCAAGTCAAAGGCTCCGGGATCGGAAGTCGCAGGCCATGCGAATGTACTTATATTCCCTAACCTTGATTGCGGAAATATTTCTTATAAGCTTGTTCAAAGACTTGGTAAGGCGGAAGCTTACGGTCCTATGCTTCAGGGAATTGCAAAGCCTGTTAACGATTTGTCCCGCGGATGCTCATGGGAAGATATTGTGGGTGTCGTAGCCCTTACGGCAGTTCAGGCACAGTTACAGTAAAATTATATTTTTGTACATAATTAAGGAGACAGATTTACAATGAATATTTTGGTTATTAATTGCGGCAGTTCGTCACTTAAGTTTCAGCTTATAGATTCTGACAGTGAGAATGTATTATGTAAGGGACTTTGCGACAGAATCGGAATTGAAGGAAGCTTTATTGCCTATACTCCTTCAGGTAAGGACAAGATAACAAAGCCTTCTTTGATTAAAGACCATTCGGATGCAATTAAGCTTGTTATCGATGCGCTGACCAATAAGGAAGACGGAGTTATTGATTCCCTTGAATCCATTGGCGCAGTAGGCCACAGAATAGTTCACGGTGGCGAGAAATTTAATAAAGCAACATTAATTAATGATGATGTTATTAAGGCAATTGAAGATTGTAATGATTTGGCGCCCCTTCACAATCCTGCCAATTTAATAGGTGTTAAAGCATGTATGGAACTTATGCCCAATACTCCGATGAGCGCTGTGTTTGATACGGCTTTTCATCAGACAATGCCGGAAGAAGCATATCTTTATGGATTGCCTTATGAATATTACAAAAAGTATAAGATCAGAAGATACGGCTTCCACGGAACAAGCCATGACTTCGTGTCACATGTATGCTCTGATATTATGGGCAAAGCCTATGATGATTCTAAGATTGTTGTATGTCATTTAGGTAACGGAGCTTCCATAAGTGCGGTTAAGAACGGTAAGTGTGTTGATACATCAATGGGACTTACACCTCTTGAAGGACTTATAATGGGAACACGTTCCGGTGATCTTGATCCTGCTATTATTGAGTTTATTGCCGACAAGGAAAACCTTGATGTACATCAGGTGCTTAATGTATTAAACAAGAAGTCCGGTGTATTCGGACTTTCGAATAATTTTTCTTCAGACTTTAGAGATCTTGAAGACGGATATATGAAAAAAGATGAGAACAGCATTCGCGCCGTAAATGCATTCTGCTACAGAGTTGTTAAGTATATCGGTGCATATGTTGCTGCCATGAATGGTGTGGATGCAATATGTTTCACAGCAGGAATCGGTGAAAACACAGCTTTTGTACGTGAAATTATTCTTTCTTATTTAGGTTATCTCGGAATTGAAATTGATCCCGAACAGAATAAGAAAAGAGGAAGTAATGAACTTATTTCCACAGCTGATTCAAAAGTTAAAGTATATGTAATTCCGACAAATGAAGAACTTGCTATTGCAAGAGCTACATTGGCTTTATTATAAGAAGTTATTTATACCACTAAAATGTGGATTTTAACGTAAAAAATTGCTTGACAAAGGTTACCTTCGTCTATATAATTCATAAGGTGTGCGAAACTTTGAATATTAATTTATTTGATGTATTTACTCAATTAGGTAAGATTCGAACGGAATGCGTTGAATATAAGGATGATGAATTCCTTCTTGACGGCGTTTCCTACAGGATTAATTCGGCAAGTGATATTAATCTTAAGTTTGAGAATCTTAAGGCAGGACAGATACTTCTTACAGGTGATTTTGAGTGTGTATTGGAAATCCCCTGCGACAGATGTCTAAAACCTGTCAATACGCCGATTAAGTTATCTTTTAACAAGGAACTTGTCAGTGAAGAGAATCGTGTTGAATGCGACGACGATGATGAGTTTTATGGGCTTAACGGTAACGAATTTGATGTAATCGGTTTCGTTAATCAAGAATTATTAATGAGTATGCCTTCTAAGGTTTTATGTAAGGAAGATTGCTTAGGATTGTGTCCTGTATGCGGCTGCGACAGAAACACAACTACCTGTGAATGTGACACCTTCGTACCTGACCCGAGAATGGCAGGCATTATGGATATTTTTAAGGGAAATAAGGAGGTGTAGATATGTCAATCTGTCCTAAGAATAAATCTTCTAAAGGTAGAAGAGATAAGAGAAGAGCTAACTGGAAGATGAGTCCTGTTAATCTTGTTAAATGCTCTAAGTGCGGTGCACTTATGATGCCTCACAGAGTATGTAAGGCTTGCGGATCTTATAACAAGAAGGAAGTTATCTCTGTAGATTAATTTAATTATGTAGTTTTAGGCCTGGCCGGTTTCGGTCAGGCTTTTTTCGTTAGGAGAAAAGTGTGACAGTAGGGACGGTTCTCTTTGTCACATTTTTTGATTATAATTCCGTGAAAATATTGTATTTACTTTATTTTTAAGTACGCTCTTTAGCATTTCTAAGTGTTGCAATTTTATTTTTGTTTAGTAGGGACGGCACCGAACTATTCGCCATCCATGGCTCAATTAGTTCTTGCCCCTGCATCCTGCAGGGGCATGCCTGTTATGCGCAACACTAAGAACTGCACAAGAGCTCCCTAATAAAAATAAAGTAAATACAATATTTTCACTAATTTAAAAGTGTGACAGAAAGAACCGTCCCCACTGTCACACCCACTGTCACATTCGCTAACAGAAAATGTGACAGAAAGAACCGTCCCTACTGTCACATAGTGATGAAATTTCTTGCATTTTATAATGCACTTTAGTAATATAGTTTAAGGTGTTAAAGAGGTGGATTATGAGTAATTATGTTAATGTTGCACTTGATGGAATGGGAGGAGACAATGCTCCTTTTGAAATCGTAAAAGGTGCGGTTTGTGCCGTGAATGAATCTTCCAAAGTAAAGGTATATATTACCGGTACAAAGGAATTGATTGAGGCAGAACTAAATAAGTATTCATATAATAAAGAACAGATAGAAGTTGTTCCCACAACCGAAGTTATTGAGACGGCTGAGCCACCGGTTATGGCGATTAGGCGAAAGAAAGATTCTTCCCTTGTAAAAGCGCTCAATTTGGTGAAAGAGGGAACTTGTGACGGATATGTATCTGCAGGCTCTACAGGTGCTACTTTGGTAGGAGGACAGGTAATTGTAGGAAGATTACCCGGTGTTGACCGAGCACCACTTGCTCCGCTACTTCCTACGGCTACGGGAGTTACCTTACTGATTGATTGCGGTGCTAACGTTGATGCAAGATCAAATCACCTGCTTCAGTTTGCAAAGATGGGTTCTATATATATGGAATCAATAATGGGCGTTAAAAATCCTAAAGTAGGTATTGTAAATATAGGTGCCGAAGAAGACAAGGGTAATGCTCTTGTAAAAGAAACTTTTCCCCTTCTTAAGAATTGCCCGGATATACACTTTATCGGTTCCGTTGAAGCGAGAGATATACCTTACGGCGTATGTGATGTATGTGTATGTGAAGCATTTACGGGAAATGTTATTCTTAAGACCTATGAAGGAGTAGGAAGCGTACTTATATCTTCAATCAAAGAAGGACTTATGAGCTCCCTTAAGACAAAGATAGGCGCTTTACTTATCAAAAAAGATTTAAAGGGAACATTAAAGAAGTTTTCCGTTGATACATACGGCGGAGCTCCCATGCTTGGGTTAAACGGTCTTGTTGTTAAGACACACGGTAATTCGGAAGCAGTTGAAATTAAGAATTCTATTTTGCAATGTATTCAATTTTCAGAGCAAAATATTAATCAAAAAATAAAAGATAAGCTTTCCTTAAAGGATAACTAGAAAGGGTTTTATTATGGAATTCGAAAAACTTAAGAAGATTATTGCCGACGTTTTAAACGTTGACCCGGAGGAAATCACAATGGACACCACATTTTTAGATGATCTTGGTGCTGATTCATTAGATGTTTTCCAGATTATTATGGGAATCGAAGAAGAATTCGATATTGAGGTTCCTGCAGAGGATGCAGAGAAAATTACTACGGTTGAGGAAGCTGTTAATTTAATTAGAAATGCTGTTAACTAACTAAAGCCCTTAGGGGCTTTTGTTACGTTTATAATTTGGGCTTAATATGATTGATGATGCAAAACTTAATGAACTTGAAAAAAGCATAGGTTATACCTTTAAAGATAAGTCGTTACTTAAATTGGCTTTGACTCACAGTTCATATTCGAATGAATTAAAAATTAATAAGTATGGTAATTACGAACGCCTTGAGTTCCTGGGAGATGCTGTTTTGGAACTTACAACTTCCCAGTTTTTTTATATGGAATATCCCGATAAAAAGGAAGGCGAACTTACCAGAATAAGATCATCCATGGTTTGTGAGCCGGCGCTTGCCTTTTGCGCCAGACAGTTTAACCTTCAGGAATATATTTTACTGGGTAAAGGCGAAGAAACAACAGGTGGAAGGGACAGAGATTCCATTATCTCTGACGTTCTTGAGGCTGTTTTGGGTGCCGTATATCTTGACGGTGGATTTGATTGCGCTGATGCATTTGTTAAAAAACATATACTTACCGACCTTGAGAATAAACAATTATTCTATGATGCAAAGACAATCCTGCAGGAAAAAATGCAGAAACAGGGCAAGAGCCTAAGTTATGAACTTATAGAGGAAAAGGGGCCCGATCACGACAAAACCTTTGTAATCGCAGCGATTATAGACGGGGTTCAATGTTCGACGGGAAGCGGTAAATCTAAGAAGCAGGCTGAGCAGCATGCTGCATATGCACTTCTTATGAAGAAAGAATAGGTAAATTATGTATTTAAAATCCATTGAAATCCACGGATTTAAATCTTTTGCTAATAAAATAGTGTTTAAATTCCATAACGGAATTACAGGTATTGTAGGTCCTAACGGTTCAGGTAAATCTAATGTTGCAGATGCTGTTCGTTGGGTTCTTGGTGAACAAAGAATTAAGCAGCTTCGTGGTGCTTCCATGCAGGATGTAATTTTCTCGGGAACAGAGCTTCGTAAGCCGCAGGGATACGCATATGTTGCGATAACACTTGATAATTCGGATCATCAGCTTGCGACAGATTTTGAAGAGGTTACTGTAGCAAGAAGAATATATCGTTCCGGTGAAAGTGAATACTTACTTAACGGTGTACCTTGCAGATTAAAGGATGTTAATGAATTATTCTACGATACAGGTATCGGTAAAGAAGGTTATTCAATAATCGGTCAGGGCCAGATTGACAGAATTCTTTCGGGTAAACCGGAAGAAAGAAGAGAGTTGTTTGATGAAGCTGCAGGTATTGTTAAATTCAAAAAGCGTAAGGCGGCAGCTGTCAAAAAACTTGAAGATGAACAGAATAATCTTATTCGTGTAACCGATATTTTATCGGAACTTGAAAAGCAGGTCGGTCCTCTTGAAAAGCAATCCGAAAAAGCTAAGGTTTATCTTAAGAAAAAGGAAGAATTAAAGACAGTTGACGTTAATATGTTTCTTCTTGAGAACAATCATCTGGAAGAACAGCTGGAAAAGACTTCCGAAAATCTTATTATTGCCGGAAAAGATCTTGAATCTGTAAAGATGCAGTACGAATCCATTAAGGATGAGTATGACAAAATGCAGCTTGAGATTGAAGAACTGGATAATGTAATTAATGAAGAAAGAGCTTCATTATCGAATACAAATGTTCTAAGGGGTAAACTTGAAGGCGAAATTAACGTATTAAAAGAACAGATTAATTCGGCAAAGTCAAATGAAGAACATTTTAAGACACGTCAGAAATCAATTAAAACTTTGATTGATGAACGTAATGAAGAGAAAAATAACCTTCTTACGGACAAAAAAGTGGTTGATGACGATTTACATGATATCGAAAAGCTTCGTGATGATGCAAAGAATTTATTAACGGAAGTTCAAAACAGAATCGAAGAACTTAATAATGATATCGAAAGTGGCAAAAATACAATTATTGACACTTTAAATTCCCGTGCAACAATTAAATCAAAGCTGTCAAGATTAGACTCGATGACAGAGTCGATTAATATAAGAAAATCGGAACTTACTTCAAGATTACTTCGTGTTAAGTCGGACGAGGCAAAGCAGGAAGAAACAATTAAGAATCTTGAAGAAGAGTTTACAAAGATATCGGATGAAATCACAAATCTTCAGAATTCCCAGGAAAAGCAAGAAGAAGAACTTGCTCTTCTCAGAGAGGAATTAACTAAGAAGGATGAAGAATTAAGAGATACTCAGGTTAAATATCATCAGGATAAATCAAAACTCGAAGCTTTAACCAACATTACCGAAAGATATGAAGGTTACGGCGGCTCCGTAAAGGCCGTTATGGAGCGCAAGGATGATGAAAAGGGTATCATTGGTGTTGTGGCAGACATTATTAAGGTAGACCCTAAATATGAAGTGGCAATAGAAACTGCCCTGGGCGGCAATATCCAAAATATCGTTACCGATGATGAGGATACTGCCAAAAAGATGATTGCTTATCTAAAACAGCATAAAGCAGGACGTGCCACATTCCTTCCTCTTACATCTATCACAAATCCTCAGGAGTTTAAGAACCCCGAGTCCCTTAATGAAAAGGGCGTGATAGGAATGGCAGATGAGCTTGTTACAACTGACAAGAAATATAAAGATGTGGCAAAATCAATGCTTGGAAGAATTCTGGTTGTTGATAATGTTGACAATGCGGTTAAGATTGCCCGTAAATACGAATACGGAATTCGTATGGTTACTCTCGAGGGCGAACTTCTTGTACCCGGTGGTGCTATTTCCGGTGGTGCGTTTAAGAATAATTCCAATCTTTTGGGACGTCGTCGTGAAATGGACGAGTTGGAAAAGAAGGTTAAGGATTACGTTAAATTAATTGATGATATTTTAAATGATATCGAAGAAACAAAGAAAAAGAGAAATAAGCTTCGCCTTGCAATAGAAGAAAACAAAGCATCGCAACAACGTAAGTTACTTGAACAAAATACGGCAAGACTTAATGTTTTGAAAGCCGAAGAGCGTAGGGACGAAGCATCTGAAGGTTCTTTGGAACTTAAAAACGAAGAACGTGAAATAGAAGCTCAGATTAAGGAAATTGCCCAGAATAAAGAGGAAATCACCAAAGAACTTGAAGATTCTACTGTTCTTGAAAAGAATGTCGAGGCCAAGATAGTTGAATTCCAGAAAGAGCTTGAAATTAAACGTGAAGAAGAAACTACTCACCTTGCAAAGGTAAGCGAGTGGGAAGTAGAGGTATCTAAACGTCTTCAGACTCAAGGCTTCCATCAGCAGAATGTCGACCGAATTGATTCGGAGATTCAGCGTTTAAATGAGGAACTTGAAGAAGTTACCAACGGACTTAAGACTTCTCTTGATGATGTTGCATTTAAAGAACAAAGCATTGTTGAAATTGAGCAAACAATTAAAGCATCTCACACAACTCAGTCAGATACAGAGATTAAGTTATCCGAGGATGTGGCTCATAAGGAAGAACTGGTAAATAAGCAGAAGACCTTCTTTACGGACAGAGAAGCATTATCGGAAAAGATATCATCTCTTGATAAGGAAGTTTACAGACTTACAAATCAAAAAGAGAGATTTGAAGAAAGCTTAACCACACAGATCAGTTATATGTGGGAAGAATACGAAATCACGCTTACGGATGCGGCTTCTTTGCGTGATGAGACCATGACCGATCTTGCGGCAATGAAGAAACAGTCTAACAGCTTAAAGAGTGAAATCAAGGGTCTCGGTGATGTTAATGTTAATGCCATCGAAGATTATAAGAATCTTATGGAAAGATATACATTCCTTAAGAATCAGCATGATGATCTGGTTGAGGCTGCCCAGACTTTGCAGGGAATAATAACAGAACTTGATACCGCTATGCGTAAGCAGTTTGAAGAGAAGTTTAAAGAAATCGGCAAGGAGTTTGATAAGGTATTTAAAGAACTCTTTGGCGGCGGTACAGGTTCCCTTGAGTTAATTGAAGATGAAGATATTCTTGAGGCAGGAATTAAGATTATTGCTCAGCCGCCGGGAAAGAAACTTCAGAATATGATGCAGTTATCCGGAGGTGAGAAGGCGCTTACCGCAATTGCACTTTTGTTTGCGATTCAGAATTTAAAACCTTCTCCGTTCTGTCTGCTTGATGAGATAGAGGCTGCACTTGACGAAAGCAATGTGTCAAGATTTGCGTCATATCTTCATAAGCTGACCAAGAATACGCAGTTTATTGTTATAACACACCGACGGGGAACCATGGAAAAAGCGGACAGACTGTATGGTATAACAATGCAGGAGAAGGGCGTATCGGCGCTTGTATCCGTTAATTTAATTGATGAGGAGCTTGATGATTAATGGCAGGCTTTTTTAGCAGATTGTTTTCGGGATTTTCCCAAATTGACGATGAATTCTATGAGGATTTATTTGAACAATTGGTACTGGGTGATGTGGGTGTCAACACATCAAATGAAATAGTTGAAAATCTTAAAGAACAGGTAGAAGAAAATAAAATAAAAGATCCGGCTTCATGCAAAGAGTTTCTTATGAATAATATGAAACAAAAAATGAAGGTTACTGTTGCGGATTATGAGTTTGAAAACGTTACTTCGGTAATATTTGTAATCGGAGTAAACGGCGTGGGCAAAACAACTACTATCGGTAAACTTGCGGGGATTTTTAAAAACTCCGGAAAGAAGGTTTTGCTTGCTGCTGCCGATACTTTCAGGGCCGCCGCAACGGAACAGCTTGATGAATGGGCTAAAAGAGTCGGAGTCGACATAGTTGCCGGAAAAGAAGGCCAGGATCCTTCAAGTGTGTTGTTTGATGCAATTCAGGCAGCAAAGGCAAGAAATGTTGATATTCTTTTGGTTGATACTGCAGGAAGACTCCATAACAAGAAAAATCTTATGGATGAACTTGAAAAAATGAATCGACTTATTAATTCTTATTTTCCGCTGGCACATCGCGAGAATTTCGTTGTGCTTGACGGAACTACGGGACAGAATGCTCTCGTTCAGGCTAAAGAATTTGCGTCTGTTTCGAAGCTTACGGGCTTTATCTTAACAAAGATGGACGGAACGGCTAAGGGCGGAATTGCCGTAGCGGTTCAGTCGGAGTTGGGAATTCCCGTTAAGTATATCGGAGTCGGCGAAAAGGTTACGGATCTTAAGAAGTTTGACGCAGACGAGTATATTGATACTCTTTTTTCATAGAATATAAAAAGAAGGATAAGGAAATGTCAAAAGAAATGTTGACTTTGGAGGCATTTGAGGAGGCTTCCGAAGCGGTCAAAAAAGTAGCACTTGAAACTAAATTAATCTATTCTGATTTCTACTCAAAACAGACGGGTAACAAAGTCTATTTTAAGCCTGAAAATATGCAATTAACCGGAGCATATAAACTTAGAGGAGCTTATTACAAAATAAGCACTTTAAGCGATGAAGAAAGAGCTAAGGGCTTAATTACGGCATCTGCAGGCAATCATGCTCAGGGAGTTGCATACGCAGCCAAAGCATATGGTGCGAAAGCTACTATTGTTATGCCCACAACAACACCTCTTATCAAGGTAAACAGAACAAAAAGTTACGGTGCCGAAGTTGTACTTTTCGGAGATGTATATGACGATGCATGCGCAAAGGCCTTGGAATTGGCCGAGGAAAAAGGATATACATTTATTCACCCCTTTGATGATTTGGCTGTGGCAACAGGTCAGGGAACAATTGCAATGGAAATTGTTAAAGAGCTTCCTCTGGTAGATTATATTTTGGTTCCCATAGGCGGAGGCGGACTTGCAACAGGTGTGTCAACACTGGCCAAGCTTCTTAATCCCAACATCAAAGTAATAGGTGTTGAACCTGAAAATGCAAATTGTATGCAGGAATCATTTAAGGCAGGAAAAGTAGTTTCTCTTCCTATGGTTAATACAATTGCAGACGGTACAGCCGTTAAAACTCCGGGAAGTAAGATATTCCCTTATATCAAAGAAAATCTTGATGACATTATTACTGTGCCCGATGAAGATTTGGTGGTTGCTTTCCTTGATATGGTTGAAAACCATAAGATGGTTGTTGAAAACTCCGGACTTCTTACGGTTGCGGCCCTTAAGAAACTGAATGTTAAAGACAAAAAAGTGGTTTCTATCCTTAGCGGCGGCAATATGGATGTTATAACAATGTCTTCGGTTGTTCAGCAGGGACTTATTTTCAGAGACAGAATATTTACCGTATCTGTTTTGCTTCCGGATAAGCCGGGTATGCTTTCAAAGGTATCGGATGTAATTGCAAAACTTAACGGTAATGTAATTAAACTTGAACATAATCAGTTTGTATCAATTAACAGAAAAGATTCCGTTGAACTTAGAATTACCCTTGAGGCTTTCGGAACGGAACATAAGAATGAGATAATGAGCGTACTTGAAAAGGAAGGATATAAGCCTAAACTTGTACGAACCAATATTTAAGGGAAAATATGAAAAAAAGAAAAAGAACTTCTATTTACGCAAATATATTATTCAGCATTATTGCATTGGTTTCTTTGACAATTACAATTGTCGTTCTTTTGATTAATTATTCCGTTAAAAATAAGCTTGAGCAGTCTGAAGCCAAGGTAAATGAATTAACGGAACGAACTAATCAGTATATATATACACAAGCCGACCTTGACGGAAAGGTACTTGAAGCAAGGGAAGAAGGCAACAACGAGGAAAAAGAATTTTTACTTGATGAGATTAAGCAAAGATTGTCCGAAGGTGATTCCACATACGAACTTGTAAGAAGTTTGTTTCCGAATGACCTTGTTGTCATGGCTGAATCAAGGTATATTTTTTACCCTGTTACAGATGAATATAAGCATCATTCGTATATTAAAGAATGTTTTGTTGCGGATGAAAACACAGGTGAGATTACTTATCAGGACCTGGAGGGGAATGTTTTATCTTCAAAGTGTATAGATGTATCTAAACATAACGGCGAAATTGACTGGTCAAAAGTAAAAGAAGACGGTGTTGAATATGCTTTTATAAGAATGGGATATCGCGGCTCGTCGGAAGGTAAGCTTGTGCAGGATGAAACCTTTGAAAATAATATAAACGGTGCAATCCAAAATGATATTAAGGTTGGAGTTTATTTCTTTACACAGGCGATAAGTGAAGAAGAAGCCATAGAAGAGGCTGATTTTGTGCTTGATGCAATTGAACCCTACAGAATAACACTTCCCGTTGCGATTGATGTGGAAGAAATGGATAATTCAAGAACCTCCGGTATTGATGCGACCCAAAGAACCGATGCTACAATAGCCTTTCTTGAAAGAATTAAGGGAGCCGGTTATACACCCATGATTTACGGTAACCTTAAGTCAATGCTTTATATGCTTGAAACGAATAGGATTGAACCCTATGAGAAATGGTTTGCGTATTATCATATGCCACAGTATTATCCTTACGAACATACCATATGGCAGTACAGTGCAGAGGGTACTGTTAACGGTGTTACGGGGAATGTAGATCTTAATATTGTTTTAAAGAAATACTAAAAATATGCAATTATGAAAGAGGAAAAGGATATGGTTAAAAAAATTATTAAGTATTTGATTATTGCAGTTGTTGCATTTGTTATAATATTTGCTTCGATTTCGATAATATCAAAGAAAACAGTTACTGAAGATATTAAGCTGACATATAGCGGTATGACTGTAATTAACAGCCAAAATGTAAAAGACTCAAAGTCGAATTCAAAGGGTTTGGGATTATACAGTGTTGCAGATCGTGCTATGGCTGCAGGTGCAACCGCAATGTCGGATTCGGTTCCTACAATGGAGGAGGCAGCCTATGAAGGAGACTATGCCGAAGATGCTGCAGTAAACTTTGAAGACGGTAATTCGGTATCAATGGATGAACTTCTTGAGGTTAAGGGCGATTATGTTCATTGGACTCATAATGCAATGATTGAAACTACCCAGTATACTTCTGTCTGTGATGAACTTGCCAATATAATAGATAATGCAAACGGCTATATTGAAGATTCTTATGTTGATACAAGAACAGAGGAAGACAGTCAGGGCATTGAACATACTGTACGAAGAGGAAGCTTTACAATACGTATTCCCGAAGATAACGTAAAGGAAATTGATGCTGTACTTAACGGTGATAAGGCAGAGCTTATATCCCATAACAGTTACGGTGAAGATTTAACGGAATCTTATATTAAGTCGGAAACTAAGATTAAGGCTTACGAAGATGAAAAGGCAAAACTTGAATTGTTGTTGCAGGATGCGGTATCAATTGAAGATATTTTGGCTATTAACGACAGAATAAGCAGCATTGATTATGAACTTGAGTACTATAACGAGATTGTTCAAAGAATTAATAAGGATGTTAATTTCTCCACATATTATTTGACGGTAGATGAAGTTATATACTATCAGGATACTATTGAACAGTATGGTTCTGATATTGCAGAATCCTGGGCATATGCATTTGAAGAGTGGTTCTCTGAAGTACTTCCGATTTTGTTCCTGGTACTTATATCTGTAATTCCATTCCTTATCATTATCGGAATTACAGTATTTAAGACATCCAAGAAGATTGTTGATTATAAAATAAAGGCCGGAGCACCTGTCAAGTAAAAGTACTTGACAATGATGTGACAATAAGATAATATACCTATTGTTGCGCGATTTATCTGGAGATTGTGTATGGAAGAAATTGTTAAACTCGGTATGCTTTATGACTTCTACGGGGAATTGTTAACGGACCATCAGAAAGAAGTATACGAAGACCTTGTATATAATGATTATTCAATTTCCGAAATCGCCGAGAGCTATGGCATATCAAGACAGGCTGCACATGATTTAATCAAAAGATGTAATAAACTTCTTGAAAATTATGAGCAAAAGCTTAAACTTGTACAAAAATTTGAAAATATTAAAATGAGTATTCTGGGTAATGAAAAGCTTACTGAAGCCGAAAAAACAAAGATACTCGGAGAACTATAGAATTAGTAATGGCATTTGAATCACTTACAGATAAATTACAAAATGTATTTAAGAATTTCCGTTCAAAAGGCCTTTTGACGGAAGAAGATGTTAAAGCAGGCTTAAGAGAAGTTAAGATGGCTCTTCTTGAAGCTGATGTTAACTTTAAAGTTGTTAAACAGTTTATTAAGTCGGTTGAAGAAAGAGCTGTCGGCCAGGACGTAATGAACGGTCTTAATCCGGGACAAATGGTAATTAAGATCGTAAATGAAGAAATGGTTAATTTAATGGGTTCCGAAACGACTGAAATTGAGTTTCAACCCGGAAAATCGATAACAACCATTCTTATGTGTGGTCTTCAGGGTGCAGGTAAAACAACTGCAACAGCCAAGCTTGCAGGTAAACTTCTTACCAAGGGAAAAAGACCGTTGCTGGTGGCTTGTGATATATACAGACCGGGTGCCGTTAAGCAACTTGAAATTAACGGTGAAAAGGTAGGAGTACCCGTATTCAGTATGGGGGATAACAATTCTCCTATTGATATAGCAAAGGCAGCTATCGAACATGCCAAAAAGAATGACAATAATGTTGTTATTCTGGATACGGCAGGACGTCTTCATATAGATGAAGATATGATGAACGAACTTATTGAAATA
Source organism: Lachnospiraceae bacterium (assembly GCA_045629045.1). Lineage (GTDB taxonomy): Bacteria > Bacillota > Clostridia > Lachnospirales > Lachnospiraceae > JAILLW01. The sequence continues at coordinate 33,970 of JAZQQM010000027.1, forward strand.
AAGAATAATGTGGAAGTTCATCAATCTATTCTTGTTGTTGATGCAATGACAGGTCAGGATGCAGTTACCGTTGCATCGGATTTTAACGAAAGAATCGGTATAGACGGAGTTATTCTTTCGAAAATGGACGGTGACACCAGAGGCGGTGCTGCATTATCTGTAAAAGCTGTTACGGGAAAGCCTATTTTGTTTGTGGGAATGGGCGAAAAACTTTCTGATTTGGAACAGTTTTATCCGGACAGAATGGCCAACAGAATTCTCGGCATGGGAGATGTGATGTCCCTTATCGAGAAAGCCGAAGAAAACCTTCAAATAGACGAAGAAAGCCAAAAGGATATGGCTAATCGTCTTAAGAAAGGTAAATTCGATTATAACGATTACCTTGAAAGCATGAAGCAGATGAATAATCTCGGCGGATTGTCTTCAATTTTGGGAATGCTTCCGGGAATGGGTATAAAAACAAAAGACCTTGACGGAATGATTGATGAAAAACAGCTTAAGCAGACAGAAGCGATAATTCTTAGTATGACAAAGGAAGAAAGAGCAAATCCCAAGCTTATGTCTTTGCCTCGTAAAGGAAGAATTGCCAAGGGCGCCGGAGTTGATATAGCGGTAGTTAACAGATTTGTTAAGCAGTTTGAACAGACCCAGAAGATGATGAAACAGATGCCCGGTATGATGGGCGGCAAGAAAGGCCGTGGAATGTTCGGAGGCCTCGGTGGCTTCGGGGGAATGAAATTTCCCTTTTAAACAGACATTTTCTTAGATAAATTCAGTCTAAGATTTGTAATAAATTAATTTATCAATATATTTATTGAATGGAGGAAACTAAAATGGCAGTAAAAATGAGATTAAGAAGAATGGGTCAGAAGAAAGCACCTTTCTATAGAATCGTAGTAGCTGATTCTCGTTCACCCAGAGACGGAAGATGTATTGAAGAAATCGGTACATACGATCCCAGCACAGATCCCAGCACTTTTAAGTTTGATGAGGAGCTTGCTAAGAAGTGGCTTGCTAACGGCGCACAGCCCACAGCTGTTGTTGCTAAGTTATTAAAGGCTGCAGGTATCGAAAAATAGGATTCCCTCAAGGAGGAATAGATGAAAGAATTAGTTGAAGTCATCGCTAAGTCCCTTGTTGAGCATCCTGAAGAAGTGGTTGTTACCGAAAAAGAAGAAGGTAAGCATATTACAGTTGAATTACACGTAGCCGAATCGGATATGGGTAAGGTTATCGGTAAGCAGGGTAGAATTGCAAAGGCAATCCGTGCCGTAGTAAAAGCAGCTTCTTCAAAAGATAACAAGAGAGTTGACGTTGATATTATTTAGCATGTATTTAAAGAAGAACGCGCTTTGCGTGTTCTTCTTTTGATATTTTTATGTGAGTTTATGGATGACTTATTAAAGGTTGGAATTATTACATCGACACACGGCATCAAGGGAGAAGTTAAGGTTTATCCCACTACCGATGATATGCGTCGTTTTAAGAAACTTAAGACGGTATTTCTTGATAATACAAAAGAAAGGATTAGTCTTAATATTGAATCGGTCAAATTCTTCAAACAGTTTGTTATTCTGAAATTTGAAGGAATTGACAGTATTAATGATGTTGAAAAATATAAAAGCAGAGAACTTTTTGTTGATAGAAAGAATGCAGTAAAGCTATATAAAGATGAGTATTTTATTGCTGATCTGATAGGGCTTAAGGTATTAAGCGATGACAATAAATATGAGGGCGTTGTAACAGACGTGCTTTCGGGAAGCGCCAATGATGTTTATGTTATTGATATAAATGGTAAAGAAGTAATGCTTCCGGCTATTAAGGAATGCATTTTAAATGTTGATATGGATGAAAAGGTTATATCTTTTCACATGATGGATGGGTTGCTTGATTAATGGTATTTGATGTTTTGACATTATTCCCGGAGATGATTGAAAATTCGTTTAATCACAGTATTACGGGAAGGGCCCTAAAGGAAGGCCTGATAAAACTTAATACAGTAAATATCAGGGATTATACGGAAGATAAGCATAACAGTGTTGACGATTATCCTTACGGCGGCGGTGCGGGAATGCTAATGCAGGCGCAGCCTGTATATGATGCTTATAAAAGCATAAATGCCAAAGAGGGGACACGGGTTTTGTACATGAGTCCGGTAGGAGTTCCTTTTGATCAAAAAATAGCAAGCGAACTGGCTAAAGAGGAAGAAATTATAATTTTGTGCGGACACTATGAGGGCATAGATGAACGTGTAATAGATAAAATAGTTACGGACAGAATTTCCATAGGGGATTATGTATTAACCGGCGGTGAATTACCGGCGCTTGTGGTTATGGATACAATAACACGACTGGTACCCGGTGTACTTGGAAATGAAGTTTCATCGGTAACGGAAAGCTTTGATGATGATTTACTTGAATATCCTCAATATTCAAGACCTGAAGAGTGGGAAGGAATGAAAGTCCCATCGATTTTACTTTCGGGAGATCATAAAAAAGTTGATGAATGGAGACTTGAGGAATCTATTGAAAGAACAAAGAAATTACGCCCTGATTTATATGAGAAATGGGCAGCTTCGCATGAAGAATATTTCGCAATGAAAGAAAAGAAACGTCTTAAAGCAGAACAAAAGGCTAAAAAGCTTGAAAAAAAACTTGCTAACTTTAAAAAGATGTGCTAAATTACTAATGTTGTCTAAAAACGTGATGGTCCTCTGGTATTTATACGTATGAACGTCTGAAGTTTTAGTGTAGACTCACAGAAAGGAAGAAAAGATGAGCGATATTATCAGAGAAATCGAAAACGAAGCCTTAAAAGAGGTAAATGAGTTTAATGTTGGCGATACTGTTAAGGTATACGGCAAGATTAAGGAAGGTAACAGAGAAAGAATTCAGGTATTCGAAGGTACAGTATTAAAGAGACAGGGTACCGGCGCAAGAGAAACATTTACAGTTCGTAAGACATCTAACGGTGTCGGCGTTGAAAAGACATGGCCTGTATATTCTCCCCTTGTAGAAAAGGTAGAAGTAGTAAGAAAAGGTAAGGTTCGCCGTGCTAAGCTTACATACTTAAGAAATCGTGTAGGTAAGTCTGCAAAGGTTAAGGAATCTAAATAATTAATCGGACGGATTAGGGATTTGCGATTGCAAATCCCTTTTTTTGTTCATGGGAAATTAGCAAATAACCTGTATTTATGATAAAATATCTTGGATTGTTTTTTGCTTCGGAGTATGTATGAGAAGAAATAAAGGATTAACATTTGTAGATAAGAAAAAAGTATTCTCCAGAGAACTGGTAAGAGAAATATTTGTTACCGCATTTTATTGCGTTGCGGGAATAGTAATTGCAATTGTTTTGGTAGTGGCATTCGGAATGAAGACTCCCGTTATAGGTATTTCAATGACACCCGGTCTGGCTAATTCCCAGGAAGTATTAATTGACAGATTTGCTTTTAAACTTGTTACATTATCAAGAAACGATATTGTATGTTTTTATCCAAAGGGAAACGAAAACTCACATATATATGTTAAAAGAATTATAGGTATGCCGGGGGAAACCGTTCAGATCAAGGACGGATATGTTTATATTAACGGTGTAAGACTCCTTGAGGATGAGCAGTTTGATAAGATTGAAGATCCGGGAGATGCGGAGTCTCCTTTTGTACTTGGTGCCAATGAATATTTTGTTTTAGGTGACAACCGTAATAATTCCGAAGATTCACGAAACGGAAATATAGGCGCTGTTAATTTGGATACAATAGTAGGTAAGGCTTGGTTTAAGTTAAGCATTAATGATAATAAGTTTGGTTTTATAAAGTAGGTAGGTTATGAATTATCAATGGTATCCCGGGCATATGACGAAGGCAGTTCGCCAGATGCAGGAAGACATTAAACTGATAGATTTGGTGATAGAAGTTATTGATGCAAGAATTCCGATTAGTTCAAGGAATCCGGATATCGATAAACTGGCTGCAAACAAATCTAGAGTAATCATTATGAATAAATCCGATTTGTCGGACCCCAAAACGAATGCCCTTTGGAAAACTCATTTTGAGGACAGCGGAATATACGTTTTGGAGGCGGATTCACGAAACGGCAAATCCCTTAATAAATTAAATGATTTAATTAAGCAATCATGTGCTCAAAAGATAGAAAGAGATCGGAAAAGGGGAATTATTAACAGACCCCTTAGAGCCATGGTTGTGGGAATTCCCAATGTGGGAAAATCAACTTTTATTAATTCCTTTGCGGGAAAAGCATGTGCAAAGACCGGCAATAAACCCGGTGTAACCAAAGGAAAACAATGGATTAAGCTTAACAAGAACTTGGAATTACTTGATACTCCCGGTATATTGTGGCCTAAATTTGATTCCCCCGAAGTTGGAGAGCATTTGGCGTTAATCGGTTCGATTAATGATGAAATTATTAATCTTGATGAACTGTGTATAAGCGGTATAAGGTTTCTGATTGATGAATATCCTGCATTATTAAAAGACAGATATTCTTCGGAACTTGATTATAATAAAAAAGAATACGAAATTCTTGAAGATATGGCATTAAGCCGCAATCTTATTGCTAAAGGCGGCGTGGCGGATACCGACAGAATGGCTTCTATGTTTTTGGATGATTTAAGAAGCGGCAAAATCGGCAGGGTATCAATAGAAAAGCCATAAGGAGTTATTGTGAACAGAAGTGTTAAAAAATTTTTGCTGATCAGTTTATATTTTTTGCTGGTACTAGTCTGTGTATATCTGTTTATTACCTATGTTGGTCAAAGGGTGGCAGTTATCGGCTGCTCAATGGAACCTACTCTTAAAGAAGAGGACCATTTGCTGGTGGACAAACTTTCTTACAGATTCAGTGAACCCGAAAGATACGATATTGTAGTGTTTCCATATATTTATGAAAAAAACACATTCTATGTAAAACGTATAATAGGCCTTCCGGGAGAAACAGTTTACATTGACGATGCAGGTCAGATATTTATAGATGGCGAACTTCTGGAAGAAGGATACGGTAAAGAAGTCATAAGAAATCCGGGCAGAGCGTATGAACCGATTACGCTTAAGGATGATGAATACTTTGTATTGGGAGATAACAGAAATGATTCTTCGGATTCAAGAGATCCAAATGTAGGCAATTTAAAACGTTCAAAAATTACGGGAAAAGCTTTTATGAGAATATATCCCTTTGATTCTATGGGGATGATTAAACATCATTAGTATATTTATATTTTTAATATTTACGGGAGTTTATTGTGGCAAAAAGTATAAATGAGATAAAAGAAGAATTACAAAATACTAAGATTGATGCATTATCAGATTTTATTAAAGAATATGAATCGGATGACAGAAAACAGGTAATTGCGCTTGTTAACAGAGCTTCTAAAAATATTGAGGCATATAATAAAGAACTTCTTCGAATCGAAAAAATGAAGGAATACGAAAAGAAATATTCTGATTATGAGTACATTTGCGGTATTGATGAAGTGGGAAGGGGGCCGTTGGCAGGACCTGTAGTTACAGGCGCTGTAATACTGCCTAAAGATTGTGACATTTTGTATCTAAATGATTCGAAGCAATTGTCCGAAAAGAAAAGAGAAGAGTTATATGATGTAATCATGGAAAAAGCAGTTGCTGTATCCGTTGGATATAATTCTCCCGAAAGAATTGATGAAATTAATATCCTGCAGGCAACCCTGGAAGCATTTGAACAGTCTATCGAAAAGATGGAACCCAAACCGACATTATTGCTGAATGATGCGGTTAAGCTTCCTCATATAAGTATTCCTCAAGTGCCGATTATAAAGGGAGATGCCAAAAGTATTTCGATTGCGGCCGCAAGTATTGTGGCAAAAGTCACAAGAGACAGGCTTATGGTTAAATATGATGAAATTTATCCCGAATATGGATTTGCATCAAATAAGGGATACGGAAGTGCGTCTCATATCGAGGCCATTAAAAAATACGGACCGACGCCAATACACAGGAGGTCTTTTATAGGTAATTTTGTATGAACATAAACAGTATTGTAAATCAGATTAATACTGCAAATATTTCAGGTGATTCCAATTCGGATATTACCGTAAGTTCTGATGCAAAATTATCAATGATAGAGCAAAGCCTCCAAAACGGCTTTGATATTCTTAATTCCTTAAGTGTCGGAAGCACAATCACAGGCAAAATCATAATGAGTGAAGAAGATATGATTTTGCTATCTCTTGGATCGAACAAACTGATAGAAGCTAAGGTATCTTCGGACATCATCCCGAAGGAAGGTCAGTTGATGACATTCCTTGTTAATAGTAATTCTTCAAAAAATATATCTTTGTCCCCAATGTTCGTAAACACGAATACAGATTCAAACATTTCGGCCGCACTTAAAAATGCGGGACTTCCGGACAATCCCAAAATGCAGTATATGGTAAAGGCGATGATGGAAGAAGGACTTCCCATAAGTAAAGAATCATTATTTGCCATGAATAAGCAGATTAATGAATTACCGGAATACGATCCCAAAATATTGGCGGCCATGAAAAGACTCGATATACCGATTAATCAGAGTATGGTTTCACAGTTCGGAAATTATCTGAATTATGAGCATCAGATTACTTCTTCCCTTGAGGATGTATCCGATGCCTTTACTCAGTCTGTGTCTGTTTTGTCCGAAAATGAAAATATATCATCAACCGAAATTCTGACATTTGCAAAGGATGTTATTGAAAATCTGTTTGCAAAAGATGCTTTTGAAGTAAATGAAGAAGTTCAAAAGGATATGGGGGGATTTTCGGAAAAAGAAGGTGTATCGAATTTTGAATCATCAACAAATGTTATGGAGGCCGAGCCTGAATCCGATTCGGATTCAAATTCAAATATTACAGAATTTGTAAAGGCTAATCAAACATTTAAAAATACGATTAACGGTCTGCTGACGGACATTGATAATTTGATTAATGATAAAATTCCGGAAAATGAAAAAAACAGGCTGACTCATGATGTTATAAGTTTGTTGAAGGATGACGACTTTAAAGAGGCTTTTAAAGAAACGTTAAAGGAAAAATTCCTGCTAAAACCTGAAGATGTTTCTCAAAAGGATAATATATCGTCCCTGTATGAAAGACTTAATACACAAATAAAGTCCCTGACGGGTTCCCTTACGGCAAACTCGTTAAACAATACTCCACTGGGAGAAGCGGTTAATAATATTAATAACAATTTGAACTTTATGAATGAGCTTAATCAAACATTCAATTATGTTCAAATACCGCTTAAGCTTAATAATAAAGATGCAAGCGGCGAATTGTGCGTATATACAAATAGAAAGTCACTTGCCCAAAAGGACGGTAATGTAACGGCTCTTCTTCATCTTGACATGGACAACCTCGGTCCTGTGGATGTACATGTTATGATGAATGAAGCTAAAAATGTTAAGACCAAATTTGTGCTTAAAGATGATGCGTCACTTGATTTGATTGCCGCTAACATAGATATTCTGAATAAACGTTTGGAAAACAGAGGTTATTCCATGAGCAGTGAATTTGTTACAAAGGATGATAGCAAATCCGTGTTTGAAACCATGATAGAAGGTTCGAAAAATATATCGGTAATATCAACCAGTTCGTTTGATGCAAAGGCGTAATTATGAAAGAGGAAAATAAAAAGATTAAAACAGCCGTAGCACTATCCTATGATCCGGACGAAGATGCGCCTAAAGTCATTGCGTCGGGAAAAGGAGCATTGGCTGACAGAATTATTGAAAAGGCAAAAGAAGCTAATGTTGCGGTACATCAGGATGATAAACTTGCCGATACTCTTTCAAAACTGGAAATCGGAGAACTGATTCCGCCGGAATTATATGAAGTGGTGGCTGAAATCCTGATATTTGTTGATGCTATGGATAAGGTAAAAGCTAAAATTGACAAGGCAAAGGGCGGATGAATAACAGACAACTTGGTAAGGACTATGAAGAAAAGGCCTGTACGTTGCTAAAGAATAAAGGCTATTTGATTTTGCAGAATAATTATGTTTGCAGATTCGGCGAGATAGATATAATTGCAATTAAGGAAAATTATATTTGTTTTATAGAAGTAAAATACAGAAAAAATAACAGCTGCGGATATCCGGAAGAGGCAGTTAATATTTCAAAAAGAAAGAAAATATGTAAGACCTCACAGTTTTATATTTTTTCACATAAGCAATATTTGAATTATCAAATGCGTTTTGATGTGGTTTCCATTATGGGAGACGAAATTAAAATATATGAAAATGCATTTGATTTTGTATGCTGAAATTAAGAATTTCTTAAGAATAATCATTATATATATTTAGAAATATGGTAATAGAATAATACCCACAGAGGTGAAAATATGAAATTAAACGATGAATTTGAAGAAGATTATTTAAATGAAGATGATAATAAAAGTACGATGATTAAACTGATAATTGCGGTATGCGCACTTGCAATTATTGTAGTTGTGCTGATTATTTATATTCTTTCCGACAAGACAGAAGAATCGCCCAATGTGCTTCAGGAGGACATAATTGATTATTCAATGATTGAAGAACCGATTCCTACACCTGTGGCCCAAAGCGAAACTACCGTATATGACAAAAACGAACCCGAACCAACTCCTTTTCCTACTATGGAGCCTACACCAACGCCGAATATTGAGCCTACACCTGATGAATTTACAAATGTAGGACCGATTATGGAAGAAAAGGGTAAGAAGGATTATTCAAAGATTAAGTTTGATATGAAGCGTAATCTTAAAGAAATGGAAAGCTATTTTGCAGAGGGCAATGAACAGGCATTGTGGGATTTATCACATCTTGACCGATTTATTGCGATGTCATATTCCTTCAGAGACACTACGGATTACGGATACTACGGTGATGTGGATTCGGATGGTAAGCCTAACGGTAAAGGTATAGCGGTTTATGCAGACAACCAGTATTATTACGGCGACTGGCAGCATGGAAAAAGAAGCGGAAACGGTACATGGTATCATTATCATATACATAATGTAGATAATACAAAGGATTATATTTCTTACGAACAGTATAACGGAGGCTTTTTAAACGATTTACCGAACGGAGAAGGCCAATTGCACTATTCGTATGTATATGAGAATCTGGCATCGAATACAGTATATTTAAATAATTACATTACCAACTTTAAAAACGGATACATCGACGGTCATGTTTATTGCACCTCGATAGATAAGGAAGGCAATAATTCCGATTGGCAGGGGGAGGCAAAAAACGGAGAATTTGAGTATATTTCAGCCAGTGTGGATACTAAAAAAAGAGGACCGGTTCTTACCAATATAGAGAACCCGGACAGCTGTTATTGGCTTAAGCTTACAGATAATAAAAATATAGGTGTATCCACATATATTTCCGAATACTTTAAGTAGTACGACTAACTGTTTTTGATAACAATTTTATATAGAAATATAGGGCGCATTTTGTTAAAATATATAATAGCGTTTTCTAAAATATGGGTTATTTTGGAGGTTATTATGGGTTGGTGTCCTAATTGCAAGTATGAATACAGAGAGGGTATCGAAGTTTGCTCCGATTGCGGTGCTAAACTGGTAGATGACCTCTCTTTAATTTCTGAAGAACAAAAGGAAGAAAATATTATTACTCCCGAGCAGTTAAAGTTTGCTTTTGATGAAGAACTTCAAGAGGAGCCGGCAATCGACCTTGGCGATGAAACATACGTAAATAATGAGGAAAGAGCCGAAGACAATAAATCCAGTGCCTATACACTTTTGACAGTAGGAATTATTGGTCTTGTTGCAGTTGTATTGTTTTTCCTTAGAATCATACCCAGTAATATGAACACCTCGGGAAGATATATGATTTCCGGAGTTATGGGAGTAATGTTTTTGTTATTCCTTATTATGGGGTTTGTTTCTCTTAAGAATTTTAAGTCATTTAAGCAAAAAGCTTATAAAGAGAATTACCTTACCGCCGAAATCAAGAAGTGGTGTTTAGAGAATATTTCAAAAGATAAAATTGATGAAATGCTTGATAATGAATCCCTGTCTGATGAAGTCAAGTATTTTGGCAGATTCAATGAAGTAAAGAAGAGGATAAACAAGCAGTTTATGAATCTTAATGCATCTTATGTTGACAGGTTAATAGAAGAAATATATTCAGATATTTTTGAAAACGAAAAGGAAATATAAATCTGCTGATGGAAGAAATATATTCGCTTGATAATATGTCCGGGGATAGCGTTCAAAATGTTTTCGGGCAATTTGATTGTCATGTTAAAAAAATAGAAAAAGAATTCAACGTTAATATAGTTGACAGAGACGGCAGCATTAAGATTAGCGGTGAAGAAGATAATGTTATTAAAGCTCACCACATCATGGATAATCTTGCCGCTCTTTCCGAAAGAGGCACCAAAATAGAAGAACAGAACGTAGATTATGCAATTTCATTGAGTAAAGATAATAATGATGATCTTATACTTACCATGGATGATATGACAATATGTCATACAATTGCCGGTAAGCCTATTAAACCCAAAACAATCGGTCAAAAGAAATATATCGAAGCTATTAGGGATAATATGATTGTCTTCGGTATCGGTCCGGCAGGAACAGGTAAAACATATCTTGCTATGGCAATGGCAATTACTGCTTTTAAATCCGGCGAAGTCGAAAGGATTATTCTTACAAGACCGGCTATTGAAGCGGGTGAAAAACTGGGATTTTTGCCGGGAGATTTACAATCAAAGGTAGATCCGTATCTTAGACCCTTATACGATGCCCTGTATCAGATTATGGGTGCGGAAGCTTTTATGCGAAACATGGAAAAAGGTCTTATTGAGGTGGCTCCTTTGGCATATATGAGAGGCCGTACCCTTGATAATGCATATATAATTCTTGATGAAGCCCAGAATACAACACAGGCTCAAATGAAAATGTTTCTGACTCGAATCGGGTTTGGATCAAAGGTAGTGGTAACCGGAGACTCAACACAAAAAGATTTGCCGAGAGATGTTGTTTCGGGACTGGATGTCGCCCAAAGGGTATTGTCTAAAGTGGAAGGAATTTCTTTCATAAATCTGACTTCAAAAGACGTAGTCAGACATCCGCTTGTCCAAAAGATTGTTAAAGCATATGAGACATACGAAGAGGCGGCAAACAAAAAACGCAGCAATAAGGAAAATTCTGTAAATGGAAAATATAAAAAGAGATAATCGTAACTTAATACTTAATTTAGCATTGTTCTTTGCAGGTATTTTAGCTACGGGTATTGCCAGTTATTTATATAATTTTGAAACAATAAGAATTGTAACGAATATTATAATATTTGGCATTTTATCTTTATTATTGATTTTTGTAATCGAAAAAGAAAAACTTAAAAACAGATTGTTGTTCGACAATATTAATCATATGTCGATGTTTTATTCAATCTATTTTACCTATTTGATAATTTCTTTATTTTTCCCGCTTATATCCCAAACGGGTTGGCCTTATTTGGTTATCTTCATACCGCTTGCAATAGTTTCAAACGAATTAATAGGATTTGTTTCGGGAATGTCTTTGCTGGTGCTTAACTTTATTCTTTGTCCGGAATTATCTTTTGTTTTGCTTATTGCTTATCTTGTGCCGGGGGCAGTAGCCGTTATGCTCTTTAGCACGTTGGATGAAAACTTTAAGGTCGCATCACCCATGTGCCTTTCGCTGTTGATTCAATTTGTCACTTTGTCTTTGAATAATGTTTTGCTGGCAAACCTGGAGTTTAGCATATCTTTATTCCTGGTGCCTGCAATTAATATATTTATTTGTACGGTATTGTTGCTTATTATTCTCAAAGTTTTGAGTTTTTCGCTGGTTTATAAAACTCATGACCGATATATGGATATTCTTGATCCGGAATTTGAATTATTGGTCGAACTAAAAAATTATTCCAAGGAAGAGTACAATCACACGATATATACTGCTGTTTTGTGTGCGAAACTTGCTTCCAAACTTTCTCTTGATGAAAATTTGACGAAGGCCCTGGGATATTATCACAGAATCGGCCTTATTCGCGGCGATAATTCGTGGGAATGTGTAAATAAGCTTCTTAAAGAGTATGAAATTCCGGATGAAGTGGGAATCCTGCTAAAAGAGTATCTTAATAAAGATTCTGTTGTAATTTCCAAAGAAATCGGAGTTCTTATGTTTGCCGATACTGTTGTTTCGGCTATTACATATTTGTTTTCAAAGGATAAGGAAGCTCAGATTAATTATGATAAATTGATTAACACCGTATTTGATAAGAAACTTCAAAGCGGTGTGTTAAATCATTCAAATGTTTCTTTTAATGACATTAGTGTCATGAAAAAAGTTCTGATTGACGAAAAACTGTTTTATGATTTTTTGAGATAATATGGCAAAAAGTAAAAATAAGAATTTATCTTTTCTTACATTACTAATTTCATTTATTGTTGCGCTGATATTCAGAATCGTTTTGCTACGCTTTATAGGAAGTAAAGGCGTAGCTTATTTTAGTGTTCCTAATGAAACATTCTTTTTGGTTGCGGGATTAATTAGCTTTGGCCTTGAAGAAGCAATAGGAGCAATGATTGAAAGCAGAATGTACAGACAACAGTACAATAATGCTCTTAAAGTCGCAGGTATAGGTATTATCTATGCTTTTTCAATTGGAATTATTGTAACGTTGTTATTGCTTTTTACACATAATTCTCTTATTGATAAACTTTTTAATGTTCATTTGTCATATATGGCGTTTATGATTATGCTTCCCGCAATTCCGTTATTTATTCTGACAGGAGCATTCAGAGGCTTTTTTAAGGGTACGAATTATACTTCCGTTACTATTCAGTCTGAACTTATTTTTGCCGCTACTTATGGTTTGGCAGGCGGTATAGGAGCTTATATATGCCAGAATTACGGTGAAAAAGTATCAAATCTTCTTCGGGCCGAGGAATTTGTACCGTCCTATGGAGCGCTTGGAGCTGCAATAGGAATCCTGACAGCATCGATATTTACATTTGTACATATCTTGGTGATGTATATTTTGATGAAACGAAGAACCGTATATTCAAACGGAAGAGATTATTCACGTAATATAGAATCAACATCAAATATTATATTGAACATTGCAGGAACCTCACTGGTTCCGTCATTAACATGGGCATCTATATGTTTTGTTCCGGTTATTAATATAATTATATTATTCAGGACAAAAGACACAGAGTTTTCTATGGATTTTGTTTTTGGTGAGTATTATGGTAAAACCTCATCAATAGCAGGTATATTAACATTTATTATTGCCTTGTTTGCCTATCCTTTCATTCGTAAAGCAATAGTAGCCATAAGAAAAGAAGAGTACCGAGTGGCAAGGGATAAACTTAAAGCTATGATTCACAGATGTGCTACCGTGTCCTTTTTTGTATGTGCAATGTTGGTAGTACTTGCTGACAATCTTCTTGAAATGTTGTTTGAGCAAAACGGTGAAAACAGCGTGCTGTATTTGCAGTTGCAGGCAATTTGTTTAATATTTGCAGTATTCAGTGCAGTATTTCTTGAAATGATAATAAATATGAAAAACTATATATATGCATTGGGAATTACAGTGATTGCGTTAATTGCGCATATTATATTTGCTGTAATTTTCATAAGCTCCGCACAATTATCGATTCCCGGAATGATATTAAGTAATTTAATATTCTATATTGTAATTGATGTGCTTGGATTCTTGTTTATATCAAGAGCATTTTCATATACTCAGGAATGGTTTAGAACATTTGTGGTTACAATAATAGCCGCATTAATCAGCGCACTCTTGGGGATGCTCATTAACAAAGCGATTTCTCCGCTTACGGGAATGAGTATTGCCATGTTGATTGTTCTTGTTTTAGGTGCTGTTATTTATGTGATTATACTGCTGGTGCTTCGCGGTTATGCCGAGGAAGAACTTGAGAGCAGTGCTATAGGAAGAATAGTTCTTGCAATAGGAAGAATGTTTAATTTGGTGTAATATGCTAAGAATTAATGAATTAAAACTTACAATTAAACACACTCCGGATGAAATGAAATCCAAAATTCAAAAGCTTCTTAATACAAAGGAGGCTTTTTCTTTTGAAATAATTCGCAGATCTTTGGATGCACGTAACAAATCAAATTTAATGTTCAGTTACGTTGTTGATATCAATATTAAAAATGAAGATAAAATACTGAAAAAGGCCGATAAGAAGGTTATTAAGTGTAATCCCGTTAAATATGCCTTCCCTTTTGGAGTAAACGATATTGATGAGAAATTAAGACCTGTAATTATAGGAATGGGTCCGGGCGGTCTGTTTGCGGGCCTTTATTTGGCAAGAGCCGGTTTTAGGCCGATAATATTTGAACGCGGTAAAGATGTTGATTCAAGAAGCAAAGACGTGGATGGATTTTGGAATGATAATATACTTAATTTAAATTCCAATGTTCAATTCGGAGAAGGCGGCGCGGGAACATTTTCCGATGGCAAATTAAATACACTTGTTAAGGAAAAAAGCGGCAGAAACAAGGCTGTCCTAAAGGACTTTGTCGAGTTTGGGGCCGATGAAGATATTCTATATGATGCAAAGCCTCATATAGGTACGGACGTTTTAAAACAGGTAGTAAAAAATATACGTAATGAAATATTAAGTTTAGGCGGTGAGGTATATTTTGAAAGCTGTATTACGGATTTCATAATTAAAAAGAACAAACTTACCGGCCTTATTATTAACGAAGACAAAGAAATAGCGGTTAGTAATGTTATTATGGCCATCGGTCACAGTGCAAGGGATACTTTTGAAATACTAAAAAGGAATAATCTTAATATTGAAGCTAAGCCTTTTGCTGTGGGCTTCAGAGTTTCGCATGATACATCCCTTATAAATAATTACGTATACGGTAAGGATTACGATAAATATCTTAAAAACGAAAGCTATAAGGTTACATATAAATGTGAAGATCAAAGAGGTGTATATTCTTTTTGCATGTGCCCGGGGGGATACGTTGTTAATGCCTCCAGCGAAGAAAACAGGCTGTGTATTAACGGTATGAGCTATCACGGAAGAAATTCACGTAAGTCAAACAGCGCAATTATTGTAACGGTTAATCCCGAAGATTATATGAAAAATGACGATCCCTTATCGGGAATGTATTTTCAGCGGGATATTGAAAGCAAGGCATATAAAGTAGGTAACGGATTGATTCCTGTTGAGACTTTTGGAGAATTTGAAAATAAAAAAGTGAATAAAGATATAAATCCCGACACCGAAGCAAAGGGAAATACATATCATAGTGCCGTTCATGAGATAATGCCGGAATACATTAACAGAGATTTTATAGAAGGTATGCACGGATTTTCCAAAATCATAAAAGGATTTGATAATCCCGACACCTGCGTATACGGAATCGAGGGCCGCACATCATCACCTATACGCATGCTGAGAAATGACGAATGCATGTCTAATATAAAAGGTTTATATGTCTGCGGTGAGGGCGCAGGCTATGCAGGCGGAATAATGAGCGCGGCAATGGACGGAATTAAAGTTGCCGAGTCTGTTTCAAGAACTGTTATCAGACGAATGTATCTTAATAAAAGAGATAAATTGTCAGAAGAAGTTCGAAATACAAAATCCAATGCAATAACCGAAAACATAATAAAAAATTATATAAAAAAGGACTGTTTGAATTATCTTGTTTATGTATCCGTAAGGTCGGAGGCAAATACCTATGAACTTATTAAAAAACTCATTTCAATGGGGAAAAATGTATTTTGCCCCCGTGTAACAGGGAATGATATGGAATTTATAAAGATTAATTCTACTGATGATTTGGAAAAGGGATATATGGGTATACCGGAGCCTAAAGATATACTTAAGGAAGCCTTTGATTACAATAAGGATGATAACGCAATTGCTATAGTTCCGGGATCGGTTTTTGATATTAAAGGTTCCAGGATGGGATATGGCGGAGGCTACTACGACAGATATCTTGACGGCAAAGAAAATATTTTTAAAATAGGTATTTGTTTTGAAGAACAAATATATTATAATTCCTTATCAAGAGCCAAATTTGATGTGGCTATGAATGCCGTGGTTACCGAAGAAAGGGTAGTTGAGACAGATGAATGAAGAACTGATTTCTTTGTGCAAAAAAGCAAAAACAGTTAAATACGAAATAGAAAGATTAAGTACCGAAGATAAGAATAATGCACTTATTAAAATCGCAAATGCATTAAACGAAAATGCGGACTATATTATTAAAGAAAATGATATCGATATTAAAAACGGTATCGAAAAGAATATGAACGAAGGCCTGCTTGACAGATTAAAGCTTACTAAAGAAAGAATAGCCGGAATGGCAGAAGGCCTTGTTAAGGTTGCATCCCTTCCTGACCCCATAGGTGAAAAACTTGATGAGTATAAAGCCGATAACGGATTAAACATTAAGAAAATAAGAGTTCCAATGGGGGTTATCGGAATTATTTACGAGTCAAGACCGAACGTTACGGCGGATGCTTTTTCTCTAACCTTTAAAGCAGGTAATGCCGTAATTCTCAAAGGCGGTTCGGATGCCATTAATTCGAATAAAGCTATAACAAAAGTGATACAGGATACACTTTCTTCGTGCAATATAAGTAAAGATGCAATATTGCTTATAGAATCTACCGACAGGGAAGTAACAAAAGAACTTATGCGAATGAAGGAATATGTGGATCTTCTTATTCCAAGGGGCGGAGCGGGACTTATCAGGTCCGTAGTAGAAAATTCCCTTATTCCCGTAATAGAAACAGGAACGGGAAACTGTCATATTTTTGTTGATGAAACAGCAAATCTTGACAAGGCAATCGATATTATTATAAATGCAAAAACCCAAAGAATAGGTGTATGCAACGCCTGTGAATCCTTGGTAATACATGAAAAGATAGCAGATAAACTTCTTCCTAAGCTTAAGAGTGCTCTTGAAGCTAAAAATGTGGAAATTCGCGGCGATGAAAAGGTCCAAGCTGTAATTTCCTGTAATGAAGCTACAACTACGGATTTTGCAACCGAGTATCTTGATTTGATTATATCCATGAAGACCGTATCGAATGTTGATGAGGCAATCGAGCATATAAATACGTATACCACGCATCACTCTGAAGCAATACTTACGGAAGATGTGAATAATGCCGAAAAATTCCAAAAAGGAATAGATGCTGCATGCGTATATGTTAATGCTTCAACGAGATTTACCGATGGCTTTGAATTCGGATTAGGAGCGGAAATAGGAATAAGCACCCAAAAACTTCATGCAAGAGGACCAATGGGGCTTAAGGAACTTACGTCATATAAATATACTATTAACGGCGATTATTTGATTAGGAAATAAAGAGGAAAAATTAATGACAAAAGACAACGATACACTTATACAGATTAATCATCTAAAAAAAGTATTTGCTGACGGCGAAACGCTTATTGAAGATTTGTCTTTGGAAATTAAAAGAGGGGAGTTCGTAACTTTACTTGGACCTTCGGGTTGCGGCAAAACCACGATTCTTAGAATGATCGGAGGGTTTGATACTCCCAGCGGCGGCGAAATTCTGCTTGACGGTAAAGACATAACGCATCTTCAACCTCATGAACGTCCTATTAATACTGTTTTCCAAAAGTATGCTTTGTTTCCGCATCTTAATGTATATGAAAATATTGCATTCGGTCTTAAACTTAAGAAGCTTGGCAAAGATGAGATAAACGATAAAGTAAAGAAGGCTCTCACAATGGTAGATCTGGAGGGCTTTGAAAAACGTAAGATTTCACAGTTGTCGGGCGGACAGCAGCAAAGAATCGCAATAGCAAGAGCTATCGTTAATGAACCTGAGGTTTTGCTTCTTGATGAATCTTTATCTGCTCTTGATGCAAAAATGCGTAAAGAGATGCAGTTTGAACTTAAGGATATGCACAAAAAACTGGGAATCACCTTTGTTTTTGTCACACATGATCAGGAAGAAGCACTTACAATGTCTGATAAGGTAGTTGTAATGTCTGACGGTGAAATTCAGCAGATCGGTACTCCGGAAGATATATACAATGAACCTAAGAACTTATTTGTTGCCGACTTTATCGGTGAAAGTAATATCTTTAAGGGTAAGATGGTAGATAAGTTTAAGGCAAGATTCGGCGGTGCCGTATTTGAATGCGTAGACGATTATGAAGTAGGTAAAGTAATTGATGCAATAGTTCGTCCCGAGGATATTAATGTGGTACCTAAAGCCGAAGGAACAATTACGGGAAAAGTTATTTCCTGTGACTTCAAGGGAACTTTTTATATTCTTATGGTTGAAACGAAAACTGCTGAAATTGAAATTCATTCATTAAAGGCATTCAAAACAGGTGAAGAAATCGGGATGGTAATTCCTCCGGATAATATTCATATTATTCCATATGATGAATCAATTAACCATTATATCGGAACTGTTGTTTCGGAGACTGAAGATAAATTAGAAGTTTCCTATGATGATTTTGATATTACAATAGCAAAGAGTAATCTTGAATATGATAAAAAGAATGAACCGGAGAACTTTACCGGACTTAAAATCGAGTGTTCTTTCACACCGGAAATTGCCGATCTTTCGGATGATGCAGAGGAAGGTTTCGTGGCGGGTAATATCATTTCGTTTATCTATATTGATGATCATTACAGATATATTGTAAGAAGTGATTCCGAGGAAGATTATATTGCTGATGATTACGATTTATGGAACCAGGGAGACCGGGTATCTGTAATTGTACCTGAAGATAAATATACGTTTAAGTTAATGCCTGGGAGGAACCATTAAGTGAATAAGGGTATTTCTCGTAAACTTTTGGCAATTCCATATGCGCTTTTTCTCGTACTGTTTGTAGTGCTGCCGTTGTTTGTTATTATTGCGTACGGTTTTACTGATAATAACGGTAATGTTTCTTTACACAATTTTCTTAATTTCTTTACAAGTCTTAAGACAATAGGAACATTACTGTACAGTTTGGTAATAGCATTGTTTACAACAATAGTATGCCTTTTAATAGCGTATCCTACAGCCTACATATTGGCTAAAACCAATATAAAAGGCTCGTCGGCGCTGCTTTTGTTATTTGTACTTCCCATGTGGATTAACTTTACACTTCGTATTACGGCGTTAAAGGAAATTCTGGATTTTATAGAAGGCAACCTTGCAAGATATTCATATCTTAATACCATAATTTGTATGGTATATGATTTCCTGCCCTTTATGATACTACCGCTGTATAATTCACTGACCAAAATAGATAATTCCTATGCGGAAGCGGCCAAGGATCTTGGGGCCAATAATTTTAAAGTTATATGGAAGGTAATTATACCTTTGTCCGTGCCCGGAATCATAAGCGGAATAACGATGGTATTTTTGCCTGCAATGACTAACTATGTGGTTCTTGATATGGTTTATAACAGTACATATATTATGGGAAGTCTTATAGGAAGTTACTTCAATTCTTATGACTGGCATAACGGTTCTGTTATTTCTTTCATTTTGCTTATTTTAATCGGACTTATAACTTTGATTTCCAATAAGTTTACAGAGCCTGACGATAATGCGAATGTACCGATGATTAATTAGGAGGGAGTATGCGTAAAGTATTTAACAGAAGCTGGCTATTACTTGTACTTTTATTTATGTATGCTCCGATTCTTATTTTGGCGGTATACAGTTTTACGGATTCGACCATGATCGGAAAAGTAAGATCCTTTAGTTTCCAAAATTATGTGACATTGTTTACAACTTCGGAGTTAATGTCGATGATAGGCGGCACAATACTGCTTGCAATTGTAGTTGCGGTTTTGTCGGTTATTTTAGGAACTTTGGGAGCGGTAGGAGCATATTATTCAAAAAAGAAGTCAAGAAGAATTTTGGAACTTGCAAACGAGATACCTGTTGTCAATGCAGATGTTGTAACAGGCTTTTCGGTATGCGTACTTCTTATTGCGGTATTTAATATATCTAAAGATACATATATTCCTTTGGTTATAGGTCAGACCGCATTGTGTGTTCCCTTTGTGTATTTGTCTGTTATTCCGAGATTAAAACAGATGGATGACGGCCTTTATGAAGCTGCACTTGATTTGGGATGTACCCCTTTTCGAGCATTAAAGAAGATTGTTCTGCCACAGATTTTTCCCGGAATAGTATCGGGATTTATGACAGCAATTACGTTGTCTTTGGATGATTATTTTATAGCCACGTACACAAAGCCGGCAACCTTTGATACGATTTCAACCTATGTTGTAAATGCGACAAAAGGTGCACAAACCAGCATAAAGACGGCATTATGGGCGTTGTCGACGGTGATTTTTGTACTGGTTGTTTTATTTGTTATTGTTATTAACAAAAATAATAAGGATGAATAATAAATGAAAAAGTTAATTTCGCTGTTGGCGGTATTTATAATAGTATGTATATCTTTGTGCGGATGCTCGTCTTCCGGTTTGGGAGATGAGGATGAAATTGTGCTGAGAATCAGTAACTGGGAAGAGTACATCGATCTTGGTGACTGGGATGAAGAGGAAGCAATTGAGCTTGAAGACGGAACAGTGATTTTCGGCGAGAATAATCTTGTTGAAGATTACGAAGAGTGGTTTTATGAAACCTACGGCAAGAAGGTTCGTGTGGAATATTCCACTTTCGGAACAAATGAAGATTTGTACAATCAGATAACTCTTGGAGATAAATTCGATCTTGTATGTCCTTCGGAATATATGATTATGAAGATGATGTCCGAAGATATGGTTGAACCCTTTTCCGAGGATTTTTACGATACCTCCGATGAAAATAATTATTATATTAACGGTGTATCCCCATATATTTACGATAAGTTTAACGAACTTAACATTAACGGTGAAAAGATAAGCGATTATGCGGCAGGATATATGTGGGGAACATTGGGCGTCGTATATAATCCCGAAGTTGTTTCCGAAGAAGATGCTTCTACCTGGGAAATTCTATATAATCCCAAGTATTATAAGCAGATTTCAATTAAGGATAGCGTAAGAGAAGCATATTTTGCGGGTGCTGCATTATATGCAAAGGATGAGATTACCAAGGAATCATTTATAAACGATCCCAATTATCATGATAATCTTGCTAATGTAATTAACGCAACGGATCAGCAGACCATTGACGGGGTTGAGGAAATATTAAGTGATATTCAAAAAAATGTATATTCCTTTGAAACCGATGCGGCAAAAGCCGATATGGTTGCAGGAAGGGTTCTGGGCTGTATGCAGTGGTCCGGAGATGCGGTATATACCATGGATCAGGCTGATGAGGATGGATTTGAACTGTGTTTTGCCTCACCAAAGGAAGCTAATAATATTTGGTTCGACGGCTGGTGTATGCTTAAGAATTCCATAGCCGGCGATGCGGACAAGAAAATGGCGGCGCAGGCCTTTATTAATTTCGTTTCAAAGAGCGAAAATGCTGTAAGAAATATGTACTACATAGGATATACATCGGTAATTGCAGGTAATGATTCGGATGTTATTCTTGATTATATTTCATATAATTACGGTGCCGAAGATGAAGATGATGTAATTAATTATGATTTATCCTACTTTTTTGGAAGAGATGATGCTATTATAGAGACATCCGAATACTCACTTAAGAGACAACTCGGGGCGCAGTATCCCAGTAAAGAGGTTGTTGACGGATGCATAATAATGAGCTACTTCGATCAGGAATGTAACGAACGCATCAATCGTATGTGGACTAATGTAAGGTGTTATGATCTGAGCTCTTTATTTAAATAAGGAGGGGAATTTATGGCAACATCGAAGGATAAGTACGTAGCATACGTATCCTGCTACACATCAGGTAATAAAGCAAATGTTGGTATAAGTATTTTTGATGTGGACGTTAATAAGGGAAGAATGGATTTGAAGGATCAGGTAATGATAACCAATTCTTCTTATATTACTGTTTCGCATAATTCTAACTTTCTGTATTCCATAACGGATTTTGGCGTGGAATCTTACAGAATTAATCCGGACGGTTCCCTTAGCGTTTTGAATAATGCTTCAATTAACGGTATGAGAGGATGCTATCTTTCAACAGATTATGACGATAAGTATTTATTTGTTGCAGGATATCATGATGCCAAGCTTACTGTTTTAAGATTAAACGATGACGGAAGTGTGGGCGAGATTACCGATGAAATATATCATAAAGGACTTGGCTCAATAGCAGAACGTAATTTCAGACCTCATATTAACTGCGTTAAAATGACGAGAGACAATAAATTTTTACTTGCGGCAGATTTGGGAATGGATCATGTAGTGGTATATAAACTCAATCATGCAACGGGTAAATTAAATCAGCTCGATATTATTCATTCGGAGCAGGAATCCGCACCTCGTCATATGAAATTCAGCAAAGACGGTAAGTACTTATATATAGTACATGAATTAAAAAGCTACATTGATGTGTACGAATATACCTTAGATAAGAATGATATTCCTTCTTTCGAAAAAATACAGACAATATCAACGCTAAATGAGTATCATGCTTCGGTGACTTCGGCATCGGCAATTAACTGGTCCGATGATTTTTCGTATATGATAAGTTCCAATGCGGGAGATAATTCTGTTGTTATCTATTCGGCAGACGATAAATCGGGAATACTTGATAAAATACTTTGTCTTCCCGTATCGGGAGATTATCCTAAGGATGCGACACTATTCCCTGATAATAAACATTTGGTATCCCTTAATCATGAATCAAATACTATGACTTTCTTTAGTGTTGATATGAAAGCGGGAACTATAGTAATGAACGGTAAAGAGATTGAAATCGACAGACCGAACTGTATTATTTTTTATAAATTGCCTAATGAAAAATAAACCCGAAAGGGTTTATTTTTTTGAAATTTTTTGTTGAATTTATGTAAACTCCGTTATACAATATATTGTAGTGTAAATTAAATTACAAATATCTTTTGTGTATTAGAGGGGAAAATGCATAAAAAATCACATGAAAAAATAAAGGACTTCTTTATATCTATGGGTAAGAAGCATAGGGGTCTGTTACCGCTTGCTGTTATCGGACTTGCCATTACTATGCTTATTACTAACATTTGTACGTATTGCAAACGTTCTGTTAAACGTTTCGCCTGTATATCTTTTGTAATCTGTTTCTTCTTTTTCGGAAATAGCTTTGCTTTTGCGAATTTGATATTTGATAACGGATTTGTTTCAAATGATACAACAAGTGATGAGCATATTGCGGCTTCGGATTCCGATATTGATTTGGTAAGCGAAGCAAGTACTATAGTGGCAGACGATGAATTAACAATCGAAAATGGAGATGCCAAGGTGCCCGAATCGGGAGAGATAAATAATTCCGATTTGATTTATCTTGATGATATGCTTGATGATATTAACGAAGAAGCGACGGAGACTACTGAATTAACGGATATTCAGGAAGCAGTTATTTCCAATACTCAGGCACCGACTTATGATAAGGATGACTGGAGACTTGTTCTTATCAATAAGCAGCATCCGATTCCGGAAGATTATGAGTTTACACTGGGACAGTTATCCGGAAGTATGCAGTGTGACGAAAGAATAATTAACGACCTTCTTTTGATGGTAAAAGCTGCAAAGGATGATGGCGTATCTTTGGTAATCTGCTCACCTTACAGAGATTTGGAACGTCAGGAGATGTTGTTTAATCGAAAAATTAATACATATATGAACAACGGTTATTCGTATATGGATGCATATAAGATTTCGTCACAGGCTGTTACAATTCCGGGGTCTTCCGAACACCAGGTAGGACTTGCAATTGATATCGTTACGAACAACTATACATATCTTGATGAAGGATTTGCCGATACGCCGGCAGGCCAATGGCTTTACGATAATTGTGATGAGTACGGCTTTATATTAAGATATCCTAAAGATAAAGAATATATTACAAGTATTGAATATGAACCATGGCATTTCAGATATGTCGGAAGAGAAGCAGCATCTGTAATAATGGATGATAATCTTTGCTTGGAAGAATTTTGGGAGAAATATTTATAATGTTTAAAATCCTTAAAAAAGAGGGAATGGCAAAAAGAGGTATATTTGAAACAGTTCACGGGCGTATTGAAACGCCCGTTTTTATGAATGTGGGAACTGTTGCTGCAATTAAGGGCGCAGTTTCTACAATGGACTTAAAACAAATAAACTGTCAGGTAGAATTATCAAATACATATCATTTACATGTAAGACCCGGCGATAAATTAATACATGAACTTGGTGGTCTTCACAAGTTTATGAATTGGGATCGTCCGATTCTTACGGATTCGGGCGGATTTCAGGTATTTTCTCTTGCTTCTTTAAGAAAAATTAAGGAAGAAGGAGTTTTTTTTAACTCACATATTGACGGTCGTAAGATATTTATGGGGCCGGAAGAAAGTATGCAGATTCAGTCGAACCTTGCATCTACAATAGCAATGGCTTTTGATGAGTGTCCTTCTTCAAAAGCTGACAGAAAATATGTACAGGACTCTGTGGACCGTACTACAAGATGGCTTATTCGATGTAAAAACGAAATGAACCGACTTAACGGTTTGGAAGAAACCATTAATAAAAACCAATTGCTTTTTGGAATTAACCAGGGCGCTGTGTTTGATGACATCAGAATAGAACATGCCAAACAGATTTCGGAACTTGATTTGCCCGGATATGCAATAGGCGGTCTTGCTGTAGGCGAAAGTCATGATGAAATGTATCGTATTATCGAATCTACAGTTCCGCATTTGCCCGACAATAAACCGGTGTATTTAATGGGAGTGGGTACGCCTGCCAATATACTTGAAGGAATCAGCAGAGGAATTGATTTCTTTGATTGCGTATATCCCTCAAGAAACGGCCGCCACGGCCATGTATATACCAATTATGGCAAAATCAATTTGTTTAATCAGCAATATGAAAAGGATATGCGGCCCATTGAAGAGGGTTGCAACTGCCCGGCCTGCAGGGATTATTCAAGAGCTTATATAAGACATCTTCTTAAGGCAAAAGAGATGCTTGGAATGAGATTGTGCGTTCTTCATAATTTATATTTTTATAATACAATGACCATGGAAGTAAGAGATGCTTTGGATGAAGGAAGATTTGCATCATATAAAGACGAAAAACTCTACCGAATGTCACAAGGTTCTTGATTTTAAAAGTTTTATTGTGTATTATATTTTTTGGTTATTATTAAGAAATTGAAAGGAACTTGTATATGGGAATTCTTTTATCAGCAACAGCTCAGACAGAAGGCGGCGGTTTGGCAAGCATTCTTGTTATGGTAGGCTGGGTTGCATTAATTATTTTATTTATGTATTTCTTTATGATTCGTCCTCAGAAGAAGGAACAGAAGAAAATGAACGAAATGCTTTCGAAGTTGGAGAACGGAGATTGCGTTTTAACCACCAGCGGATTTTACGGTATAGTTATTGATATTACAGATGATACAGTAATTGTTGAATTCGGTAATAACAAGAATTGTCGTATTCCTATGCAAAAGAGTGCCATCTCACAGGTTGAGAAGGTTAACGCAGAATAAAGAATTTTAAGCGCATAGGAATTGCCTATGCGCTTTGTTTTTGATAGAGGAGAGATATATTATGGAATTAAATGTTGCCGTAATTAAGGGCGACGGAATCGGTCCGGAAATTGTTAACGAAGCAATGAAAGTACTTGATAAGGTCGCAGCAAAATTCAATCATTCAATTAACTACAAAGAAGTTCTTATGGGAGGAGCATCAATTGATGCTTACGGCGTTCCCCTTACGGAGGAAACAATTAACGTATGTAAGAATTCCGATGCGGTTCTTATGGGCTCCATCGGCGGAGATACCAACACATCTCCCTGGTATAAGCTTGAACCTTCCAAAAGACCCGAGGCAGGACTTCTCGGAATAAGAAAGGCGCTTAATCTTTTCGCAAATTTGAGACCTGCTCTTTTATATGAAGATTTGGCCGATGCATGTCCTTTAAAGAAAGAAATTTCTCAAAAGGGTTTTGATATGCTGATTATGAGGGAACTTACCGGCGGACTTTACTTCGGAGAAAGAAAGACAATTGAAGAAAACGGCAAGAAAAAAGCTATAGATACGCTTACATATACAGAAGATGAAATAAGAAGAATTGCCATTAAAGGCTTTGAAGTAGCTATGAAGAGAAAAAAGAAGGTTACTTCTGTTGACAAGGCTAATGTACTTGATTCATCAAGATTATGGAGAAGTATCGTAAATGAAGTGGCAAAGGATTATCCCGAAGTCACAGTGGAGCATATGCTTGTTGATAATTGTGCGATGCAGCTTGTTAAGGATCCGGCACAGTTTGACGTGATTTTAACAGAGAATATGTTTGGTGATATTTTATCGGATGAAGCTTCAATGGTAACAGGTTCAATCGGAATGCTTTCATCAGCATCACTTAATGATACTAAATTTGGTTTGTATGAACCTTCACACGGTTCGGCTCCGGATATTGCAGGACTTGGTATTGCCAATCCTATAGCAACAATTTTAAGTGCATCAATGATGTTAAGATACAGCTTTGACCTTGATAAAGAAGCTGATGCAATTGATAATGCCGTGAAAAAAGTTTTGAACGAAGGTTATCGTACCGGAGATATTTATTCAGAAGGCACAACTAAGGTTAATTGTTCTAAGATGGGCGACTTAATCGCAGAAAGGATTTAATAAAATGAAATCAGATAATGTAAAATGCGGAATGCAACAGGCTCCTCACAGAAGTTTGTTTAATGCTTTGGGATTTACGAATGAAGAAATGAAGAAGCCTATGGTAGGTATTGTCTCTTCTTATAATGAGATTGTACCGGGCCATATGAATCTGGATAAAATTGTTAATGCGGTTAAGATGGGTGTGGCAGAAGCAGGCGGTGTTCCTGTGGTTTTCCCGGCAATTGCCGTATGTGACGGTATTGCGATGGGTCATATCGGAATGAAATATTCTCTTGTAACAAGAGATTTGATTGCGGATTCTACAGAGTGTATGGCACTTGCTCATCAGTTTGACGCTCTTGTTATGGTGCCTAACTGCGATAAGAATGTACCGGGACTTTTAATGGCTGCGGCAAGACTTAATCTTCCTACAGTATTTGTTTCCGGCGGCC
Source organism: Lachnospiraceae bacterium (assembly GCA_045629045.1). Classification (GTDB taxonomy): domain Bacteria; phylum Bacillota; class Clostridia; order Lachnospirales; family Lachnospiraceae; genus JAILLW01. The sequence goes on from JAZQQM010000027.1 coordinate 61,151, forward strand.
CGATGCTTGCAGGTCATGTAGGCGGTCAAAAGAGATCATTATCATCTATGTTTGAAGCTGTCGGTTCTTATGCAGCAGGCAAGATGACTGAAGAAGAAGTAAAAGAATATGAATGTAAGGTATGTCCTACCTGTGGTTCATGTTCCGGAATGTATACTGCAAATTCAATGAACTGCTTAACAGAAGCTCTTGGTATGGGACTTCCCGGTAACGGAACAATTCCTGCTGTATATTCCGAAAGAATTAAGCTTGCAAAAAGAGCAGGATATGCAGTAATGGATATGTTAAACAAAGGCATTACCGCAAGAGATATTATAACAAAGGAATCAATTATAAATGCCCTGACGGTTGATATGGCACTTGGATGTTCTACGAACTCTATGCTTCACCTTCCTGCCATTGCACATGAAATCGGTTTTGACTTTGATATTTCATATGCTAATGAAATATCTCAGAAGACTCCCAATTTATGTCATTTAGCACCTGCAGGTCCTACATATATGGAAGACCTTAATGAAGCAGGCGGTGTACCTGCCGTAATGAAACAGCTTGCAGATAACGGCCTTTTAAATACTTCTTGTATTACTGTTACAGGAAAAACACTTGGCGAAAATGTTAAGAATGCCGTAAATCTTAATCCTGAAGTAATAAGAACCATGGATAATCCTTATTCTGAAAACGGAGGACTTGCAGTTCTTAAGGGAAATCTTGCTCCCGACGGTTCGGTTGTTAAACGTTCGGCTGTTGTGCCCGAGATGATGGTTCATGAAGGCAGAGCAAGAGTGTTTGATTGCGAAGAAGATGCAATTGAAGCAATCAAAGGCGGAAAGATTGTAGCAGGAGACGTAGTTGTTATCCGTTACGAAGGCCCTAAGGGAGGCCCGGGTATGAGAGAAATGCTTAATCCCACATCGGCAATTGCGGGAATGGGTCTGGGATCCTCTGTAGCATTAATAACCGACGGAAGATTTTCCGGTGCATCACGTGGCGCTTCAATCGGACATGTAAGCCCGGAGGCTGCTGTAGGCGGACCTATTGCTTTAGTTGAAGAGGGCGATATGATTCTTATTGATATCCCTAATCTTAAGATGGAACTTAAGGTTTCAGATGAAGAACTTGCAAAGAGAAAAGCTGCATGGGTTCCCAGAGAACCTAAGGTAACAACAGGTTACTTAAGCCGTTACGAAAAGATGGTTACATCAGGTAACAGAGGCGCGGTTTTGGAAATGCCCAAATAGGATATTAAGGAGAAAAAGAAATGTTAATCAATGGTTCAGATATAGTAATCAGATGTCTTAAAGAACAGGGAGTTGATACCGTATTCGGATATCCGGGAGGAACAATTCTTAATGTTTATGATGCTTTGTATAAGTTTAATGAAGCTAACCCCAAGGAAGCAATTAATCATATATTGACTTCCCATGAGCAGGGAGCTGCACATGCTGCCGACGGTTATGCAAGAGCTACGGGCAAAGTCGGTGTATGCTTTGCAACATCAGGCCCCGGTGCAACAAATCTTGTAACAGGTATTGCAACTGCATATATGGATTCTGTTCCTATGGTGGCAATTACATGTAATGTTACGCTTCCTTTACTGGGGAAAGATACTTTCCAGGAGGTTGATATTGCGGGAGTTACCATGCCGATTACAAAACACAGTGTTATCGTCAAGGATGTAACTGTGCTGGCAGATACCATAAGACGTGCATTCAGAATTGCAAAGGAAGGACGCCCCGGCCCGGTACTTGTTGATATTACAAAAGATGTTTCTGCTGCAATGTTTGAGTATGAAGCAAAAAAGATAGAAGAAACAAAATATGTTCCCGCATACGAAACAAGTGATATTGACGTAGCGGTTAAAATGATGGAAAGTGCCAAAAAGCCTTTCATATACGTTGGCGGAGGCGCAGTTATTTCGGGAGCCTGCGAAGAAGTTCGTAAGCTGTCTAAATTACTCGATGCACCTGTTTGCGATACGCTTATGGGAAAGGGTGTTATGGACGGTTATTCCGACTATTATACAGGCATGATCGGAATGCATGGAACAAAGGCATCAAATCTGGGAGTGTCCGACTGCGATTTGCTAGTGGCTCTCGGCGCAAGATTCTCCGATCGTGTTATCGGAAATGCATCAAAGTTTGCTACCGGTGCCAAAGTATTGCATATCGATATTGATGCAGCTGAAATTGATAAGAATATTAAGTCGGATGCATCTATAGTAGGTGACTTAAAGGATGTTCTTGTTAAAATAAATGCCAAATTAAAGCAACAGAAGCATACTGACTGGGTTAAGTATGTTATGTCCCTTAAGAAAAAGTATCCCCTTAACTATGATAATTCGGTATTATCGTGCCCTTATGTTATTGAAACTATTGATAAAGTTACGAAGGGAAACGCAATTATTACAACAGATGTAGGCCAGCATCAGATGTGGGCTGCACAGTACTATAAGTATACTTCTCCTCGTACATTCTTATCTTCCGGAGGATTGGGAACAATGGGATACGGCCTCGGCGCCTGTATCGGTGCTCAGGTAGGACAGAAAGATAAGGTATGTATCAACATTGCCGGTGACGGATGCTTTAGAATGAACATGAACGAACTGGCAACTGCCAGCAGATATAATATTCCGATTATTGAAGTTGTAATTAACAATCATGTTCTCGGAATGGTAAGACAGTGGCAGACTCTGTTCTACGGAAAGAGATATTCTCAGACTGTTTTAAATGATAAGGTTGATTTTTGCAAGGTCGCAGAAGGCCTTGGTGTAACGGCAATTAAAGTAACAAAGAAAGAAGAAGTTGAAAAAGCAATTAAGAAAGCAATCAGCCTAAAGGCTCCCTGCTTAATTGAGTGCGTTATACCCGAGGATGATAAGGTATTCCCTATGGTTCCCGCAGGTGCTCCGATTTCCGAAGTCTTTGATGCAGCTGATATTAAGGAATAATGAAAAAAGTTTTTGTTAGGATTTTAAGTTCATTAGCAATAATAACGCTTTTGGGCGCTGCGGCAGTATATTGTTATGTGGCATATACCTATAGAAACGGGTTTTCTTACGGTACGAAGATTAACGGTATAACAGCTTACGGAAAATCGATTGAACAAATTAATACGGAATTGCTCCGAAACGCAGGAGATTACGAAGGGCTTACCATCACCACGAGTGATGGCAAGTCCTATAATATTGCGTCCAAAGATGTTGAATTAAAGTATGATTATACTGATAAATTACTTGACTTGTATTATGGACAGAATTCCCTTATGTGGGGACTTAATTTCCTCGGAAACTACAAAGGAATTAATATTAATCCCGTTCTTTCGTATAATCATGACACATTCGAAAAACAAATCGATGAATTTCCGTTTATTACCCATATGCCGGATAAAAACAGACTTGTTAAGATTAAACTGACGCTGTCTGACGGATACGAACTTGTTAATAAACGTACCCATGTACTTAATGAAGAATTGGCAAAATCACTGATAATGGAAGCTTTTGACAAATTTGAAAGTACGTTGGATTTGGAAGAGGCCGGCTGCTACGGTGACTTGGAATTATCCGAAAAGAATATCAAAGATATTGAACTATTTAAAAAGATAGATGCATTTCAAAACAGAAATATAGTTTATGTTTTCGGAAATGACAAAGAAGTTATTGATAAAACCGTAGCTTATGCATTTATTAAAAAGGACAATAATGGAAACTTCGTTCTCGATGAGAATGGTGAACTCGTGATTAATGAGGATGAAGTTAATGCGTATATTGATTCTATATGTTCAAAATATGATACCTTTGAAAACAGAACTTTTAAAACCACCCAGGGTAGAACCGTAAATGTCGTCGGAGGTAATTACGGAAACAAATTGGATTCTGCGGCCGAAAAGGAATATCTTCTTAATGCATTAATCAATAATATAAATGAAGAACATGAACCGCTTTATGAACAGGAAGCACCCATAAAGGGAATTAATGATTTAGGGGATACATATATTGAAATAGATCTTACAAATCAAAAAATGTATTACTATCAAAATAATGTTTTAAAAGTAGACACCGATATTGTATCGGGATGTTTAAGTGCTCATCACAGCACGATTCAGGGTACTTACTATATATATAATCACCGGAGGAATACTACTTTAATAGGACCTAATTATCAGTCCTTTGTAAGGTACTGGCTTGGCATATATAAGGGCTACGGTATTCATGATGCAAGCTGGCGAAATAAGTTTGGCGGAGAAATTTATAAAACCAACGGTTCCCACGGATGTGTAAATACACCCTATGAAAATATAAAAACAATGTGGGAATTGGTTGAAGATGGTACACCTTGTGTAGTTTTCTACTAGACAAAATATGAATACAGGTATACAATCTTACTTTAATGGAGTAAATTATTAAATTTTATAAATTTAGGAGGAAATAAAAGTGGCTAGAGTGTTTAACTTTTCAGCAGGTCCGGCTATGATGCCCTTGCCTGTACTTGAAGAAATTCAGTCAGAACTACTTGATTATCAGGGTAGTGGAATGAGCGTAATGGAGATGTCTCATCGATCCAAAGTATTTGATAAGATTGCTAAAGAAGCTGAGGCAGATTTGCGTTCCCTTATGAATATTCCGGATAATTATAAAGTTCTGTTTATTCAGGGAGGAGCTACACTTCAGTTCTCTATGATTCCTATGAACTTATGTAAGAATGGAGTATTTGACTACATTGTTACAGGTGCATGGTCTAAAAAGGCAGCTACAGAAGCTAAGAAATTCGGTAAGGTAAACGTAATTGCTTCTTCTGAGGATAAGAACTACAGCTATATTCCCGACTGCAGTGACCTTCCTATAGATGATGATGCAGACTATGTATATATTTGTGAAAACGAAACAATTCACGGAACGACCTTCCAGAAGCTTCCCAATACAAAGGGTAAGATTCTTGTTGCGGATCAGTCTTCAATGTTCTTGTCTAAACCCTGTAATGTATCCGATTACGGTATTATTTACGGCGGCGTGCAGAAGAATATCGGACCCGCAGGTATGTCAATTGTTATTATAAGAGAAGATTTAATAAGAGAGGACATTGATCCTAAGACTCCTGTTTATTTAAGATATGATACTCATGCATCTAATGATTCGATGTATAATACACCGAACTGCTGGGATATTTACTGCTGCGGTAAGGTATTTAAGTATCTTCTTAATCTTGGCGGCTTGGCTAAGATGGATGAGATCAATAAAGATAAGGCTAAAGTTCTTTATGATTTCCTTGACGGTTCAAAGATGTTTAACGGTACCGTTGACAAGGAATTCAGATCATTAATGAACGTTCCTTTTGTTACGGCATCTGCAGAATCCGATGCTGCTGTAGTTGCAGCTACAAAGGCTGCAGGATTTGATAATCTTAAGGGTCATAAGTCGGTTGGCGGTCTTAGAGCATCAATTTATAATGCTATGCCTAAGGAAGGCGTTGTGGCACTTGTTGAATTCCTTAAGAAATATGAGGAGGAAAATGCATAATGTTTAATTACTATTGCTTAAATCCAATTGCTAAGGTTGGACTTGATAAATTTACAAATGAGTTTGCTAAAACAGAAGATGTTAATGCGGCTGAAGGTATTTTGGTACGTAGTGCTGCTATGCACGATATGGAGTTTAGCGATAATTTACTTGCTGTTGCAAGAGCCGGTGCAGGAGTTAACAATATTCCGCTAGATGAATGTGCCAAAAAGGGGATTGTTGTTTTCAATACTCCCGGTGCTAATGCCAACGGTGTTAAAGAACTTGTTATAGCAGGTATGTTACTTGCAAGCCGTGACATTGTGGGCGGTATTGAATGGGTTAAAGAAAACAAGGATGATGCTGAAATAGGTAAGAGTGCGGAGAAAGCAAAGAAAGCATACGCAGGTACCGAAGTTCAGGATAAGAAACTCGGTATTATCGGTTTGGGAGCTATCGGTGTTAAGGTAGCTAACGTAGCTAAGCACATGGGAATGGAAGTGTACGGATACGATCCTTATGTTTCCGTTGATGCTGCATGGAACTTATCAAGAGATGTTAAGCATGTTCTTAATGTTGAGGAAATCTACGAAAATTGTGACATTATAACAGTTCATGTACCTTTGCTTGATTCTACAAAGGGTATGATTAATAAAGATGCTATTTCAAAGATGAAAGACGGTGTTATTATTCTTAACTTTGCACGTGATCTTCTTTGCGATGAGAGCGCTGTTCTTGACGGAATTAAGAGCGGAAAAGTAAGAAAGTATGTTTCGGACTTCCCGAATGCTACCACAGCAGGTCAGGAAGGCTGTATTGTAATTCCTCACCTTGGAGCTTCTACGGAAGAGTCTGAAGATAACTGTGCGAAGATGGCTGTTAAGGAAATGATGAATTATCTTAAGAACGGTAATATCGTTAATTCCGTTAATTTCCCTAATTGCGATATGGGCGAATGTAATCAGGCAGGAAGAGTTGCTATTATGCACAAGAACACTGCAAATATGATTACTAAGTTCACTGCATGCTTCGGTGATTTGGGAATTAATATTTCTGATATGATGAACAAATCAAAGGGTGAATATGCTTATACAATGCTTGATATTGAACAGGCAGCTACCGATGATATCATCAGCAAATTAAAGGCTATTGACGGAGTCGTTCGTGTAAGAGTCGTAAAATAATAAGATTATTTTGAGATGGGCTATGTAAATTTTACATAGCCCATTTTATATGTTCAAAATTAATGATATAATATCGTAAGGGGATAAAACACGAGGGTATTTTATGAAGAAAAAGATTGCTGTATTTGCAGCAGGTTGGGGTTCTGAAATCCTCAATCAGTATATAAACGGGGTTATGAAAGGCATCGAGGGAAATTCTTTTGATGTCTACCTTTTCTTATGTTTTCCTTTGCTTGTAGATTCATCTGACAGCATCGATGGTGAAATCAATATTTTTAGGCTGCCTAATCTTGAAGATTTTGACGGCGCTCTTATATTCGGTAATTCTCTTGATTTCGGTGATATTTTTGAAAGAATAAACGAAGCCTGTGAAAAGGCTAATATCCCTACCGTTAGCTGCGGCAGAGTGCCTCATTACGGACATTTCCTGGCACCGGATAATTTTAACGGTATGGTTAACATGTGTAAGCATCTTATTGATACACATGATATTCATAAGGTTTTTTATATAGCAGGTGCGCCCAACAATCCGGATTCAAATGCCAGATTTGAAGCGATTAAGAAGACATTCCCGTTAACAACCAAAGATGATGTGTTTTATACAAATTGGGATTTGCTGGCTGCTTCGGCATTTATTAATGATTATGTCAGTTCGGGCAAACCGATGCCTGATGCGTTTATTTGTGCTAATGACGGCCTTGCAATGTTCACCTCGGACACTCTTGCAAATCGTGGATACCAGGTGCCTAAGGATATTAAAGTTGTAGGTTTTGATAATGTTTATTGTTCTTCTTTGTTTGACCCTACTTTAACTACCGTATCCCAGAATTTTGAAACAATCGGGTTAGAAGCTGCCCGAATTATTGTTAAGTTAAATGACTGTCAGCAGGTACCGCTTAAGAATATTATACCCTGTATTCTTAAAGTCAGAGAAAGCTGCGGTTGTCCGGCTTGCGATGATGTTGAAATGAACCGTAAAAAAATCGGTCATAATATGTATATCGAAAGACTCTTTAGAAATACTTTCGATACCAAGCTAAATATGTTGGATGCGGTATTGCTTTCCGGAAAAGAATTCACTGATATTTATGAAAGATTAAAGGACTTTTATGCCAATAACAGTGACTACGAACAGGGCAATATGCAAATAATGCTTGAACCTAATTATGAAAATTCGGTATTTGACAATGATATTGAACTTAGAGAAACAGGATACAGTGAAAGAATGTATAATATTTTCTCTATGAAGAACGGAGAATTTTCTTGTAATCCCAATTTTGAAACGAGAAATATCGTGGATGGCATAAAAGAAGATGACGAAGAGAATCATATTTATCTTATAATGCCCCTTCATGATGAAGGAAAAGCAATGGGATATTTCGTATTCACAGATATAATTAATGAAATAGATAATAACGATAATTTGATTCGTTATGAACAAAGACTTAATTCTATCTTTGTTAAATACAGACAGAATTTACTTACAAATTATCTTAACAATAAACTTAAGATACTTAATGAAACCGATCCCCTTACAATGGTTAAAAATCGTAACGCATATGAATCAAAATGCAGTGAAATTAACCGTATGATAGTGGACAGAAATCTTAATGATTTGGCTCTTGCGGTATTTGATATTAATAATCTTAAGACGATTAATGATAATTACGGTCACGAAAAAGGTGATGAATATATTATTAATTCATGTTTGCTGCTTTGTAATGTATTTAAACACAGCCCCGTATACAGAATCGGAGGTGATGAGTTCTTAATTATTCTTACTAAGGATGATTTTGAAAAGCAAGATGAGTTATTTAAGAAATTATCTGACGAAATGGATTTATTAAAAATTTCTGATTGTCCGGATTCCGAAAAGGTTTCGGTGGCTTTTGGCGTGGCGGCATATGATATCGAAACGGATTATTCAATTGCATCCGTATTCAAAAGAGCAGATGCACAGATGTACGAAAATAAAAAACGTATGAAGGGCACTGATAATGTAAGATAATACTATAAAGAGGATGTATTATATAAAAAAGGTGATTCCGATTTGGAGTCACCTTTTTGATTTATTAATAGGGTAATTTACCTAAATCCGTTACACCTGCATCAATCATAGTCTGCTTGAATTTGTCTTCCATTTGAACCTTCTGAAGTGAAGCAAGATCCATATACTTGATGAATATGTCTTCGATCGGAACATTCATTTCATCTGCAATTTCCTGCATGATGGGCTTTAATTTTTCGAGTTGGATTGAGACCTGTGTTTTTTGAGGATCTATGTCTTTAAGTACCTCTTCGGAATAGGCGTTAATACGCGCTAAAATTTCGTTATCTGTCATATTTTTATCACCTCCGACGTCTTCTTACTATAGCATCTGTAACTTGTTTTGTATAGTTATCTTTGTTATATTAAAATAAAGTTTAAAATTGTGTAGAGGGATTAAAATGCAAAAAAAATTATATAAGTTAATGAACTGGCCATTAATTGAAGGCATAACATATTCCGAAGAAAGCAGTCCATACAAAATCTTAGGTGACAGAGCAGTTGGAAACAATACTCTGATTCAAGCTTATTTTCCTGATGTATTAGGTGTAAATGTTATTGTTTACGAAAACGGCAAAAAGAATTCATATCCCATGGAATTGGCTGATGACATGGGATTTTATGCTGCGTTGATGCCTTCCAAAAATATAGATAAATATGAATTTGAAATATTATATAAGGATACATCAAAAATACTTAAAGATCCTTATTGTTATACGGATTATGAAATTAACAGTACCGATGTGCCAAAGATAAAGGCCGGACTTCATTATTCCCTTTATGAATATATGGGAGCGGTGCTAACAAAGGTAAACGACGTATCCGGCGTTAAGTTCTCTGTATGGGCACCTAATGCCCTGAGAGTTTCACTGATATGTGAGGCAAATAATTTTGACGGCAGAATTTATCCGATGCAGTTAAACAAGGATTTGGGAATTTATGAATTATTTGTACCCGATATGAAAGCCGGAGAATTATATAATTATGAAATTAAGTTTAAGGGTGGCAGAATAGTTACAAAACTTGATCCTTTTGCTAAAAAAGTAGTTAATATTGACGGCAATTACTATAGCGTTGTTACCGAAGAAAAATATGAATTCACCGACGAACAGTATATCGAAAAACGCAAAAAATCTAGAATTCAGGATTGCCCTGTTTCAATATGTGAGATTAATCTTAGTCATTTTGCACGTGAAAACGGTGAATTACTCAACTATAGAGCCTTAGGCGAAAAAATTTCATCATACGTTAAAGAAATGGGATATACCCATGTGGAATTAATGCCGATAATGGAATATTTTGATGAAGAATCATTTGGATATTCCACAGCAGCCTATTATGCGGTTACCAATAGATACGGTTCACTGGATGATTTTAAGGCAATGATTGATATTCTCCATAATAACGATATAGGTGTTATTATGGATTGGACATGTGCATATTTTGATCCGTATGATATGGGATTATCTATGTTTGACGGTACATATCTTTATGAACATATGGATGAAAAGAAACGTGTTCATCCTTTCTACGGAACTTCGAACTTTAACTATGGCCGCCCGGAAGTAACCAATTTCCTTATAGCCAATGCACTTTTTTATATTGAAAATTGCCATGTTGACGGATTGTGTGTCAATTCACTTTCGAGTATGCTTTATTTGGATTACGGGCGCCAAAACGGCGAATGGATATCCAATATGTACGGAAGTAACGAAAACCTTGAAGCAATTGAGTTTATTAAACATTTTAATTCTATTTTACACAAGCGTAATCGTAATGTGTTCACAATTGCCAGAGAAGATGCTGCCTTCCCCAAAATCACATCGGCTCTTGACGAAGACGGACTTGGATTTGACTTTAAGCTGAATAACGGGTTCTCGGATGATTATATTAAATACCTGGGTACGGATCCTTACTTTAGGTCGCATATTCACAATGATCTTACTTTCAGCATGATATATCAGTATTCCGAAAACTTCTTTAACGGATTTACACATGATTATTTTTGTAAAAATGATAAGAATATAATCGATATAATTCCGGGAGATGAAAAGGATGTATTTGCATCTGTAAGAATGAGTCTTGCGTATGAGTTTACCCATCCGGGCCGCAAAATAAACTATGCCGGATTTGATTTTGCAAATAACACTTATTTAGGACGCGACAATGTAATTGATTGGTCATTATGCAAAAAATCGGCCAATAAAGGAGTTAAAGCCCTTGTTAAGGATTTAAATAAATTGTATCTTGGCTCAAAAGCATTTTATGAATTGGATGATGTTTCCGAGGGATTTGAGTGGATTAATTGTATTGATTATGAAAAATGCCTTATCAGTTACATGAGAAAGGGTATACATCAAAAAGATTCATATTTGATTGTGGTCAATTTCGCCAATAGCATTACAGAACTAAAAGTGGGTACCGGCCTTCCGGGTAAGTATAAGGAAGTTATAAATACCGATGATAAAGCATATGGCGGTAAGAACATTACAAATACAAGAATAAAGGCAGTATCGGAAATAGAAGCCGACGGAAAACCGTATTCTTTTGACGTAAAGTTGGCTCCGCTTAGTGCTGCGATATTTAAATATACTCCTTTTACGGATAAAGAAAAGTATCAGATCGAAAAGAAAAAAGAAGCTGCAATCGCAAAAACAAAGGCTGACGAATATAAGAAGCTGGCGGAAGAAGCTCTTAAAGATTATGAAGAGTCAAAATCTATTATGGAGGAAGCATTGGCTAAGATGAAAGAAGCCAAAGCAAGACAGGAAGAAGCTCTCGCTAACGAAAAGGAAGAAATCGAAAGAGCAAAAAGAGCTTTGGATGAATCAAAATAATACTTTTTATTTTTAGATTTCTTTGATATAATCGTCTGTGGCCGATTGGCCACATATGCTTCCGTGGCGTAGCCGGTAGCGCAACTGATTCGTAATCAGTAGGTCGAGGGTTCGAATCCCTTCGGAAGCTTATATATTTTTTACTAAAAAGTGTCCTAAATCGGACACTTTTTATATTATTTATTAATTGATTTACACACTTTAGTGTGATAGAATATCGAGAACGTATATAATTTAGATTTAATATTTGGAGATAACCATGGCACAGTTGTGGGGCGGAAGATTTACTAAAGAAACTAAACAGCAGGTATATGATTTTAACGCATCAATCACCTTTGATAAAGCGCTTCTTAATGAAGATATCGAGGGAAGCATCGCTCATGTTGTAATGCTTGAAAAGCAGGGTGTATTAACACTTGAAGAAAAAGATTCGATTGTTAAGGGACTTACACAAATACGTGATGATGTATTAAACGGGAATTTAACTATTACCAATGAGTATGAAGATATTCATTCTTTTGTTGAGGCTAATCTGATCAAAAGAATAGGCGATGCCGGCAAGAAAATGCACACCGGACGCTCGAGAAACGATCAGGTTGCCCTGGATATGAGATTGTATGTAAGAGGTGAAATAGTTAATATTTCAAAGGATGTAGTTACGCTTCTTAATACTCTTTATTCAATAATGGAAAATAATTTAACTACATATATGCCCGGCTTTACACATCTTCAAAAGGCCCAGCCTACAACACTGGCTCATCATATGGGCGCTTATTTTGAGATGTTTAAAAGAGATTATCTTAGATTACAGGATATATATAAAAGAATGAATTATTGTCCTTTGGGGGCAGGCGCATTTGCAGGTACTACTTATCCGTTGGACCGTAATTATACGGCATCATTAATGGGTTTTGAAGGTCCTACGCTTAACTCAATGGATTCTGTTGCGGACAGAGATTACTGTATTGAACTGTTAAGTGCTCTTTCGACTGTTATGATGCATTTATCAAGATTTTCGGAAGAAATTATTATATGGAATTCCAATGAATACAAATTCGTTGAGATAGATGACGGATTTTCCACCGGCTCAAGTATTATGCCTCAGAAGAAAAATCCGGACATTGCAGAACTTGTACGAGGAAAAACCGGCAGAGTATACGGAGCTTTAATGTCGCTTCTTACTACCATGAAGGGTATACCTTTAGCATATAACAAAGATATGCAGGAAGACAAAGAAGTAACTTTTGATGCTATTAAAACAGTTAAGGATTGTCTCGAATTGTTCGATGGTATGCTTAACACAATAACATTTAATAAAGATACTATGGCAACAAGTGCCATGAAGGGCTTTACAAATGCTACCGATGCAGCCGATTATCTTGTTAATAAAGGAGTTCCCTTTAGGGATGCCCATGGAATAATCGGACAACTTGTTTTATATTGCCTTGATAAGAATAAGGCTATTGATGAACTTTCGATAGAGGAATTAAAATCGATTTCGTCCGTATTTGAAGCAGATGTATACGATGCAATATCGCTTGAAACCTGTGTGTCCAAGAGGCTTACCGTGGGAGCACCGGGACCTGATGCCATGAAAGAAGTTCTCAAAATAAATAAGGAATTCTTAAATAAAATAAATAATTAAAGATAGAGGAGAAAAATTATGAGTGAAAAATTAAGAGTTGGAATTTTAGGCGGAACCGGTATGGTTGGTCAAAGATTCATATCTTTGCTTGAAAACCATCCCTGGTTTGAAGTAACGACAATTGCCGCAAGTCCTCGTAGTGCCGGAAAGACATATGAAGAAGCTGTTGGCGATCGTTGGAAGATGGATACTCCCATGCCTGAAAAGGTTAAGAAAATTGTTGTTATGAACGTTAACGAAGTAGAGAAAGTAGCTTCTGAAGTTGATTTCGTTTTCTCTGCAGTAGATATGACAAAAGAAGAAATAAAAGCTATTGAGGAAGAGTACGCAAAGACAGAAACTCCTGTAGTTTCCAATAACTCTGCACATAGATGGACTCCTGATGTACCTATGATTGTGCCTGAGATTAACTCAAATCATGTTGATGTAATCGAATCTCAGAAGAAGCGTCTCGGAACTAAGAGAGGATTTATAGCTGTTAAGCCTAACTGCTCAATTCAGTCATATACACCGGCGCTTACAGCATGGAAAGAGTTTGAACCCTATGAGGTTGTTGTATGTACATATCAGGCAATTTCAGGTGCAGGAAAGACATTTAAGGATTGGCCCGAAATGATTGAAAACGTTATTCCGTATATCGGCGGTGAGGAAGAAAAGTCAGAAAAAGAGCCTCTCCGTGTTTGGGGTAAGGTTGAAAACGGAGTTATTGTTCCTGCAGATGATGTTAAAATTACCGCTCAGTGTATAAGAGTTCCTGTTCTTAACGGACATACGGCAGCTGCTTTTGTTAAGTTTAAGAAGAATCCTACTAAGGAACAGCTTATCGAAAAGCTTCTTGCATTTAAGGGCGAACCTCAGGAACTTAATCTTCCTTCTGCTCCAAAGCAGTTTATCCAGTATATGGAAGAAGATAATCGTCCTCAGGTTAAGGCTGATGTTGATTATGAAAAGGGTATGGGCGTTTCTATAGGAAGACTTAGAGAAGATACAATTTATGATTGGAAGTTTGTAGGACTTTCTCATAATACTGTAAGAGGTGCTGCAGGCGGTGCGGTACTTTGTGCTGAATTACTTAAAGCTAAGGGATTTATTAGCGCTAAATAATAGTGCAAAACTATAAAAAAATTGGGGTTACATTTTAATGGACGAGTTACGTTATCAAGTAGACCTTCTTAACGCAATGAATGGTCGCTTACAAGCCGATGAAAGAATGTATCGGCTTGTATGCTCCACGTCTACAAGTGCAATATTGTATGTTGATTTACAAAAAGGGTTTGCCAAAACTCTTGCAAATTGGGATGCATATTTTGCCGGCGTGGATATTCACAATTCCAGTGATATTTCAAAACTATATTCGTATTTTGAAGAACAATCGGTTCTTTCATTTCGTGAGCTCATTTATCTTGAAAAGACAGACAGAACTCATTCTATAGGCGTATTCAAATTATCGGACGGCAAAACATATCTCGAAGTTGAGGTAGTGGTTGCAAAAGAAGATTCTGATTATCCTACTGACAAAATCATAAGATTTAAAGACGTTACAAAAGCACGTGCTCAAAAGGACGAGCTTACTTACATGGCGTATTTTGATTCCAATACGGGACTGTATAATCGTAATTATTTCGTAAGCGAGTTATCTAATTTTGTAAGAAAAGCACAGGAAAATAATGCTGTAGTGGATGTAATGTTTATTGACATTGACGGATTCCATAATATTAATGACGGAATGGGAATTGTTATAGGCGATGAAATAGTTCAGATATTCGGTCAGATGATTAAAGAATATGAATGTCAAAATGTTATAGCCTCACATTTTAATGCTGATTTATATTGTGTAGCTATATACGAGCCGAGAGGATTACAAACTCCCGATAATATATATCATGGCTTAAGAGAAAAAGTTAAAGATCCGATTAAGCTTTCTAACGGTTCCGAAGTACATATATCTTTTTGCGCAGGTGTATCGGAATTTCCGGAAGCTGCGGGAAGTTCGCTTGAACTTATTAACTGTGCAGAGATTGTAATGTTTAAAGCCAAGAAAAAGGGTCGCGGACAGATTATGTATTTTGATGCCCCGATTCTTAGTGATTTCTTGAATACGGTTAATATCGAAAATAAACTTAAAGATGCGGTTTTTACCGAAAACTTTACCATGAATTTTCAGCCCCAATACTACGCTGATTCAAAGAAACTTCGTGGCGTGGAAGCACTTATTCGCTGGAAAGACAGTGACGGTAAAATGATAAGTCCGGCAGTGTTTATTCCTATTGCCGAGAAGAACGGAACAATTATTCCGATCGGTAATTTTGTAATTAAAGAAAGTATACGAAATTATGTTGAATGGAAGAATAAGTTTAACACCGACATGATATTGTCGTTGAATATTTCCGTTATACAATATCGAACGGATAATTTTGTGGAGAATCTTCTGGATATTATTTCTTCATTTGATGTAAGCCCGGAAGATATAGAACTTGAAATTACAGAGAGCTTTTTGATTGATGATTTTAAGGATGTTACGGATAAGCTTGAAGTATTACGAGAATACGGCATCAGAGTATCCCTGGATGATTTTGGTACGGGTTATTCGTCTTTATCATATCTTAAAGGTCTTCCGATTGATACGCTGAAGATTGATAAGAGTTTCGTTGATACTATAAATACAGACTCGGATGCAAGGATAATTCTGGACACAATTATTTATATGTCTAAGAAATTAGGTTATGAAACTATAGCAGAAGGAGTAGAAGACGAAAAGCAGCTTGAATATTTGACCAATATCGGCTGTGACTGCATTCAGGGTTATTTCCTTGGAAAACCTATGGATGCCGAAGGAATTAAACGACTTTTGTTAAGCTCAATATATTAAGGGGAAAAACATGTTACTTGGCAGAACATCTGAATTAAAGCATTTAAATACATACTATGATCAGGAAGGTTCTCAGATTATGGTTGTGTACGGAGCCGGCAATGTAGGTAAAACTCAGCTTCTTACACAATTTGCACAGGATAAACCTTCGTATTACTACAGAGCCAGATCTGCGTCCTGTCGCGAACAAAGATATCAGTGGGGGGCAGAACTGGGAAGAGAGGATATTAAGCTTTTAAAATATCCTACTTATTCGGATATTTTTAAATCACTTATTCAAAACGAAACAGGCAAAAAAGTTATCATAATCGATGAGTTCCAGTATATTGTTAAGTCTTCGGAAGACTTTATGAAAGAACTTATATCCTTTGTGCACAGTTATTGGCAACAGCAGAACGTTATGATTATTCTTGCAAGTTCATCCATAGGATGGGTAGAGAATTCCATGATTAACAAAATCGGTGATGCTGCCTATGAATTGTCTTCCTTCCTTAAGGTTAAGGAACTTTCCTTTGAACATATGATGGAATTCTTCCCGGGATTCTCTATGGAACAGTGCATTGAAGCATATGCCGTACTTGGCGGTATTCCCGGTCTTTGGGAACATTTTTCGGACAAGGTATCAATAAAAGAAAATATTTGCAGATTTATACTGGAGCCTCATTCCCTTCTTAGAATGGAAGGCCAGAGAATTGTTGAAGAAGAACTTCGCGAAACGGGTGTTTATAATACAATACTGGCTTCGATTGCGGCGGGAAATCATAAGCTTAATGATTTGTATTTGCAGACGGAATTTTCACGTGCAAAGATATCTGTATATCTTAAAAACCTTATGGAACTTGAATTGGTTGAAAAGGTTTTTTCATATGATACGGACGGTAAGGAAAATACCCAGAAGGGCATATACAGAATCAGCAATCATTTTGTAAATTTCTATTTTACATATATTTATCCCAATATGACCGATCTCGAAAATATGATGCCGACAGAGTTTTATAAGAAACATATTGCACCTACGTTCAGGACATATGTTGCGGAATATTTTAAGACTGTATGTAAGCAGCATATCGAAAAGTGGAACAAATGGAAGGAACTGCCCATCGAAATCGACAGAATCGGTGAATGGGTAGGCAAACTCGGCAATATTGACGTGATAGCCCAAAACGAAGCGGGAGATACGATTGTAAGTATTTGTAATTGGGATAAGCCCTTAATGCGTTATGACGATTATGAATGGCTTCTTTTCTGTTGTAAGGAAGCTAAGATTCATGTTGATTATGTTTATTTGTTTTCAGTCAGAAGATTTGATGAAAAGCTTAATCTTGAAGCAAAAGTCAAATCAAATCTTAAACTGATTAGTTTGGAAGATATGTAATGGGTAAAAACATTTTTATAGCCGAGAAACCGTCGGTGGCAAGACAGTTTGCCGAAGCACTGAAAATTAACGGAAGTTCAAAAGACGGTTATATCGAATCAGATACTGCAATAGTAACATGGTGTGTAGGTCATCTGGTTACAATGTCGTATCCTGAAGTTTATGATGAAAAATTAAAAAGATGGTCTCTGGATACAATTCCGTTTATTCCTACCGAGTATAAGTATGAGGTAATTAATGATGTTAAGAAACAGTTTAACATTGTTTCGGGTCTTCTCAACAGAGATGACATAGATGTCATATATGTTTGTACAGACTCGGGAAGAGAGGGAGAGTATATCTATAGATTGGTCGAAACAATGGCCAATGTGTCGGGTAAAGTTCGTAAAAGAGTCTGGATTGATTCTCAAACCGAGGAAGAAATATTAAGAGGTGTCCGCGAAGCAAAAGATTTATCGGAATATGATAATCTGTGTGCTGCGGCTTATTTGCGTGCCAAAGAAGATTATCTAATGGGAATTAATTTCAGCCGTGTACTTACATTAAAATACGGCTACAGTGTTAAGAATTTTCTTAATGCGGATAAGGGCGTGGTTTCTGTAGGCCGAGTTATGACATGTGTTCTCGGAATGGTAGTTAACAGAGAAAGAGAAATTCGAGCATTTACAAAGACTCCTTTTTATCGTGTTCTGGCAAATGTGTTGCTTAAAGATAAAAAAGTTGAATGTGAATGGCGGGCAATTGAAGGCTCAAAGTATTATGCCTCACCGTTATTATATAAGGAAAACGGATTTAAGAATAAAGAGTCTGCGGAAGAACTTGTTGCATTTTTGAATAATAAACAGGCTGCGGTTAATTCCGTAGAAAAGAAAAAAGAAAATAAAAATGCACCGTTATTATATAATCTGGCCGAACTTCAGAATGATTGTTCAAAATATTTTAAGATAAGCCCGGAAGAGACACTTAAAATCGCACAGGAATTATATGAAAAGAAAATGACAACTTATCCCAGAACTGACGCGCGTGTTCTGTCTACCGCAGTTGCCAAAGAAATTAATAAGAATATAAACGGACTTACATATTATTCCTATGTATCCGAATTTGCAAAGGAAATTCTGGCAAATAATTTATATAAGGATTTAGCTAAAACAAGGTATGTAAACGATAAGCAGATTACAGACCATTATGCTATTATTCCTACGGGACAGGGCCTTAATAATCTTAAAAATCTTAACCCTACCACTGCAAAAGTGTATGAAATTATAGTAAGAAGATTTTTGGCAATATTTTATCCGCCCGCAATATATCGTAAGGTGGCGCTTAGCGTAAATATAGACGGTGAAAGCCTGTTTGCCAATTTTAAAGTACTTGAAAACCCCGGATACCTTAAGGTTACGGAATTCAGCTTTAAAAAGAAAAAAGAAGATGATGCTCAAAAGGATGAAACCGAGAACAAAAATCCTGAAGATGAAGAGGAACAGGCTCTTGACGAGAGTTTGATGGAAACACTTAATTTACTTAAGAAGGGTGATATTCTTGACGTAAATGATATCTTTATAAAAGAAGGCGAAACCTCGCCCCCTAAAAGATATAATTCCGGCTCGTTGATTCTTGCAATGGAAAATGCAGGTCAGTTGATAGAGGACGAAGAATTAAGATCACAGATTAAAGGTTCCGGAATAGGAACTTCGGCTACTCGGTCGGGAATACTGGAAAAACTTAATAAGAATAATTATTTATGCACAAATAAAAAGACTCAGATTGTAACTCCGACATTACTGGGTGAAATGATTTTTGATGTGGTTGATGCTTCAATCAAACCGCTTCTTGATCCCAAACTGACAGCCAGTTGGGAAAAGGGACTTACGGGAGTGGCCAACGGTGAGATTACCGAAGACGAATACCTGCAAAAAATGAATGATTTCGTAATAAGAAGAACAAATCTTGTTAAAGAATTACGCAATGAAGGGGCGTTAAGACAAAAATTCAATTATGCCAAATCATTTTACAAAAAATAAAGTTATGCTGGATTTTTGACATATTTTGTGAGAAAATGATGTTTGGTCTATAAATAGGCATATTGGGTGCCATTTATCGAATAATTATTTATATCTTTGAAAGGAGTTTTCACATGATCTATTCAAAAGAAGTTGAAGAAATGTGTAAAGTAAAGCAGGGCGTACATCATGGCGCAGCTCCCATTCCTGAAGAGGCTAAATGGGTTAAAGCTAAGGAAGTTAAGGACATTTCCGGCTATACACATGGTGTAGGCTGGTGTGCACCTCAGCAGGGCGCATGTAAGCTTTCCTTAAATGTTAAGGACGGTATCATTCAGGAGGCATTGGTTGAGACACTTGGATGCTCAGGTATGACTCACTCGGCAGCTATGGCAGCTGAAATTCTTCCCGGATTAACAGTTATGGAAGCTCTTAATACAGACCTTGTTTGTGATGCTATTAATACAGCAATGAGAGAGTTATTCTTACAGATCGTTTACGGACGTTCTCAGTCAGCTTTCTCAGAAGACGGTCTTGCAATCGGCGCAGGATTAGAGGACCTTGGTAAGGGAACACGTACTATGGTTGGTACAACTTACGGTACATTATCAAAGGGCCCCAGATATCTTGAATTAACAGACGGATATATCACAGGTATCGCTTTAGATGAAGATGATGAAATTATCGGTTACAAGTATGTTAACTTCGGTAAGATGATGGACTTCATCAAGAAGGGTGACGATGCCAATACTGCTCTTGAAAAGGCTTCAGGTCAGTACGGTCGTGTACAGGATGCAGTTAAGATTATTGATCCTAGAACTGACAAAGAAGTTAAATAAGGAGGGATAAGAAAATGGCATTATTTGAATCTTATGAAAGAAGAGAGCCCCAGATCCTTGCTAAATTAAAGGAGTATGGTATCTCATCTATTGAAGAGTGTAAAGAAATTACAGAAGCAGCCGGCATTGATGTATACCACCTTATCGAAGGTATTCAGCCTATCTGTTTCGAAAATGCAAAGTGGGCTTACACAGTAGGTGCTGCTATTGCTATTAAAAAGAATTGCCGTAAGGCCGCTGATGCTGCAGCAGCTATCGGTGAAGGACTTCAGGCTTTCTGTATTCCCGGATCTGTTGCCGATACACGTAAGGTTGGTCTTGGACACGGTAATTTAGGTAAGATGCTTCTTGAAGAAGAAACAGAATGTTTCGCTTTCCTTGCCGGTCACGAATCATTTGCAGCTGCCGAAGGTGCTATCGGTATTGCAGAAAAGGCTAACAAGGTACGTAAGACTCCTTTAAGAGTTATTCTTAACGGTCTTGGTAAAGATGCTGCTCAAATTATTTCTCGTATCAATGGATTCACATTCGTTGAAACAGAATACGATCCTTATACAAATACTGTAAAAGAAGTATCACGTAAGAGCTACTCAAAGGATGCTAATTCTCCTCGTGCAAAGGTTAACTGCTACGGCGCTAACGATGTATGCGAAGGTGTTGCAATTATGTGGAAGGAAAACGTTGATGTTTCTATAACAGGTAACTCAACTAACCCTACAAGATTCCAGCATCCTGTTGCAGGTACATACAAGA
Organism: Lachnospiraceae bacterium; assembly: GCA_045629045.1. Taxonomy (GTDB): domain Bacteria; phylum Bacillota; class Clostridia; order Lachnospirales; family Lachnospiraceae; genus JAILLW01. Next base: position 82,188 of record JAZQQM010000027.1, read on the forward strand.
AGGAGAGAATCGAAGCCGGCAAGAAGTATTTCTCGGTTGCTTCAGGCGGCGGTACAGGACGTACACTTCATCCCGATAACATGGCTGCAGGCCCTGCTTCATACGGTATGACAGATACAATGGGACGTATGCATTCAGATGCTCAGTTCGCAGGTTCTTCTTCAGTTCCCGCTCACGTTGAGATGATGGGTCTTATCGGTGCAGGTAACAACCCGATGGTTGGTATGACAGTTTCTACTGCAGTATCAATCGAAGAGGCTGCTACAGCAGGTAAGTTCTAATTGTAAAGAATAAAATCAAGGCTCTGATTCGTTTGAATCAGAGCCTTTTTTATAACAAAAATTATTTAAATTTAAAATTATTCTTCGACAGGTTCTTCCTCTGTAACAATACCGTCGTCAATAGGATTTTCTCCAATGTACTCCTCGTCATAATCATATTCGTCGGATGTATCGGTTGAATCTATTGTTTCGGTTTCGATTCCGAAATCATTGGAAGTATCATCAGAATCAGTTTCTAAGTTATATTCGCCGTGAATAATTTTGACAATAGATTTAAGTTCGCTGTTAGCTCTCTTGTAGTAGAGGAAAGCAGTTTCGGCATCCACGGATGAATATTCACCTTCGTATGCAATCCTATACAGCTTAACGGCTTCGTTCATATCATTTGATGCATTGATTGCAAGCTGTGACAGTGCATCAAGCTCCGGTGGAACGGTAAGCTGAGACATTTGCTGGAAGTTAGTATTTAATGAATCAAGATATCCCAACAATTCAGAAGCCGAACCTTCATCTTCGGGATTAATCATATTGATATTATTATTAAGTGTTTCTACATTTTGGAAGAACAGCTCCATATTGGCTTTGTACACGGCAAGCTGTTTGTCTTCTTCGGGATTTGAACAACCGCAAATACCCAAAACAAGAACACTTAAAACAATTAAAAGTCTCTTTTTCATTGGTTTCTCCTTTATTATTTTCCCTAAATAAGTTATCATAAATAAGATTTATTTACAATAAAACATATAATTAATATGAGGAAGTATTTTAATGAATAGAGAAGAATTTAAAAAATTATGCTCTGAAGGTTTTATATTTTTGGACGGAGCTACAGGATCGAATTTAATTAAAAAAGGCATGCCGAGCGGCGTATGTCCAGAAAAGTGGATAATTGATAACCCCGACGCAATAATTGAACTTCAAAAAGAGTATTACGATGCGGGCTCGAATATTGTTTTGGCGCCGACTTTCACTGCAAACAGGATTAAGCTTGCAGAATACGGTCTTACTGATCAAATAAGAGAAATTAATCATAAACTGGTGGCGTTGACCAAAGAAGCAGCCAAGGGTAAAGGCTATGTTGCCGCTGATATTTCCATGACGGGAAAGCAGTTAAAGCCCATGGGAGATATGGATTTTGAGGAACTTATTGATGTATACAGAGAACAGATTTCATATATTTGTGAAGAAGGAGTAGATCTCATAATTATTGAGACTATGATGTCTTTACAGGAAACGCGTGCAGCTTTGATTGCGGCAAAGGAAACCTGCGAACTGCCTGTTCTGTGTTCACTGACCTTTGAAAATGACGGAAGAACACTTTACGGTTCCGATCCCAAAACATGCGCAATAGTTCTGGAAAGTTTGGGGGCGAGCGCAGTGGGAGCCAACTGTTCGGCAGGACCGGATAAAATGGCTGATATTATAAAACAAATGGCGGAAGTTGTATCTATTCCCGTTATTGCAAAACCAAATGCGGGAATGCCTTCTCTTGATAAGGACGGCAATACCGTATACAGCATGTCTGATGAAGAGTTTTCGTCATACGGTAAATTACTTGTGGAATCCGGAGCATCAATATTGGGCGGATGCTGCGGAACAGCGCCTTCATATATAAAAGCATTAAAAGAAAAGGTAAAGTCATTGGATTTACCCAAAAAGAACGATAATAAAGGTATCAGATTCCTGACAAGCGAAAGAAAAACCGTGTCTTTCGGTCTTAACGATCCTTTTATAGTAGTAGGAGAAAGAATTAATCCAACAGGCAAAAAGAAGCTTCAGGAACAGTTAAGAGAAGAATGCATGGACATGGTTATGCAGTTTACCGAAGAACAGGAAGACTGCGGCGCTTCAATACTCGATATTAATGTCGGTATGGGAGGAATCGATGAAAAGAGCATGATGATTAAGGTCCTTGACCTTGTTTCAAATAATACATCATTACCTCTTTCGATAGATACTTCTCCGGTTGATGTTTTGGAAGCGGCCTTAAGAAGATATCCGGGCAGAGCATTGGTTAATTCCGTATCGGCTGAAGATAATGTTATGCTTCCCAAACTTTGTATTGCTAAAAAATACGGTGCTATGATAATAGTGCTTCCGTTGTCGGATGAAGGTCTTCCTAAGAATTTGGATGAAAAAATCAAAAATATAAATAAAGTTCTGGATGCTGCTTATAATATTGGCTTTAAGAAAGAAGATATAGTTATCGACGGACTTGTATCAACTATCGGAGCAAATAAAAAAGCAGCGCTTGAAGTGCTTGAAACAATTAGATATGCAAAAGAAAACGGTCTTGCAACCACTTGCGGATTATCCAATATATCATTCGGACTTCCGGAGAGAAGTTTTGTAAATACTGCTTTTCTTACCATGGCTATTAACGCAGGCCTTACCATGGCAATCATGAATCCTTCGCAGGAACTTTTGATGAATGCGGCATTTGCAACAGACTTACTTAACAATAAGGACGGTGCCGATTTAAGATACATTGAAAGAATGAATGACAGGAACTATTCAATCAACGTGTCTACGGAGAATAAAAAAGTACAGGAACAGGATGCAAAGTCATCCGATGTTTTATTTAATGATGTGCTTAAGGGTAAAAACAACGTTATTGTTGAACATACAAAAGAAGAGATTAATAAGGGGAAAGATCCGCAGGTTATTTTGAACGAATCATTGTTACCGGCTATCGAAAAGGTAGGAGATTTGTTTAATGAAGGTAAGTATTTCCTTCCGCAATTGATTTCCTCGGCAGAAACCATGAAATCTTCAATCGAATATCTTGAACCGCTTATGCTTAAAAACGATGAAAGTAAAAATGCCCCGTTAATCGTAATGGCTACCGTTAAAGGCGATATTCACGATATAGGCAAGAATCTTGTTACGCTGATGCTCAAAAATCATGGCTTCAGGGTAATGGATTTAGGTAAGGACGTGGAAAAAGAACTTATAATTGATACGGCTGTTAAGAATAATGCGGATATTATCGGACTTAGCGCTTTAATGACCACAACAATGTCCGAGATGAAAAATGTAGTAAATTATGCCAGAGAATGTGGCTGTAAATCAAAGATTATGGTTGGGGGTGCGGTAATCACTCAGGAATATGCAGACGAAATCGGTGCGGATGCATATTCAAAGGATGCTGCGGATGCTGTTTTGGTTGCAAAAAGCTTAGTTAAATAATATAATTAGTAAGATTTACATAACATAGTAATTGTAGGTGATAAAAATGATTGGTGCAGATGCAATAGTTAAGTGTTTGGAATTAGAGGGAGTAGACAGAGTATTCGGTTATCCGGGTGTTGCCATATGTCCTTTCTATAACAGTATTTTAGACAGTAATATTAAAACGGTACTTATTCGTACCGAACAAAATGCTGCTCATGCTGCTTCCGGATATGCAAGAGTGTCCGACAAAGTAGGTGTATGTGCCGTAACTTCAGGCCCCGGTGCAACAAATGTAATAACCGGAATAGCAACGGCGTTTGCAGACAGCATTCCTCTTGTTTGCATTACAGGTCAGGTAAATTCGGAATTACTCGGTTCTGATGTGTTCCAGGAAGCCGATATAACGGGAGCCGTGGAATCTTTTGTTAAATATAGTTATTTGGTTAGGGACGTCAATGATATTCCCCGGATTATGAAGGAAGCTTTTTATATAGCAAATTCCGGACGTAAGGGACCTGTTCTTATTGATGTTCCTATTGATGTCCAGAATTCGGAATTGAAGAAATTCGCATATCCGGAATCAATCAATATGCGAACCTATAAGCCCACTGTTAAAGGTAATATGGTACAGATTAAAAAGGTGGCAGACAAACTGTCCAAAGCAAAAAGACCTATTATTTGTGCGGGCGGCGGTGTGATTTTAGCCAATGCTATTGATGAAATCAGAACATTTGTTAATAAGCATGATATTCCTGTTGTTTCTACGATGATGGGAATAGGGGTAATGCCCACAAAGGATTCTTTGTATTTCGGTATGGTGGGAAATAACGGTAAACCCTATGCCAACCGTGCCATGAACGAAGCCGATCTTATAATAATGGTAGGGGCCAGAGTTGCCGACAGAGCAATTTCCCAGCCGGATTTGATTATGGAGAACAAGGTTCTTATTCATATTGATGTAGACCCTGCGGAAATCGGCAAAAATGCGCAGCCTTCTATTCCGTTGGTAGGTGATGTTAAGTATATTTTTGAAGATTTAAACAATATGGATTTTACCGGAAACTATATTGAATGGGTTAATGATTTAAGAGTATACAGAGAAAATATGGAGATTAAGAGATCTCCCAATAAGGATTACGTTGATCCTGCCGAATTTATTACGATTTTATCCGACAAAATGAAAGATGATGCTGTATATGTTGCGGACGTAGGACAGAACCAGATTTGGTCATGTGCATATCATAAAGTAAAAAGCGGAAGATTCCTTACATCCGGCGGAATGGGAACTATGGGATATTCTATCCCTGCTGCCATGGGTGCGAAAATCGCATGTCCCGACAGACAGGTAATCGCTGTTTGCGGTGACGGTTCTTTCCAAATGTCAATGATGGAACTTGCAACCATGAAACAACATAATGTACCTGTTAAGATAATAGTATTCAGAAATAATTATCTCGGAATGGTAAGAGAATATCAGCACTATACATATGAAGACAATTATTCCGTTGTGGATATTAAAGGTGCGCCGTTACTTGATAAAATTTCGGAAGCTTATGAAATTAAGTATATGCGTCTTGAAAATATGTCAAAAGCGTCGTCAACAATTGATGAATTTTTGAAAAAAGATGAATCTGTCATATTGGAATGTATGATTGATCCATATGATTTGGTTAAGTAAGGGGCTTTAATTATGAAAAAGATATACTCAGTTCTTGTTGAAAACAGATCAGGTGTTCTTTGCAAGGTGGCAGGACTGTTTTCCAGAAGAAATTTCAATATTGATTCTTTGGCTGTGGGCGAGACGGAAGACCATAATGTATCAAGAATGACTATTTTATCTTCCGGTGATAAGCGTACAATAGAACAGGTTGAAAAACAGTTAAACAAAAAACTTGATGTTATTAAGGTAAAAACCTTTTTTGAAGAAGAAAGCATTTGCAGGGAATTATTATTCGTAAAGGTTAAATATAATAAGTCTAACAGAAGAGACATTATGGAGAATTGTGAAATAATGGGAGCGACTATTGTAGACATGTCTACAAATATGATGCTTATCCAAATGTGTGATACTCCGGAACGTGTACAGATACTTCTTGATATGTTTAAATCAATTTCGATTGTCGAAGTTGCGAGAACCGGATGTCTGGCATTACAAAAATGTACCGAATCAGACTGAATTTATATGCAACATTACCTTGAAATCTAGTTTTTATAGTGCTAAAATTTAGCCTAGTGCAGTTGCACAGGGCTAAATTTATGTTAAGTTATGGGAGATTATTGTGAATAAGAAGGTTTTCCAAATTTTAGTTGATAATACAACCGGTGTTTTAAGCAGAATTTCAGGTTTGTTTGCAAGACGCGGTTATAATATTGAATCTATTACTGCAGGTGTTACTGCGGATCCGCGATTCACCAGAATTACGATTGTTGCATCCGGAGATGATGAGGTCCTTGTTCAAATAGAAAAACAGGTTGCCAAGCTTGTTGATGTTGAACATATAAGAGAACTTGTTCCGGATGAGTCAGTATACAGAGAACTTGCTTTAGTTAAGGTTAGAGCAGATTCAAAGCAAAGAGATGATGTGAAATCGATTGTGGATTTTTATAAAGCCAAAATTATCGATGTTGCTTATGACAGCTTAGTAATCGAGCTTACCGGCAATTCGGCAAAGATTGATTCTTTCCTTGATATATTACGGGATTACGAGATTCTCGAACTTGCAAGAACAGGTATTGCGGGATTATGTCGAGGAACTGATGGAGTTGTATATTTATAATTTATATATGAAAGGAGTCATTTAAAATGGCAAACAAGATTTATTATCAGGAAGATTGTAACTTATCTCTTTTAGAGGGAAAGACAATTGCTGTCATTGGTTATGGTAGCCAGGGACACGCTCATGCACTTAATGCAAAGGAGTCGGGATGCAATGTCATTATCGGTCTTTATGAAGGCTCTAAGAGCTGGGCTAAGGCTGAAGCACAGGGATTTAAAGTATATACAGCTGCAGAAGCAGCAAAGAAAGCCGACATTATTATGATTCTTATTAATGATGAACTTCAGGCTGATATGTATAAGAAGGATATCGAACCTAACCTTGAAGAAGGAAACATGCTTATGTTCGCTCATGGTTTCAACATTCATTTCGGATGCATTAATCCTCCTAAGAATGTCGATGTTACCATGATTGCACCTAAGGGACCCGGACACACAGTTCGTTCAGAGTATCAGGCAGGTAAGGGTGTCCCTTGTTTGGTTGCTGTTCATCAGGATGCTACAGGTAAAGCACTTGATAAGGCACTTGCTTATGCACTTGCTATCGGCGGACCAGGAGCCGGTGTTCTTGAGACAACATTCAGAACAGAAACAGAAACAGACCTCTTTGGTGAGCAGGCAGTTCTTTGCGGCGGTGTTTGTGCACTTATGCAGGCAGGTTTTGAAACACTTTGCGAAGCAGGATATGATCCTCGTAACGCATACTTCGAGTGTATTCACGAAATGAAACTTATTGTTGACTTAATTTATCAGTCAGGTTTCGCAGGAATGAGATATTCAATCTCTAATACAGCAGAATATGGTGACTATATTACAGGTCCTAAGATTATTACAGATGAAACTAAGAAGACTATGAAGAAGATTCTTTCAGATATTCAGGACGGAACATTTGCTAAGGAATTCTTACTTGATATGTCTCCTGCAGGTCGTCAGGTTCACTTCAAGGCAATGAGAAAGCTTGCTGCAGAGCATCCTTCAGAGAAGGTCGGTGAAGAAGTTCGTAAGCTTTATTCTTGGAATAACGAAGACGATAAGCTTATCAACAACTAATTCAAGCAATATATGGGGGCTTAATCAGCCCCCATTTTTTTTACATAGGTTATGTTTATCTACAGAATGGAGTAAATATTATGGGAATGACTATGACTCAAAAAATATTGGCTGCTCATGCGGGACTTCCTTATGTTGAAGCAGGACAGTTAATAGAGGCAGATCTTGATTTGGTTCTGGGCAATGATATTACAAGCCCGGTTGCCATAAAAGAAATGGAAAAAATGAATGTATCCGGAGTTTTTGACAAGGATAAGATAGCTCTTGTACCGGATCATTTTGTACCTAATAAAGATATAAAGTCGGCAGAACACTGTAAATGTGTAAGAGAATTTGCGGCAAAACACGAAATAACCAATTACTTTGAAGTCGGCAAGATGGGAATTGAGCATGCACTTTTACCGGAGAGCGGACTTACGGTTGCAGGTGATGTCATTATAGGTGCAGATTCACATACATGTACTTACGGAGCTTTGGGAGCTTTTTCAACGGGTGTAGGCTCTACAGACATGGCTGCGGGTATGGCAACCGGAAAAGCATGGTTTAAGGTACCTTCGGCTATTAAGTTTAATCTTACGGGTAAGCTTAACAAATGGGTTTCCGGTAAAGACGTTATTCTTCACATAATAGGAATGATCGGAGTAGACGGAGCTTTATATAAATCTATGGAATTTACAGGCGACGGTGTTGCTTCATTGTCTATGGACGACAGATTTACAATTGCCAATATGGCAATTGAAGCAGGCGGTAAGAACGGTATTTTCCCTGTTGACGATTTGGCAATCGAGTATATGGAAGAGCATTCAAATCGCCCTTATGTAATATATGAAGCTGATGAAGATGCGATTTATGATGAAGAATATACAATTGATTTAAGTACACTAAAATCTACCGTTGCATTCCCACATCTTCCCGAGAACACCAAAACAATCGATGAATGCGGAGAAGTTAAGATTGATCAGGTTGTTATAGGTTCATGTACCAACGGAAGAATGGAAGATATGAGAGTAGCGGCTCAGATTCTTAAGGGCTCTACGGTTGCAGAGGGTATTAGATGTATTGTCATTCCCGCAACTCAAAAAATATACCTTCAGTGTATGGAAGAAGGTCTGTTAAAGATATTTATCGAATCGGGATGTGTTGTTTCAACACCTACATGCGGTCCGTGCCTTGGCGGATATATGGGAGTTATGGCTGCGGGAGAAAGATGTGTCAGTACAACTAACAGAAATTTCGTCGGAAGAATGGGTCATGTTGATTCCGAAGTATATCTTGCAAGTCCGGCTGTTGCTGCAGCTTCGGCTATTACAGGATATATTACCGATCCTACATCAATTTAGGAGGCATTTATGGAAAACGCAAAAGGTTTAGTATTTAAATACGGTGACAATGTTGATACAGATGTAATTATTCCTGCAAGATATCTTAATTCTTCGGATCCCAAAGAACTTGCAACACATTGTATGGAAGATATTGACAAAGAGTTTGTCAATCTTGTAAAAAAAGGCGATATAATTGTTGCCAATAAGAATTTCGGTTGCGGCTCATCAAGAGAACATGCTCCCATTGCTATTAAAGCATCCGGAGTTTCCTGCGTAATAGCCGAGACATTTGCAAGAATTTTCTACAGAAATTCAATAAATATAGGTCTTCCTATTATTGAATGTCCGGAAGCTGCAAGGGAGATTTGCGCCGGTGATGAAGTAGAAGTATATTTTGATACGGGAATTATTAAAGATATCACAAAGGGCACTGAATATAAGGGTCAGGCTTTCCCTCCTTTTATGCAGAAAATTATTGATGCAGAGGGATTGATTAATTACATTAATGCAAAATAATAAAAATTCTATATTAATAAAGACAATAGGAATCACTTCGGTGATTCTTATTGCTATAATGTGCGGTATATATTTGTACAAAACATATATACCAAGATATAATACGTATATTAAAGTGGGAGAGTATAAAATTTCCGAATGCGAATATACGTATTATTATAATTCCTATTATAATTACTATATTAATAATTTCAGCCCGTATTTTGATTATATGGGTGTGAATTCGGATGAGGATTTATTATCGCAGGAATATGATAACGGTGTTACGTTTGAACAGATGTTTAAGGCGGCTGCCGTTGATCAGATTAAAGAAATATATTGCCTGTATGATGAAGCCGTAAAAGAAAATTTTGAATTTGATACGGAAGAATTATATGAGGGCTTTATCAATACGGTTACGGAAGCAATAAAAGATTCCGACATTACGATTACCGATTATTTTAAAAACTATTACGGTAGTCATATTTCCGAAAAACTGGTTAAAAAATATATAACCATGGGATATTATTCATTGGAGTATTACAATAAGCTTGTCAATGATATGGGTCAGGATAGCGCAGATGAATATGTTCGGAAGCTTAAAAATAAAATGGAAGTAGTTTACTATTGAAAAAGAAAAATATTTTATTGATTATAATTTTAATAATGGTTCAATTGTCATTTCTTTGTTATTTCGGTTGCGAAAAAAAGGGAATGCATTTTGATGAGCTTTTTTCTTACTTTAATACCAATAATTCCGTAGGTCGACAGGTGTATGACAGGACTTTCCTGGAGAAAGAAGATATAACAAAAGACTTTTACGTAAAAGACGGAGAAGAATTTAACTATTCATATGTAATCACACTTCAGGGCTACGATGTTCATCCGCCGGTTTATTATCTGATACTTCATACAATATGTTCCTTTACAAAAGGTATTTTTTCATATTGGCAGGGACTTTTGTTAAACGCTTTGGCACTTAGCATTGCAATTGTATTTATATTTTTGTCCATATACGAAATAACCGATAACAGTATAGTTTCGTTTATCATATCTTTGTTTATTGCAATTAATACGGGAAACATTTCAAACGGAATGTTTATCAGAATGTATGCGCTTTTGACAATGTGGATTACAATAAGCATTTATTTGCATATTAGAATGTCAAAGGTAGAAGATTTTTCAAAACCGGGATGGAAATATATTATTTTAAACGGGATTTTGACCTATGTGGGATTTTTGACACATTACTTTTATCTTGTTTTTCTGTTCTTTATTGAAATAGCCTTCTGGCTTCCTAAATTGTTTAAAATCAAACAATACTATAAGACAATAATTAAGTATGCAGCTTGCATATTGATATCCGGTCTTCTGGGCGTTGTATCATTCCCGCAGTGCCTGGGACATGTAAATTCCGGTTACAGAGGTGTAGAAGTTAAATCAAATATGTTTGATTTAACTGATTTTGGCGACAGAATCAGTTTCTTTGGCGGCCTGATTGACAAATTTGTATTCGGAAAATGTTTATATATTTATCTGCTGCTTGCATTATTACTATTATTTACTTCTTATTGTCTGGCAAAGAAGAATAAAACAAAGTTTGAAAATATATCTGTTTTTGTGCAAACAATATTAATTCCTACTATGGGATATTTTCTTATTTCGGCTAAAGCATCATTAATCGGAGAGGAGGCAATGATAAGATATCAGCTTCCGATTTACGGATTGATTATAGTCTGTATGTTTCTTATTATTTATAAATGCTGTGTGTCTGTTTTTAAAAATGAGAAAGTGCAGAAGACGGTATTGGGCATTATTGCGGTATCATTTTTGGTAATCAGTTTAATATCTATTTATAATGGAAATGTTTTTTATCTTTATCCCGAACAGAATGAAATGAAAAAGATTGCAAAAGAAAACGCGGATAAAGAATGCGTTTATATCTATAATAATGATAATAATAAATATTTTTTGTGGAATGATGTCGAACAGCTGTGGCAGTTTGATGAAATCTATTTTGTTGACAGCGATAATATGACTCCGATTGATGAAACAAAAATTTGTAACAGTACAGATTTAATAGTTTATATATCGACTCTTAACCCAAAGGAAGATTTCGGAGAATACGAGAGTCTGATTTATAATTCAAACAATAATCTCCATTCATACAGCAAATTGTACGATGGAGTTTATTGTGAATGTTATGAATTTAAATAAATTACAATTGGAAAGGGTTTGCGAAGGAACCGGCAGGTGAAATAGGATGATTTGCCTCTTTTAAATGGGATACATCACCTATTGCCTGAACTCTGAAAGAAGCTTCTTTACCCCAACGTTCTTCGGTAGATACTATAGTAACACCCGTTGGCGGAATATAGAATCCATGCACCAGACATTCGAAAGGAATATTAAGAAGGTGCGACAATACCATACAGGTAACACCCAGATGACAGAAAAATACAAGAGTTGTTTCATCCTTATCAAGATCGGGTCCGTTATTAACGATTTCTTTGTTAGCCCCGGTTGTTCCTTTAAGAAATCTTTCGGTAGCATTTTCATTTATATAATATTTCCCGTTTCTGACATATCCGTATTGACGAAGAATATCATCGAAGCCGTTTATTACAAGAGGGTAGTTTTTGGCTAAATCCTCATTGCTTTTTATGGTTTTACTCTTTAAAAATCCGTCTTCAAATTCAAAAAAATGTGGTTCATTGGTCCAATGTGAGGGGACATAATCCCAGGGTACGCCGATTCTTCCCGTAACGGGATCCAGGGTCGGATATGAAAATTCTCTCATGAAAGGTAACTCTATTGCATCTTTTCCGTGAATTTGTAATGAAAACAAAGCTGTGTCTTTGGCACGTCCCTGACTTGATACGTAGAATTGAGTAACCTTCCAGTCTTTAATTCTTTGAGCAAGAATTTTGGCTTCTTCCCAACCGTTTGGTGTTAATGTGTCATTTACGTAATCAGGTTCCGCATGACGAACAAATAAAAGTTTCATATTTGAATCTCCCGAAAATAATAATTTAAATTAATACGTTTTGTATTATAAAGATGACTGTTAATATGGGTATTCTATCATAGTAAATGAACATAATAAAGAATTTGATAGGCATATTACTTGAAACATATGTTCGATTATGATATATTTTTATTAGTGGCGGGTCACATATTTTTATGAAAAAATATATAGCAGATATACTTATTATAACAATTATACTTATAACTTCACTATTCTGGATTATATACAATAAATCCTTTTGTAAGGATACTTCGGGATCAAAAGAAGTAAATGTTTATGTTGACGGTGATTTATACGGTACATACAGCATTGATACAGATGACGATATAGATATTGATTCTAAATACGGTCATAACAGATTATCCATTAAGGACAATAAAGTACGTATGACGGACTCTGACTGCGATAATAATTCCTGTATTAATATGGGGGAAATTTCTTATTCCTATGAATCAATTATCTGCATACCTAACAGAGTAGTGGTTGAAATAAGTGACGGCAATAAGGAGAGTATAGATGCAATCGCCTATTAAATACAAAACCGCATACATAGGAGTGCTTGTGGCCTTTAGTCTGATTCTTTCGTATATTGAATCATTTATAGTTATCCCTATACCGATTCCGGGAATTAAGATAGGCCTTTCCAATTTGTGCGTCGTTGTATGTTTATATCTTTTCGGCCCTTTATACGGAATAATGCTTTCTGTTGTTAAGGCACTGCTTTGCTCATTGCTGTTTGGTAATTTTAATGTACTTATGTATTCGCTGATGGGCGCACTTTTAAGCTCGATTGCAATGGCTTTATTAATGCGCATTAAATCGATACATATGCCTGTAGTTTCAGCCTGCGGAGGAGTGTTTCACAATATAGGACAGTTTATTGTGGCATATATTATTCTTCGGTCAAAAGGGTTACTTTATTATTTGCCGTTTTTAATTATTTTTGGTTTATTGACAGGTTTGATTTTGGGAATTGTTTGCAATTTAATAATCCCTCCCATTAAGAAAATAATACACAAAGGAGTAGAATTGTGATTGCTCATATTAACGGAATTCTTGATGATATATATGAAGACAGAGTAGTAATTGATGTAAAGGGTGTGGGATATAATATTTATGTTTCTTCAAATACGCTTTCGGCATTACCGCCTATGGGCGAAAATGTCAAATTATATACCCATACGGTGGTTAGAGAAGATGCATTTATATTATTCGGCTTCTTAAATAAAGATGAATTGTTTTTGTTTAAGAAGATTATTACGGTTAGCGGAATCGGTCCCAAAGGCGGACTGGCTTTCTTTAATATTTTAAGTGCGGATGATTTAAGATTTGCCATATTATCAGGTGATGCAAAACTCTTGTCATCGGCACCCGGAATCGGCAAAAAAACTGCCGAAAAACTTATTCTTGAACTTAAAGATAAACTTGAATGGAATAAGGATTTTATCGCTAAGGAAATAAGCATAAACAATAATACAATGCCTTCGCTTACAGGAATTAAAAACGAAGCAGTAAGTGCACTGGTAGCATTGGGGTATGGCGCCAGAGAAGCACATGAAGCTGTATCAAAGGTAGATATTGCGGATGATGATGTAGAAGCAGTTTTAAAGGAAGCATTAAAACAGTTGCTTTAATGAATGGAGATACTTTGTATGAACAGAGTAATTGAAACAAAAGTATTAGATGAGGATATAGCCCTCGAAGGCTCTCTTAGACCTTCTTACCTTAAAGATTATATCGGTCAAAACAAAATAAAAGAAAGTCTTAGTGTATATATGGAAGCTGCCAAGGGACGTGGAGAATCCCTTGATCATGTATTGTTTTACGGTCCTCCGGGACTGGGCAAAACAACCCTTGCATCTATAATTGCCAACGAAATGGGGGTTAAGATGAAAGTTACGTCAGGTCCTGCTATTGAAAAGCCGGGAGAATTGGCAGCGATTCTTAATTCATTATCTGAAGGCGATGTTCTTTTTATTGATGAGATACATAGATTGAACAGGCAGGTGGAAGAAGTACTATATCCTGCCATGGAAGACTTTTGCATTGATATTATTATGGGAGAAGGCCAGTCTGCACGTTCTATGCGACTTCATTTACCGCATTTTACTTTGGTAGGGGCAACCACAAGAGCGGGATTATTGACAGCCCCCTTAAGGGACAGATTCGGTATAATACATAGACTTGAATATTATTCTCCGGAGGAATTACAGACAATTATTATGCATTCTGCCAAGGTGCTTAATGCCCCTATTGATGCCAAGGGTGCATACGAAATGGCGTCCCGTTCAAGAGGTACTCCGAGAATTGCAAACAGAATGCTAAAAAGAGTCAGAGATTATGCCGACGTTAAAGGCGACGGTATAATTACCCGGGAACTTGCAATAACGGCACTTGATTTAATGGATGTTGATAAAATCGGTCTTGATCATATTGATCAGGCGATGCTGCTTACAATGATCAATAAATTCGGAGGCGGTCCTGTGGGACTCGATACTCTTGCGGCGGTAATAGGTGAAGACCCTTCCACTATTGAAGACGTTAATGAACCTTATCTTTTAAAAATGGGATTTATTAACAGAACTCCCAGAGGAAGAGTAGTAACTAACCTTGCTTATACCCATTTAGGTCTTGAAATTCCCGTATAAGAAATTTATAATATTTTTAATTATTGTTTTAGGGAGAATTTATGTCAGTTAAGACCGATACAGAGGTAATAATCGGAGGAAAAGTATTCACATTATCCGGATTTGAATCGGAAGATTATCTTCAGAAAGTTGCCTCATACATTAACAACAAAATAGCCGAATATACTAAGGTTGAGTCGTTTAAGCGTCAGTCTACCGATATGCAGAATATTCTTCTTCAACTTAATATTGCAGATGATTATTTTAAAGCAAAAAAGCAGATAGAGATTTTAGAAGAAGAAATCGATAATAAAGAAAAAGAACTCTACAATATTAAACATGAGTTAATTGCTTCACAGATTAAACTTGAAAATACTGAGAAGTCTATTAAAAATCTTCAGAACGAGGTTAATGAATCGGCTAAGAAAATAGTAAGACTCGAAACAGAACTTAGAACTTGATTGTTAAGCGTGTGATTTTCACACGCTTATTTAATATTTATTATGGGAAAAGTAGAATTATTGGCTCCTGCAGGTTCCTACAAGGCTTTTATCGGGGCACTGAATGCCGGTGCAGATGCCTTTTATTTGGCAGGTACAAGGTTCGGAGCAAGAGCATATGCGGACAATTTCAAAGATGACGAATTAATTGACGTAATTAAAGTTGCGCATTTATTTCAAAAAAGAGTTTATTTAACTGTAAATACACTTGTTAAAGAAAAGGAAAAAGAAGATTTAATACCATTTCTTAAACCGCTGTATGAGGCGGGACTTGACGGCGTTATTGTACAGGATGTGGGCGTTATTCGAATAATCCGAAGCAATTTCCCCACATTGCCGATTCATGCAAGTACACAGATGTCAATAACCGGCGAATACGCAACGGTATTATTACAGTCATACGGAGTCAGCAGAATTGTTCCGGCAAGAGAGTTATCCCTTGCTGAAATTAAGCACATTAAAGAAACTACCGGTATACAGATTGAAGCGTTTATTCACGGTGCAATGTGTTATTCCTATTCGGGAATGTGTCTTTTTAGCTCAATTCTCGGCGGACGTTCGGGAAACAGAGGAAGATGTGCCCAGCCCTGCCGACTTGAATACGGAAGACCACATGAATCCAAAGTATATCCTTTGTCCATGAAGGATATGTGTACTATTTCAATAATCGATGAGATGATTAAGAACGGTGTTGATTCTTTTAAGATCGAAGGCAGAATGAAAAAGCCGGAATATGCTGCCGGAGTGACTTCAATCTATCGTAAATATATTGATAAATTTTATAACGGGGAATCGACCGAAGTTTCGGATGAAGATATTCGTTTTTTATCAAAACTGTATATAAGAGCCGAAAGGCAGGAAGGCTATTATCATAAACATAACGGCAAGGATATGATTACAATTACCAAACCCGGATATGTTGGTGCGGATGATGAAATTATTAAGTTTATCGAAGATAAATATATAAATGTTAAGCCGACCCTGCCCATATCAATTAATGCTTATGTTGAATTATCCCGACCGTTACGCGTCGAATTAAAATACAATGATATATCGGTTCAGACAGAAGGCAGCATTGTTATCGAGGCTATAAATGCGCCAATGGATTTGCTTAAAATCCAAAAACAGTTGCTTAAATTGGGAGATACCCACTTTAGTTGTGAGGATATCAAAATAGTATGTGACAATAATATATTTGTCAGCATAAAAGAACTTAATGAACTTAGGCGGGAAGGTATTAAAAAACTGGAAGAGGAGATAATTAAATGGAATATGGAATACATCCTTCGGTATTAAATATTGAACAGTTAAAAGCCATTCTGGATTTAAAGGATAAGAATATTTCAAGAATTTACATAGACCCGTCAATAGCCATTAATAATTTGGATTATCTGACGACTTATCGTGACAAGAATTTTTATTTATGTTCCCCATATGTATTCAGACAATCGGATGTTACCGTAATTGAGAACTTATTAAGTAAAGGTATATTCAAAGGAATACTGGCAAGAAACCTTGAAACCTTTTCGTATTTAAATGTCAATTATGATAAATATAAAGATATGGATTTGGTTCTTGATTGTAATATGTACATTCTTAATATGGATGCACTTATGTTTTATCAGGAAAATTCCCAAATTAAATTAAGTGAGTACTACACTTCTTTTGAATTGAATTCAAAGGAACAGGAACAGTTACAGCACAGTATGTTTGAAAAAGGATACAAAGATATACTGCATTCTTCCGTGGTATATGGAAGAATCCCTATGATGGTATCTGCTAACTGTATTAATAAAACGCTGTCCAACTGTATTAAAAATTCGGGATTCAGTATGCTTGAGGACAGGTATAATAAAGGATTTCCCATATATTCAAATTGTGAATTCTGTTATAATGTGATTTATAACTGCGTCCCCCTTTCGCTACATAATTATGTTAAAAAATTATTGCTAAAGGGCAATTTGCGACTTGATTTTACGAATGAAAATATTAACGAAACAAAAGATATCGTTAAGTACTTTTTGTCTTTAAAAAATACGGAATCAAACCCGATCTACAGTGAATATACGACAGGTCACTATAAGCGTGGAATAGAATAAATGAGTTTAGAAACATATATAAGTGAATTTTCAAAATACATCATAGCTATAGTTATGGTGTTATATACTGTTGAATGTTTTGCGGTATTTTTTCGTAAAACTGAAGAAAGCCGCAAAGGAGTGTACGCAAGGCAAAATATTCTAATGTTTGCCTTTCATTTTAGTTCATTTATGGTTATCTGCTTTGAAACAGGTAATGTAACATATCTGATTTTTTATGCTTTGCAGCAAATTGTTCTTTATGCAGCGGTTATGTTATATAAAGGGCTGTATCCCAGAACAAACCGACTTATTATTAATAATATGTGTATGCTTCTTAGTATAAGTTTTGTATTCTTAACAAGACTTGATTATTCAAAAGCTGTTAAACAGTTTATTATAGGAAGCATATCTTTGGTTATTGCGCTGTTGATTCCCTTCTTTATCCACAATTTGAATGTGATTAAAAATTTGAAATGGGTTTATGCCATTACCGGAGTCCTTTTGTTATCAATAGTATTGGTTTTGGGCTCGACAACATACGGTTCTAAAATATCTTACTCAATAGGTGGAGTTTCATTCCAACCGGCCGAATTTGTTAAAATCTTATTTGTATTTTTTGTTGCATCGGCCTTGTATCAGTCTGCTACATTTGCGGAAATAGTATATTCGGCTGTTATAGCAGCACTTCATGTATGTATTCAGGTCCTTAACAGAGATTTGGGCTCGGCACTTATATTCTTTGTAATTTATATATTTATGATATATATTGCGTCAAAAAAGATAATATATCTGGCACTTGGAACTGTGGCAGGTGCCGCCGCATGTGTATTTGCATATTATATGTTTACTCATGTTCAGGTACGTGTTCAGGCCTTTAAAGATCCATGGTCTGTTATTGATTCTACAGGTTACCAGATAACACAATCTCTATTTGCCATAAGTTCCGGCGGATATTTCGGACTTGGCCTTTATAAGGGAACTCCCGATTCAATTCCTTTTGTTGAAGCCGATTTTATTTTTTCCGCAATATCAGAGGAAATGGGAATTGTATTTGCAACATGTTTAATATTAATATGTGTAAGCAATTTTATTATGATAATGAATATGTCGGCAAGATTAAGAGATAAGTTTTATCAGCTTATTGCATTCGGATTAGGCATTTCATATATATTCCAGGTATTTTTGACCATAGGCGGAGGTACTAAATTTATACCTTTGACAGGTGTAACTTTGCCTTTTGTTTCATACGGTGGTTCTTCAATGCTGACATGTGTAATGATGTTTGCTATTATCGAAGGCCTTTATATGATTCGAGAAGATGAAGTTCTTGAAGAGGAAAGAATAGCATTGGAACAAAGACGAAGAGAAATGATGGAAATGGACAGAAGACGGCGCAAAAAAGCAAAAATGCGTGCCAGAAGAAGACGCGAAGAACAACTTCGAAGAATGGAACTTCAAAATGACAGGTTAGCTTATGAGGATAATGAAGAGCAAACAGGCTATGAAGAATATGAGAGTTATAATGAAGAACAGATAAGCTTTGAAGAATACGAGAATTATGATGAGCAACAATAAGAAAGAAAAGAAAAACAATAAAGTTAATATACAGATTATAATTGTTACCTGGTTTTTTGTGGCTTTGTTTGTTGCAATGAGTGTTTATATTGTTAAATATTCAATTGAAAACAAGCAGGAACTTATTTCAAACAGTTATAACGGACGTCAAAAAATTCTGGCTGCACAAAATATACGCGGCTCTATTTTGGATCGAAACGGAAATGTTTTGGCTTCGTCATCCGTTAATGCCGCAGGAACCGAAGTAAGAGAATATGCTTACGGGAATTTGTTTGCTCATGCGGTAGGATATGCGGTAAACGGTAAAATGGGAGTCGAAGAATCGGCCAATTATTATTTGATCAATTCAAATGCACCTATTTCCGTTAAAGCAAAATGCGATGCAAACGGAGTAAAGTATCCCGGAGATGATGTATATACAACATTGGATATGAATTTACAGAAAGTTGCATATGATGCATTGGGCGTGTATAAAGGGGCAATAATCTGTACGGAACCGTCAACCGGCAAAATACTTGCAATGGTATCAAAACCTGATTTTAATCCTGCCACGGTAGCAGAAAACTGGAATGATTATATAAACGATAAGGATTCGGGAGTGCTGGTAAATCGTGTAACTCAGGGACTATACCCTCCGGGATCAACGTTTAAGATAATAGACTCAATTGAATATATTAGGGAAAATCCGTCAACATACAGTAAATACAGATATACCTGTACCGGTTCCATCAAAAACGGAGAAGATAAAATTCAATGTTACCACGGAAGTGTTCATAATTCAGTTGACTTTATGAAATCATTTGCCAAGTCATGTAATACTTCTTTTGCCAATATGGGATTATCATTTGACAGAAATGAATTCGGAAAAACGTTAAACGATTTATTGTTTAACAATCAGCTTCCCACATCGCTTACAACCTCCGTAAGTAAACTGGTAGTAAATGAGTTTACTACAGACTCTGAAATGATGCAGATATCTATTGGACAGGGAAATGCCAATATTACGCCGATTCAGCTTAATATGATTACCTGTGCGATTGCAAATGAGGGCGTTCTTGTAGAGCCATATATTATTTCAAAGGTTGTTAACAGCGAAGGAAGCAGCGTAAAGAACTTTAAAAGTACAACCTATGGTTCACTTCTTACGGAAGAAGAAGCCGCAATAATATTTAATATGATGGAAAACGTTGTTGATGAAGGTACGGGAACCAAGCTTAAAGGACTTAAGTATTATGCGGGAGGTAAAACCGGTTCGGCAGAATACGGAACCATTAAAGGAGAATCACATGCATGGTTTACGGGATTTGCCGGAATGGAAGATAAAGATAACCCCGAAAACAGCACGCCGGATATATGTGTTACTATAATTGTTGAAGGTGCAGGGGCAGGCGGTGAATACGCAGTTCCTATAGCGAAACGACTGTTTGATGCATATTACGGAATTACTTATGAAGACGAAATAGAAAATTAAAAGCTTGGGCAAGAGCCCAAGCTTTAATAAATTGCCAAAATTTGTAAATCTTTTCTGGTAGTCAAATCTATAAAAGTTGAATTATCGTCTCTAAGAAGAGGCCTTGAAATTTGAACCTGATTTACCATTATTACTTCAGCTTTAACATCATTGCTAAGTAATACTTTCAGTCCGACCATATGATTGGCAAGTCTGAACATAATCGGTGTGAGAATCTCCATATCATACTTAATTTCATCGTTTTCAAATATTTCGATTACCTGGAAAGGATGTTTTGAGGTCCTGTATGTTCTGGCAGATGTCATAGCCTCATAAGAATCTATAATAGCTATGATTCTGGCATACTTATTTATCTGCATATCATGGAGCTTACTCGGATAACCGCTGCCGTCGTATCTTTCGTGGTGTGAAAGGGTAGCTTTTAATATGTTTTCATCAATGTCCAAATCCTGAATCAACTGGAAACCTAATATGGTATGTGTTTTAATCTGAGCAAATTCTATGGGAGTAAGTTTACTGGGTTTCCAAATTAAATCATAAGGAAGCTTTAACTTACCGATATCATAGAAGAAAGCACATTTAATAAGAATATCAATTTCTTCAGGTTTAAGACAAAGCCAGTTTCCGAAAATACCTGCTATTAATGCAGAGTTAAGGCAGTGAGCATGTGTCATATCATCTTCTGAAGGTAACATGTTATATAAGAAATCCAGTATTCTTTCCTGTTTGGGAACTACGGAAACTATATCATTATATATTTTCATTAGCTCATCAATAGGGATAGGAATATCATTTTCGATGAAATCCATCATGATTTTTTTGTATTCCGGCATTGCTTTATTATAAGCAGCTTCGAAATCCTTAAAATCATTGGAAAGTCTGATTTTTTCAAAATATGTAACAGCATAATCGATATCTTCCATAACGGTTACCACCATTATGTTATGGATATTGAGTTTTTGAATTGTATAATCTGTTACTTTTGTGCCGGCTTTAACTAAGACATCCCCTGATGATGAAAGGACATCCTTGGCAATTTCCATTCCGTTTGTTAAGGCCATTCTGGCAATATCTTTCATATGAAAAACAACCTCATTTTTAATTTCACCTAATTTATAGTATAATTTATTTAATTTCAAAGTCAATATTTTACTTTGGATTTTGCACTAGATGTGGTATGATAATTCTCAAGGAGCCCAAAATGAAGTACTACAGATATTTATATATTTCTCCGGGAATCAAAAATCCGGAAAAAGTAAAGTTACAGCTTAAACTTCATAAGGGTATCTTGGGAAAATACATTATATCTTTGTCAACAGATAATAATCAGCTAGAGATTATGGCTGCATATTATCTTAAGTTAAGATATTATCGTAAGCATCCTCCGATTGTAGTGGGAATAGCAGAATCCTATGATGAAGCTCTTGAGCTGGTGCTTAAAATGCAGGAGGAAGCAATTACCAAAAACAATAATCCCAATATTAAAGAATATTTAATTAAACGTGCTAAGACAAGGGACTTTACTAAGTAATTATGGCAGCAATAATTTTGTATGTTTTAAAAATAATCGGTATAGTGCTTTTGTCATTACTCGGACTTGTAATTTTAACATTATTATTGGTTTTGTTTGTTCCCATAAGATATAACATCAGTGCATTTAAGAATGAAAATGATACAGACAACTATGAAATAAAAGCTAAAGTTTCGTTTTTGTTGCATATTATAAACGGAAGATTTTTATTTCCGTCGGATGAAAAATTAAGAATTCGGCTGTTTTGGTTTAAATTATTTCCAAAAAAAAATAAACCGGACAAAATAAAGTCGGTTAAAAATAAAAAGAATAATAAAGCAAAAGATTTTTCGAGTTCTGTTTCCGAGGGTCAGGATGATGAAACGGAAGAAGATTTATCGGATGAAGATGCACCGACAATAGAAGAACTCGAAAAAGCAGCCATGGAACACAAGTTTAATGATAATGCGGAGACTGTCAGAAAGATAGCGCATACCATAAACGAAGAGGCTGTTGATGATAATCCTACGATTCGCAAATTTATAGATTCGATAATTGATTTTGCGAAGAATATTAAGGATAAGATAATCGGTATTGTTAATAAGATTAGCGAAATTATAAATAATATCGAATATTACCTGGATTTAATTAATTCCGATTTGTTCAAAAAATCATACACTTTGTGCAAAAAGGAAATAATTAAATTATTAAAATCCATAAGGCCCCGTAAAATTAAAGGTCTTATTAATTTCGGAGATGAAAATTGCGAAACGGTAGGAAAGGTTTTTGGATTTTATTCGATAATATATCCTTATGTAGGCAAAAACCTTGTTCTCATACCTGATTTTGAAAATAAGATTTTTACTGCCGATATATATCTTAAAGGTAAAATAACTTTATTCACGGTTTTTGTTGTTGCAATAAAGATATACTTTAATAAAGATATTAAACGTACACTTAAGTTATTTAAGAAGGAGAAATAAATGGCTGATAATAATTTTGGCAATATTGTTGATTCTCTTATGAAAGGAATGAATAGTGTTATTTCTACCAAAACTGTTGTGGGAGAACCGACAGTCATTGGAGATACCATTATAGTACCTTTGGTTGATGTAAGCTTCGGCTGCGCATCGGGTGCCAATATTAATGATAAAAAGAATGGAGCTGCAGGTGGATTTTGGGGGAAAGAATCACCAAATGCCGTACTTGTAATCAAGAACGGTCAGACCAAGCTTGTTAATATAAAGAATCAGGATACGTTAACAAAGATTATCGATCTTGTTCCGGAGCTTGTTGATAAGTTTACAACTCCAAAGGAACAAATGATGGATGATGAAGTTTCAAAGGATATTGCATTTCCGGAAGAATAAGGTTCCTTATGGCTACTTATGAAGTAAACGAAGAATCTCAGGAATTTGAAAGAGTGCTTGTTGAAGGTTCTCTTGATGAACTTAACGAATTAAAGGCATTTTTATTCAAAGAGAATATTCGTATCGAAATGGAAAAGAAAGAACTTTCCGACCTCAGAAATAAAATTTTTGAGGATAGGGAAAAGTTGCGCCAAGAATCCGATGATATTAATCGGCAGATTGTGACCCAAAGAAGTCGATTGAAACAGGATGAATTGTTTTTTGAAAAGAAAATGGACATTCTTCGAAATGGGTTTGAATCACTGGAAGCCGATAAGAAAGCTTTGGACAAAGCAAGAAAACAATTTGAATCCGATAAGTTAACTGTGGGAAATTCAGTTAAAAAAATCAAAAACGAAGAAGTGGCAATATTCTTATTCCAAGGTGTTAATTCATATTTATCCTTAAAGAAAAGATATAAGGATTTACTTAAGATTTTTCATCCGGATAATATGGCGGGAGACCATGATATGGTACTTACCATAAATCAAATTTACGAAGAGCTTAAAAAGAATTACGAAAATTCAGGTTCAAAGATAATATAAAAAAGTCGTCATCGATTGATGACGACTTTTAGTTTAAACCAATTAAATCAATTAAGCACGCTCAACTGCACCTGACTTAAGGCAGTTGGTACATACATGCATTCTCTTAGCAACGCCGTTTACCTTGCACTTAACGCTTCTAACATTAGAATGGAAAATTCTATTAGATCTTCTATGAGAATGGCTTACGTTGTTACCAAAATGAACGCCTTTACCACAAATATCACACTTAGCCATATTTCTTCCTCCTATTGATAATCAAAAAGCAACATTAGTATATTAGCAGATAGATTACTCAAATGCAAGTAGAAATTAAATGTTTTCTTTTTAATATATTAATAGTATAATTACTTGGGCTAAACACATAGACGTGTTCATACACTTTATGAATAAGAAAGGGGTATGTATGAAGAATACTGTAATGAAAATCAGTAAAGAAACAAGCATGAATATGCATAACGGTTCCGTTTCAATAAATTCTGATGTTATTGCACAGTACGCAGGTGCTGTTGCGATGGAATGCTTCGGTATTGTAGGTATGGCGGGAATTAATGTTAAAGACGGCCTTGTTAAGCTTCTTAAACTGGATGATATTAAAAGAGGTATACATGTTACCGTATCAAATAATAAGCTTGTGATTAATTTTCATATTATTGTAGCTTACGGAGTTAATGTACAGTCAGTGGCAGATACTTTAATAAGCACAGTAAAATATAAGGTTGAAGAATTCACCGGAATTGAAGTTGCCAAAATTAACATCTTCGTTGAAGGTGTTAAGGTAATTGATTAGTAGGAGGATTATTGTGGCACATACAGTTATAGATGCAAACTTACTTTCAAAGATGTTTCTTAGCGGTGCTAAGAACCTTGAAAATAAGAAGGAATGGATTAATGATTTGAATGTTTTTCCTGTACCTGACGGTGATACGGGAACTAACATGACAATGACAATAATGTCGGCAGCCAAAGAAGTATCAAGTCTTGTTTCAACTAATGATGTTGATATGGCAAGAGTATGTAAGGCTATTTCTTCCGGCTCTTTAAGAGGCGCAAGAGGTAACTCCGGCGTTATACTTTCGCAGTTATTAAGAGGCTTTTGCAAAACTGTCGATGAATGTGAAACTTTGGATATTAAGATTATTGCCGAAGCCACGGTTAAGGCTGTTGAAACTGCTTATAAAGCAGTAATGAAGCCTAAGGAGGGTACTATTCTTACAGTAGCAAAGGGAGTATCCGACAAAGCTGTAGAGCTTGCAGCCAACGGTTGCGATGATCTTGAACTTTTTATTAAAGAAGTAATTAATTACGGTGATGAAGTCCTTGATAAGACTCCGGATATGCTTCCGGTTCTTAAACAGGCCGGCGTTGTTGATTCCGGCGGACAGGGATTGATGCAGGTGCTTAAAGGCGCAATGGATGCATTTTTAGGCAAGGAGATAGCTTTTGATATTCAGCTTGCACCTTCATCTGTTTCAAGTAACGGAAAACCCAATCTTGAAGTTCAGGCCGAAGCTGATATTAAGTTCGGTTATTGTACCGAGTTCATTATTATGCTGAATAAAGCATTTAACGTTAAGATGGAAATGGACTTTAAGGCATTTTTGGAATCTATCGGTGATTCTATTGTATGTGTGGCCGATGATGATGTTGTCAAGGTTCATGTTCATACAAACGATCCCGGCCTTGCAATTCAAAGAGCTCTGACTTACGGTGCATTATCAAATATGAAAATTGATAATATGCGCCTTGAACATCAGGAGAAACTCTTCAAGCAGTCGGAGCAGGAAAATGCCGTAAAAGAAGAACCTATGATGGAACATAAAGATGTGGCATTTATTGCTGTATCCGTAGGTGACGGAATTAATGAAATATTTAAAAGCCTCGGAGTCGACTACATTATTGAAGGCGGCCAGACTATGAATCCAAGCACCGAGGATATGCTTAATGCAATTGAAAAGGTAAATGCCGATACAATATACATTTTACCTAACAATAAGAATATTATTATGGCTGCCGAACAGGCAAAGAGCCTGACCGAGGACAAGCAAATAATTGTTGTTCCTACTAAAACGGTGCCTCAGGGAATTACTGCGGTAATCAATTATGTGCCCGGAATGGATCCTGTAGACAATGAAGCCACAATGGAATGTGAAATCAAAAATGTGGCGACAGGTCAGGTAACATATGCTGTACGTGACACAATGATTGATGATAAAGAAATACATGAAGGCGACTATATGGGAATCGGCGACAGCGGAATCTTAAGCGTCGGAAAAGAAGAGATTGATACGGCATTTGAAATGATTTGCCAAATGATGAATGATGATAAAGAAATAATCAGCATTTATTACGGTGCGGACGTATCGGAAGTAGATGCCAATGAGCTGTCTTCAAGAGTATCCGCTAAATTCCCTAATTGCGATGTGGATCTTCAGTTTGGCGGTCAGCCCATATATTATTATATTGTATCTGCAGAATAACGAACAAATGTTCTAAAAAGTATAGACTTTTATCTAATAATCCTGTATTATTTAAGGCGTAGGCATGTACTACGCCTTATTTTATTATGAAGATATACGAGAATATTACCAACATCAAAGGAATAGGTACAAAAACAGCAGCGTTATTTGGCAAACTGGGAGTTAATACTGTCGAGGATCTTTTGCATATGTATCCAAGAACATATCTTAAGTATAAGGATCCTGTTCCGGTATCCTCCTGCTTGGACAAAGATACGGTATCTTTGCGCCTTTTTATAGTTGAAGATTTTAAATTTAAAAAGATTAGAACAATGACTATAGGAAGCGGATTTGCCACCGACGGTAATAACAGAGTATATATTACATTCTTTAATACACCTTATTACAAAGATAAACTTATTAAAGGTAATGAGTATATTTTTTACGGCAAAATCATCGTAAGCAATAATTCATACAAAATGGAACAACCCGTATTCTTTACAGAAGAAGAATATGATTCATATAAATCAACGCTTCAGCCTATATATTCTCTTACCAAAGGACTTTCCAATAAGGTTGTATCAAAATCCATAAAAGCATGTATTGAATATTATGATTATTTATCTTTATATGATGAATATCTTCCGGAAGAAGCCGTCAAAAGATTTGATTTACTTTCGAGAAAAGAAGCATTATTAAATATACATTTCCCAAATAATGCAGAAGGTGCCGTAAATGCCCGAAAAAGACTTGCATTTGATGAACTTTTTCTGTTTTTGCTGCTTTTAAGAAGCATGAAGTCAACATCTAAAATTCAGGCAAGCAATTTTGCAATGATTGAAACAGCAGGTGTTAACCGACTTATAGAATCGCTGCCCTATCAATTAACAAATGCTCAGCTTAAGGTAATAAATGAAATTAAAGAAGACCTAACTTCGGGCAATGTTATGAATCGTCTTGTACAGGGAGATGTCGGTTCGGGTAAAACTATAGTTGGCTTTTTAGCTTTACTTATGTGTGTCGAAAACGGATATCAGGGAGCTATGATGGCTCCGACCGAAATTTTGGCCACTCAGCATTATGAGAATCTATGTGCCCTTGTCAAGCAATATAATTTACCTATTAAACCGGTTCTTCTTACAGGATCGGTTACTCCCAAAAGCAAGAATATTATATATGAACGTATTAATAACGGCGATGTAAATGTTGTAATAGGTACCCATGCTCTGATTCAAGATAAAATTAAGTTCAAAAATCTTGCACTTGTTATTACCGACGAGCAGCACAGATTCGGAGTCCGTCAACGGCAAACCTTATCGGATAAGGCTTTAAATCCCCATGTTCTTGTTATGTCCGCAACCCCGATTCCCAGAACCCTCGCAATAGTTATATATGGGGATCTAAGCATGTCGGTAATTGATGAAAAACCGAGTAATCGTTTGCCAATTAAGAATTGTGTTGTTAATCGGTCATACAGAAATAAAGCATATGAGTTTATAACTTCCCAGGTAAAAGAGGGACGACAGTGTTATGTGATTTGTCCTATGGTTGAAGAATCCGAAGGTCTGCCGGACGTGGAAAATGTTATTGACTATTGCAATATGCTTAAATCAAAATTGCCCTCCTTTGTCCGGGTCGATTATCTTCACGGCAAAATGAAAAGCAATGAAAAACAATTAATTATGGATAATTTCCTTTCACATAATATAGATGTACTTGTTTCGACAACGGTAATTGAGGTTGGCGTTGATGTACCAAATGCAACTGTAATGATGATTGAAAATGCTCAAAGATTCGGGCTTTCTCAGCTTCATCAGTTAAGAGGTCGAATCGGAAGAGGTGAACATCAGTCGTATACTATATTTGTTAATACGGAAGACGGCAATGAACATAATAAACGCCTTGAAATATTAAATAAATCAAATGACGGATTTTATATAGCAAAAGAAGATCTTAAGTTAAGAGGTCAGGGGGATATATTCGGCATACGTCAATCGGGAGATATTAATTTTGAAATTGCGGATTTATATGAAGATTCCGAAATGATTTTAAATATTAATTCTTATCTTGATGAAATTGATACGGGCAAGACATTGTTAAATGAAAATGAAAAAGTCCTTATAAAAGCTTATCTTAATGAAAATATGCACAAATTTATTGACTTTAAGACTATCTAAAAGTAAGATAATATTGTGTGTCTATATGCACTAATATACTATATATAGTAGACTTTTAGAGTGAATGGAGTAACAAGTGAAAATTGCAGTGGTTACGGATTCCAATGCCGGAATCTCAAAAGAAGAAGCTAGTAAATATGGAATTTATGTTGTTCCCATGCCGTTTATGATTAACGGAGAGGAGTATTTTGAAGATATTAATTTAACTCATGACGAGTTTTACAAAAAGATGGAAGAGGGTGCCGATGTTGTAACATCACAGCCGTCACCTGAAGCTGTAATGAGCCTTTGGGACGAACTTCTTAAGGAATACGATGAAATAGTTTATATTCCTATGTCATCAGGGCTTTCCGGCGCATTTCAGACATCCAAAATGCTTGCCGATGATTACGATAACAAGGTTTTTCCTGTAAATAACCAAAGAATTTCAGGTACTTTGTTCAGTTCCTGTATTGATGCGGTTGAACTTGCAAAGCGCGGTAAAACCGGAAAAGAAATAGCGCAGATTCTTGAAGATGATAAGTTCAATTCAAGTATTTATATCATGATAGGAACGCTTGAATATCTTAAAAAGGGCGGTCGCCTTACTCCGGCGGTAGCAGCAATCGGCAATATATTAAGAATCAAACCTATACTACAGATTCAAGGCGAAAAGCTTGATGCCTTTGCGATGGCAAGAACATTCGGCGGCGGTAAATCAACACTTATCAGTGCTGTCAAAAAAGATGCGCTTAACCGATACGGATGTAAAGATACATTTGAGAATATTCATATTACGGTAGTTTATTCTCAGTCAATAGATGAAGCGGTGGAATTCAAAAAGGAAGTAGAAGCAGAATTTCCCGGAGCTACAGTTGATATTGCTACATTATCACTTTCTGTAGCATGTCATATAGGTCCATCCTCATTGGCGCTTACAGTTTCTAAATTTATGAATTACGAAGGGGTATAATTAAGTGGCAAAAGAAGTATATGATGCCAGTAGCATAACAGTTCTTGAAGGCCTTGAGGCGGTCCGCAGAAGACCCGGAATGTATATAGGCTCTGTTTCTACTAAAGGACTTAATCATTTAATATATGAAATTGTAGATAACTCGGTAGATGAACATCTAGCGGGTTATTGTTCTGATATCTGGGTTACACTTGAAAAAGACGGTTCTGCAACTATCGAAGATAACGGAAGAGGTATCCCGGTAGGTCTTCACGAAAAAGGAATAAGTGCCGAAAGACTTGTATTTACAACATTACATGCGGGTGGTAAATTTGATGATTCCGCATATAAAACATCCGGTGGATTACACGGCGTAGGTTCTTCGGTTGTAAATGCATTATCTACTTATTTAACGGTTCAGGTTAAAAACGGCGGATTCCTATATGAAGATAAGTACGAAAGGGGTATTCCCACAGTTGAACTTCAAAAGGGACTTTTACCTGCTGTAGGCAAAGCCAGAGGCACCGGAACCAAAATTAATTTTTTGCCGGATGATACTATTTTTGACAAAACAAGATTTAAAGAAGATGAGATAAAATCACGTCTTCACGAAACGGCATATCTTAATCCCACTCTTACAATTCATTTTAAGGACAATCGTAAAGAAGAACCCGAATCGGTTGATTATAATGAACCCGACGGAATAGTCGGATTCATAAAAGACATCAACAAGAATACGGAAACAGTATCGGATATTATATACTTTAGCGGTGAATCCGAAGGAATTTCGGTGGAAGGTGCATTTCAGTATATTAATGAATTCCATGAGAATGTTCTCGGATTTTGTAATAATATTTATAACGCCGAAGGCGGAACGCATTTAACAGGTTTTAAGACTGCGTTTACCAATATAATAAATAACTATGCCCGAGAACTTAATATTCTTAAAGAAAAAGATATTAACTTTACAGGTGCTGATGTTCGTAACGGAATGACGGCAGTTATTTCTTTAAAGCATCCGGATCCACGTTTCGAAGGTCAGACTAAAACTAAACTTGATAATCAGGATGCCACAAAGGTTGTTTCAAAGGTTACTTCCGATGAATTGGTAAGATATTTTGACAGAAATTTAGAGACCTTAAAAAGTATAATTGGATGCGCCGAAAAAGCCGCTAAAATTCGTAAAACCGAAGAAAAGGCAAAAACCAATATGCTTACGAAGCAAAAATTCAGCTTCGATTCTAACGGTAAACTTTCAAACTGTGAATCCCGTGATGCTTCCAAATGTGAAATCTTTATTGTAGAGGGAGATTCTGCGGGCGGTAGTGCCAAAACTGCAAGAAACCGTATGTATCAGGCAATTCTTCCCATCAGAGGTAAGATACTTAATGTCGAAAAGGCCTCAATTGACAAGGTTCTTGCAAATGCGGAAATCAAAACAATGATTAATGCGTTCGGATGCGGATTTTCCGAAGGTTACGGTAACGATTTTGATATTACCAAATTAAGATACAACAAAATTATAATTATGGCGGATGCCGATGTTGACGGTGAGCATATAGCCACACTATTGCTGACATTATTCTACAGATTTATGCCCGAATTGATTTTTGAAGGCCATGTATATATTGCAATGCCACCGCTTTATAAAGCTATGCCTTCAAAGGGACAGGAAGAATACCTGTATGATGATAAGGCACTAATCGAATACCGCAAGAATCATAAAGGACCTTTTACATTACAAAGATATAAAGGTTTGGGTGAAATGGATGCGGAGCAGCTTTGGGAAACAACTCTCGATCCCGAAAGACGTATTCTTAAGCAGGTAGAAATAGAAGATGCCCGAATGGCTTCGGAAGTTACCGAAATGCTTATGGGAACAGAGGTTACACCTCGAAAGGCATTTATATACGATCATGCAAATGAGGCAGAATTAGACATTTAGTAAACAGGCAATAATATGAAAAAAGAAAAAGAAATTGTTGAAAATATAATAAAGACAGAATATTCCGAAGTAATGCAGAAATCATTTATTGATTATGCAATGTCGGTTATTGTATCACGTGCTCTTCCGGATGCAAGAGACGGTTTAAAACCTGTCCAAAGAAGAGTTTTGTATGATATGCACGAACTCGGAATTAAGTTTGACAAGCCTTACAGAAAATCCGCAAGAATTGTGGGAGATACAATGGGTAAATACCATCCCCACGGTGACAGCTCGATTTATGAAGCTCTTGTCGTTATGTCGCAGGACTTCAAAAAAGGTCTTCCGCTTGTTGACGGTCATGGTAACTTCGGAAATATCGAAGGTGACGGTGCCGCTGCAATGCGTTACACGGAAGCAAGGCTTATGGAAATCACCCAAAATGCATTTTTGGCAGATCTTGATAAAGATGTGGTTGATTTTATGCCAAACTTCGATGAAACAGAAAAAGAGCCTACGGTATTACCCGTTAAGTTCCCCAATCTCCTGGTAAACGGTTCCGACGGTATTGCGGTAGGTATGGCAACCTCTATACCGCCTCATAATCTCGGAGAAGTAATAGACGCTACCAAGGCGTATATGAATAATGAAGACATTTCAAATGCTCAGCTTATGCGTTATGTCAAAGGTCCGGATTTTCCAACCGGAGGTATTGTGACGAACAAAGACGAGTTAAAAGAAATATACGAAACAGGAACCGGCAAGATTAAAGTAAGAGGCAAGGTTGATATAGAGCCTCAAAAGGGCGGTAAAACCAATGTAGTAATTTCGGAAATTCCTTATCCTATGATAGGCGCAAACATTGCAAAATTCTTACAGGATATTGCAGCCCTTGCCGAAAGCAAGAAAACTCAGGATATTGTTGATATAACAAATCAGTCATCTAAAGAAGGTATCAGAATTGTTATTGAACTTCGTAAGGATGCGGATGTTGATAATTTTGTTAATTTACTTTATAAGAAAACACGTCTCGAGGATACATTCGGCGTTAATATGCTTGCAATTGCAGACGGCAAACCCGAGGTAATGTCGCTTAAGCAGATAATTGCCCATAATGTAGATTTCCAGTTTGAAATATGTAAACGTAAGTATACAACTTTACTTGAAAAAGAATACGAAAAGAAAGAAATACAGGAAGGCCTTATAAAAGCCTGCAATGTAATTGATTTGGTTATAGAAATCCTCAGGGGTTCCACAGACCGTGCCATGGCCAAGGATTGTCTTGTTAACGGAAATACAGTAGGTATTATTTTTAAATCAAAAGAATCCAAAATTATGGCAAGCCAGCTTAAATTTACGGAAAAACAGGCAAATGCAATTCTGGAAATGAGATTATACAAGTTAATCGGATTAGAACTTGAGGCTTTAATTAACGATCACGAGGAGACTTTGGCAAATATATTTAAGTATGAAGATATCCTCGAAAGACGTGATTCGATGGCTCAGGTTATTATGAATGAACTTGATGACATTAAATCCAAGTTTGCAGTTAAGCGTAAGACCGTAATCGATAACGTAGAAGAAGCCGTATTTGTCGAAAAAGCGATTGAAGAAATGGACGTTATGTTCTTAATGGATCGTTTCGGATACTGTAAGACTGTAGATATGGCCACTTATGAGAGGAATAAAGAAGCGTGTGAGGCCGAATACAAATATATCGTCAATTGTAAGAATACGGGAAGAATATGTATTTTCACCAATATAGGCGATATGCACACAATCAAAGTACTTGATATTCCCTTCGGTAAATTCAAGGATAAGGGTGTCCCTATTGACAATATAAGTAATTTCAGTACGGACAAAGAATATATTGTTTCGGTAGAATCCCAGAGCAGACTTAATCTATACAGAATGATTTTTGTTACTGCATCTTCAATGATGAAGGTTGTAGACGGCGGCGAATTCGATGTAACAAGAAGAACAATTGCTGCCACAAAACTTCTTGACAATGATGAAGTTGTATGTGTTCGTGCTCTTACAGATCAAAAGCAGATTGTCCTTAAGACAAAAGACGGTTTCTTCATAAGATTCGGTGTAGAAGAAATACCCGAAAAGAAAAAGACGGCAGTGGGTGTAAGAGGAATGAAATTATCCGCCAAGGATGCGGTTGAAGAGGTATTCTTTACTACTGCTACCGGAAACAACGAAGCTGTTATTAACGAAAAGCCCTTTGATTTATATAAAGTCAAACTTTCAAAACGTGACGGTAAGGGAACCAAGATCAGAATCTAATTTATTATGAGAGTTATTGCCGGTAAGTGTAGATCACTTAATTTAAAAACACCAAAAGGATTAAATACCAGGCCAACACAGGACAGAATTAAAGAAACTTTGTTTAATATGATTCAAAATGATCTTGGAGATTGTGTTTTCGTGGATGTTTTTGCCGGGAGCGGCGGAATAGGCATCGAAGCACTGTCAAGAGGAGCCCGGCACTGTTACTTTATTGATAATAATAAAGAGGCTGTTGAATGCATTACGGAAAATCTTAAGTTTACCAAGCTCTTTAATGATGCTACTATACTTAAGAATGATTATATTGCTTCCTTATCACTGATTAACGAAAAGGAAGTAGATATCGTTTTTATGGATCCGCCTTATGAAGCCGGATATGAAGGCGCATTATTTGATACGCTTTATAACAAACCATACATTACAGAGAATACATTGATAATACTTGAAGCATCACTAAACAAGGATTTTTCCTTCGAAGGTTTTGACATTATAAAAGAAAAAAGATATAAAACTAATAAGCATATTTTTTTTAGGAGAGCATAATGAAGAGTGCAATATATCCGGGAAGTTTTGATCCGGTAACATATGGTCATATTGATGTGATAAAAAGAGCTGCCAGGATGTTTGATGTTTTGACGGTCTCTGTTTTGGACAATAAAAGTAAGCAACCATTGTTTTCAGTAGATGAACGTGTTAAAATGCTAAAGGAAGCGCTTAAAGATATTGATAATGTTCAGGTAGAATCTTTTAGCGGCCTTTTAGTTGACTATTGTAAGTCAAAAGACGTACATGTTGTAATCAGAGGACTTCGTGCCATTACAGATTTTGAGTATGAACTTCAAAATGCCCAAACAAATCGATTGATTTCACAGGGGGAAGTTGATACTGTATTTTTGACTACTTCATTGGAATACGCATATCTTAGTTCCAGTGCTGTTAAGGAAATTGCTTATTTCGGCGGTGATGTTACTCCTTGTGTACCTGATTTTGTAGGAAAAGCAGTATACGAAAAGTACAACATTAAAAAATAATGGGGGAAACCATGAGCAGTAGAATTGAACAGTTAATTGATGAAATCGAAGATTATATTGATAATTGTAAATATCAGCCTTTGTCAAACAGTAAGATTATTGTTAATAAAGAAGAAATTGATGAGCTGTTAAGAGAACTTAAAAACACAACACCCAAAGAACTGGTAAGATATCAGAAGGTAGTGTCTAATCAGCAGGAAATTCTTAAAGAAGCAAAGGAAAAAGCACAGTCTTTAATAGATGAGGCGGCAGCGAGAACCAATGAGATGATATCTCAGAACGCAATTATGCAACAGGCATACGCTCAGGCCGACGAAGTAGTAAAGACAGCATATTCTCAGGCACAGGAAATATTGACAACAGCTACTTTAGAGGCTAATGCAGTTAAATCTGCTGCAGTTGAATATATGGATAATATGCTTTCGGCATATGAAAATGTGGTTTCTCAAACTATGAGAGTTGCACAGAGTCACTACGAAAGCTTTTACACTCAGTTAAATCAGTATCATGAGATTGCGGTTTCGAACCGAAACGAAATCAATCCGCCTACTATAGATGATACTGCCGAATTACCAACTGATTTTGAGATGCAGGATACGGGAGCCATTCTGGTTCCGGAAGATACTACAGGAAATATCCCGGTAGTTAACAATGTTACTTCAGCGGCTGCAGCTGCTGATCCTAACGGAGATTTGAAATTAGATTTATTGTCGTAATTATTTTCACCGGCGTTAATTACGCCGGTGAACTTTTGTTAAAGGGAAATTATGGGTTATACGATTGTTATCGATCCCGGCCACGGCGGTGCTAACGAAGGTGGAATAAACGGGGCATTAATTGAAAAAGATCTGACGGTGGTTGTTGCCGATGCAATGAAAGATTATCTGGAGCAGTTTGATGATGTTACAGTATACGTCACCAGAACATCGGATGTTGATATGAGCATTCAGCAAAGGCTTGATTTTGCCAAGGGCGTTAATGCTGATTATTTTATTTCTTTGCATTTTAACATGTCGACATTACATAATCTTTACGGTTCCGAAATATGGTTGCCGATACAGGGGGATTATTATTCAAAATTATATCCTTTTGCGGATCAGGTTATATCCAATTTCGAAGGTATGGGTTTTCACAACAGAGGAATTAAGACCCGAGTTGGTAAGTCAAACGACAATTATTACGGAGTAATAAGAATCGGTACTAATTACAAGATTCCCTCATGCATTATAGAACACTGTTATCTTGATAATTCAAATGATGCCTTTGCGGTACCGTTAAATTCAGGGCAGCTTAAAATGTCCCTTGCCAATTTCGGAGTACAGGATGCAACGGCACTTGCCAAATCACTGCACCTTAAATCGACGGCGCTTGGTATTGATTATTCTTCATATCAGTTAAATTCAAAAACCTTTAAGGGTAAAGTCCTTCCGGATGAAACGGAACCTGAAATTAATGAAATTTCACTTGTAAGTGCCGACATCCCCAACGGTAAAATTACAATTAATATGCATGCGGTTGATAAGCAGAGCTTTATTCAATATTACATGTACAGCACAGACGGAGGTGTTACCTATTCCGCGTTGAAAGATTATCCTCGTACAGCCTGGAATAAGTCTGTTGATAATGCAGTAATTACGCTTGATGTTCCTAAGAATAAACCTGCAAATATCATCACTTGTGTAATCAACCAATACGACAAATTAACAATGAGCAATTTATTAACGGTTGAGTTAACTACCGTTGAAACCCCGGCTGCCAAAAGCGAACCGCAAGCCGATTATAATGTTGAACTATTGGTAGAAGATAAACCGGAGTATGAAACCGTTACTTACGAGACAGCTGTCGAAGCTAATGACAGTAACGGCTCTTTGGGCATTAAAATCGGAATTTTTGCAACCGGAGCAATACTTTTGCTTATATTAATAACAGTTATTGCATCCAAAATATTTACGAAAAAGAAAAAGAGAAATGTTAAAAAAGATTATTAAAGGTGACTTCGGTTACATTCACCAAAAACGAAATCGTGTGATTTTAATTACAATTATATATTTTGCTATATCTGCCGCAATTATAATAACGGGATATATTACCACAGGGACCAAAAGGAATCTTCTTACTGTTGTGGGAATATTGGGATGTTTGCCGGCATGCAAGAGTGCTGTATCCATGATTATGTTTATTAGGGCCAAAGGGTGTACTAAAAACAGTTACGAGCAGATTAATCCCTTATGTGACAATCTAATATCTATGTATGATATGTATTTTACTTCATATTCAAAGAATTATCCCATATCACATATGGTAGTAAATGACAATGTGATAATAGGATATTATGAAGCGGATAAATTTGACGAAAAAGAATGTATTAATCATTTAAATACAATATTAAAAACCGCAGGTCATAAAAATATAACCGTATCTTTAACAAATGATATTAATAAATACAAAAGTATGCTTGGCTCCATGAATCAAAAAATCAGTACAAATGAAGCTAAAGATGATGAGGTTCGTATATCTTTGTACGAGGTTACACTTTAATATTTGAGGTATTATCTTGAAAGAATATACTGTAAGCAAATCGGATGAAGGTCAAAGACTTGATAAATATTTAGGAAGAATACTTGTTAATGCTCCCGGTTCATTTATTTATAAGATGCTTCGTAAAAAGAATATAAAATTAAATGATACAAAAGCATCCGGTTCCGAAAAATTAAATGCCGGCGACAACATAAAAATATATTTGTCTGACGAAACCTTTGATTCTTTTTGCATTAAAGAATCAGTGGATGTATCTTCCTACGAAAAAGCATATAAAACCTTGAAAAACATTAATATAGTTTATGAAGATGATGATATAGTCGTTTTTAATAAGCCGTCAAATGTACTTTCTCAAAAATCAAAACCCTCTGATATATCAATGAATGAATATCTCATAGGATATCTTCTTAATCGCGGAATTGTTAATGAGAATTCTTTGAATTCATTTAAGCCGTCAATCCTTAACAGACTTGACAGAAATACAAAAGGGCTGATTATAGGTTCCAAAACCCTTAAAGGAAGCACTTTAATTTCGGCCATGATTAAAGACCGAAGCCTTAAAAAGTATTATAAAGCCACCTGCATGGGGCGAATAGATAATCCCATATTGCTGGATGATTATTTAATAAAGGACGAAAAAACAAATAAAGTAAAAGTAATAAAAGATAATATTCCCGGAAGCAGTCGCATTAAAACATACGTAATTCCAATCAATAATTACGATGACAGAACACAGATTGAAATCGAACTGATTACAGGTAAATCACATCAAATAAGAGCTCATATGGCGTTCATTAATCATCCTCTTTTGGGGGACTATAAATACGGCAATAAGTCCTTTAATGAAAAATACGATATAAATGAACAGGTTTTGTGCGCATATAAATTAGTTTTTCCCTCCGATTGTCCGGAAGAAAAATGGAACAATCTCGTTATTAAATTATGAGTACATGGAAATCAAGAGGACTTCGAGGTTCATATCTTGAAGATTTAATCAATAATACAAATGAAATATATAAAGAAAAAGGACTGGCTGTTGTTCAAAAAATTCCAACGCCTATAACGCCTATCAAGATGAATCCCAAGGGAAAGCAGATTACTCTTGCGTATTTTGATCAAAAAAGTACCGTGGATTATATAGGTGCGGTTCAGGGGCTCCCTGTGTGTTTTGACGCCAAGGAATGTCGGGAAGAACGATTTCCCCTTCAAAATATTCATGCTCATCAGGTTGATTTTATGGAGCACTTCGAGAAACAGGGCGGTATTTCCTTTTTTATTATATATTTTACGACAAAGGATATAATGTATTATCTGCCCTTCGAAATGTTTAAGTTCTTTTGGGACAGAGCTATGGAAGAGGGTGGAAGAAAAAGCTTTAAGATAGACGAGCTTAACCCGGATTATATAATAAAACCTAACGAGGGCGTCTTCGTTCCGTATCTTGAAGCCTTAAAACGTGATGTGGAAGAAAGAGATTTGTTGACATAATCATTTTAGTATGGTAGCATAGTAACGAATTATCACGTTACCACACTAAAGTGAATGGAGAATTTATATGAAAAACAGTTATTTATTGCATACACCCGAAGGAGTCAGAGATCTTTACGGTGAAGAATATGAACAGAAGCTTAATCTCGAAGCTAAGATAAGAGATATTTTTAAAGCAGAATCTTATAAGGAGATTCAGACGCCCACATTTGAATATTTTGATGTATTTTCATCGGGAATAAGTACAACTTCCACAAACGAATTATTTAAATTTAATGATTCCGACGGTAATACCTTGGTTTTAAGACCCGACTTTACTCCGTCTATAGCACGTTGCGCAGCCAAGTATTTTGCGGAGGAAACAGATCCAATAAGATTTTGTTATTCAGGAAATACATTTGCAAATACTTCATTACTTCAGGGCAAACTTAAAGAAGTTACCCAAATGGGAGCGGAGCTTATATGCGACAGCTCGGTAAGTGCCGATGCGGAAATGATTGCCCTTGCACTTAAAGTACTTAAGAGTGCAGGCTTAAAAGACATACAAATAACTGTCGGTAATGCGGATTTCTATAAGGGTATTTGTGAAGAACTTAATATTTCAAAAGATGTTGAACTTAACGTAAGGGATTATATTTCACAGAAGAATATATATGGTGCTTATGATTATCTTAAAGAGCAAAATTTGTCCTCTGACATTTGCGACAGGATTATTTCCGTAACAAACCATTTTGGTACGATGGAAGTTCTTGATAATGCCCTTAACGATGCCACTAATGTTCGTTCCAAAAATGCGGTTCTTAGATTAAAAGAGCTTCATAATGAGCTTGTCAAACGCAATGTTGACGAATATGTAATTTATGATTTGGGAATGCTTAGCAAATATAATTACTATACGGGAGTAATTTTCAGAGCATTCACATACGGCATCGGCGATGCCATTTTAAAGGGCGGAAGATACGATAATCTATTGTCAAATTTCGGTAAGGATGCGCCTGCTATCGGCTTTTGCGTAGTTATTGATGACTTATTAAGCGCTCTTAATAAAGAAAAAATGAATCCTGTTAATAAGGAAGACAGATATCTTACATTCGCCTTAGGCAAAGGCAGACTTGCAAACAAGACAATGTCAATGCTTGAACAGATGGGCATTTTCTGTGAGGAGATGAAGGACAAAGATACAAGAAAGCTTATATTTGTAAATGAAGAGTACAAGCTTAAGTTCTTTCTTGCCAAAGGTCCCGATGTTCCAACGTATGTGGAATACGGAGCTGCCGATATCGGAGTTGTAGGCGAAGATACGATACTCGAAGAAGGAAGAGATGTATTTGAAGTTCTTGATTTGGGATTCGGAAAATGCAGAATGTGTGTATGCGGTCCCAAGGAAGCAAAGGAGCTTTTGCAACATCGAGAAAGAATAAGAGTTGCAAGTAAGTATCCTAAGATTGCAAAAGATTATTTTTATAATAAAAAGCATCAGACAGTTGATATTATTAAGCTAAACGGTTCGGTGGAACTGGGTCCTATAGTTGAGTTGTCGGATGTTATAGTAGATATAGTCGAAACAGGTTCCACCCTTAGAGAAAACGGCCTTGAGGTATTGGAAGAAATCATTCCTTTATCTGCAAGAATGATAGTTAATCCGGTTTCAATGCAGATGGAATCAAAGAGAATTAAAGAGCTGATTTTAGGAATGAAAGCTCTGTGTGAGGAATAGATAAATGAGAATAGTAAATTTAACAACAGAAACAAAGAATAACATTCTTGAAGATTTATTAAAGCGCAGCCCTAATTCATACAGCGAGTATGAGGCTGTTGTTAATGAAATTATAAATAATGTTCGTATCAACAAAGATAAGGCATTGTTTGATTATACTTTAAAATTCGATAAATTCAATTTAAACGAATCAAACATTAAGGTTACAAAGGAAGAAATTGACGAGGCATATAAGCTTGTTGATCCCGAGCTTATCGAAGTAATGAAGCACTCTGCCGAAAATGTACGTGCTTTCCACGAAAAAATGCTTCGTCAAAGCTGGATTGACACTAAAGAAGACGGTTCTATATTAGGCCAGAGATTTACGCCTATAGAAGTTTCCGGTGTTTACGTTCCCGGAGGTAAAGCCGCATATCCAAGCTCTGTAATAATGAATATTATTCCTGCAAAAGTAGCGGGAGTTAAGAAAATAATCATGACAACACCTCCCAACGCGGAAGGTAAAGTCAATCCGGGTACCCTCGTTGCGGCTTCAATAGCAGGCTGCGATGAGATATATAAGGTAGGCGGAGCTCAGGCAATTGCAGCAATGGCATTCGGTACCGAGTCAATTCCCAAGGTATCCAAAATTACAGGACCGGGAAACATTTTCGTTGCTTTGGCCAAAAAGGCATGTTTCGGATATGTCTCAATCGACTCAATCGCAGGACCTTCGGAAATTCTTGTTTTGGCTGACGAAAGTGCCAATCCAAGATATGTTGCCGCAGATTTACTTTCTCAGGCAGAGCATGACGAAATGGCATCTGCAATTTTAATCACTACATCAAAGGAACTGGCAACTAAAGTTTCCGAAGAGGTTGATGAATTTACCAAAACTTTGTCAAGAAAAGATATAATAAATAAGTCACTTGATAATTACGGATATATTCTTGTTGCACAGAATATGGATGATGCAATTGATGCTGCAAACGAAATTGCATCCGAGCACATGGAAATTCTTACGAAAAATCCGTTTGAAACCATGACTAAGGTTAAGAATGCAGGAGCAATATTCCTTGGAGAATATTCTTCGGAACCTTTGGGCGATTATTTTGCCGGTCCCAATCACATTCTGCCGACTAACGGAACCGCAAAGTTCTTCAGTCCCCTTAATGTTGATGATTTCCTTAAGAAAACAAGCATAATAAGCTATTCTAAAGACGGATTAAGCAAGGTTCATAATGAAATCGAATTATTTGCCGAGTCCGAAGGACTTACGGCTCATGCCAATTCGGTTGCAGTCAGATTTGAATAAGGAGACAAATAATTAATGAGAACAGCTACTGTAAATCGCAAAACAAAAGAAACCGATATTTCCTGTACATTCACTGTTGAAGGAACGGGAAAAAGCAATATAGCAACAGGTATCGGATTTTTTGATCACATGCTTGAAGGCTTTACGCGTCACGGTTTTTTTGATCTTGATATGACAATCAAAGGAGATCTTAATGTTGACGGTCACCACAGCGTTGAAGATGCAGGTATTGTACTCGGAACAGCAATCAAAGAAGCTCTCGGAGACAAAAAGGGTATAATGAGATACGGTAGTACAATGCTTCCAATGGACGACTCCCTTGCAATGTGTGCAATTGATTTGTCAGGAAGACCCTACCTTGTTTTTGATTGCGATTTTACCGTTGATAAGGTAGGATATCTTGATACCGAATTGATTAAAGAATTCTTTTATGCGGTCAGTTATTCCGCAGGAATGAATTTACACCTTAAAATTATGTACGGTCAGAACAATCACCACATGATTGAAGCTATGTTTAAAGCATTTGCACGTGCTTTGGATGAAGCAACATTAAAAGATCCTCGTTCAAATGAGGTTCTTAGTACGAAAGGAACTTTATAATGAGTGAATTTAAAAAGTTTATTCCATGTATATTTTTGAAAGACGAAAAGGCAATTAAGGATTACAACGATTTTTCCGTAATAAGTGATAATCCCGGAAACCTTGCATTGGAATATTTTGAAAACGGTGCCGATGAATTGATTATTTACGATTTATCTACCGATGATGCAGCACACGAAAAAGCGCTTGATTGTATTAAAGACATATGTGAAAAGGCATCATTACCCGTAATAGGCGCCGGTAATATCAAGAGGATGGAAGATGTTAAGAAATTGCTTTATGCAGGCTGTGCAAAAGCTGCTTTAAACTATTCCAAAGCTTCAAATGTGGAACTTACAAAAGAAGTTTCGTTAAAGTTCGGAAAGAACAAAATACTTGCATGTATTAAAGATGCTTCCGAGATTAAAGATAATACGGAAATTTTGGAAGAATTTGTAAGTGAGATTATATTAATTAACGATCATATTATTAAGGATGCCATCGAATGCAGTAAGTTACCTTTAATTATTACACTACCCGATGTGTCTCTTGATAAGATTATCGAAATATTCAAAAACGAAATAGTTACCGGAATGACCGGAATTGCAATTAATGAAAATGTTTTTGAAATCGAAAACATTAAAAATCTATGCAAAGAAAATAATTTGGCTGTTTCCGTTTTTGATCCCATAATTAAATGGAGCGATCTTAAACTTAATTCCGACGGTATGGTTCCTGTTATTGTACAGGATTATAAGACTTCGGAAGTGCTTATGATGGCATATATGAACGAAGAGGCCTATCTTAAGACACTTAAGACCTGTCGCATGACATATTATTCAAGATCAAGAAACGAGCTCTGGATCAAGGGTGAAACTTCCGGCCACTATCAGTATCTTAAAGAACTTAGTGCCGATTGTGATAAGGATACACTGCTTGCCAAGGTTAAGCAGGTAGGTGCGGCATGCCATACAGGCAAATATTCATGCTTCTTTAACGAAATTATGAAGAAAGAATATAAAGAAACAAATCCTCTTAAGGTATTCGAATCTGTTATGGCCGTTATAGAAGACAGAAAAATTAACCCTAAAGAAGGTTCTTATACCAATTATCTGTTTGATAAGGGAATTGACAAAATACTTAAAAAGGTTGGTGAGGAAGCTACCGAAATCGTTATTGCTGCCAAGAATCCAAACGCCAATGAAATCAAGTATGAAATTGCCGATTTCTTATATCATATGATGGTGCTTATGGCTGAAAAGAACGTTACATGGGAAGAAATAACAGAAGAGCTTGATAAACGATGAACAATAACTTAGCTTTATCAGATGATATTCTGATGCAGATTGAAAAACCTGCAAGGTATATCGGGAACGAAGTAAACGCAGTATATAAAGATAAAAACAATATTGATATACGGTTTGCCATGTGTTTCCCCGATGTATACGAAATCGGTATGTCTCATTTAGGCATTCAGATAATATACGATATGCTAAACAGTTTCGAGGATACCTGGTGTGAAAGAGTGTATTCTCCCTGGACTGATTTAGACCCAATTATGAGGAAGAACAAACTTCCTCTTTTTGCGTTGGAATCTCAGGACCCTGTTAAAAATTTT
Organism: Lachnospiraceae bacterium; assembly: GCA_045629045.1. GTDB lineage: Bacteria > Bacillota > Clostridia > Lachnospirales > Lachnospiraceae > JAILLW01. The sequence continues at coordinate 126,083 of JAZQQM010000027.1, forward strand.
GATTTTCTGGGTATAACACTTCAATACGAAATGTGTTATACGAACATACTTCAGATTCTTGATTTATCTTCAATTCCTATAGAATCCAAAGAAAGAACATGGGAAGATCCCATTGTAATAGGCGGTGGTCCCTGCTCCTATAATCCGGAACCGATTGCTGATTTTTTTGATATTTTTTATATCGGAGAAGGAGAAACCAGATACAGAGAACTTCTTGATTTTTATAAAGAAGCCAAAGCCGATAATATGTCCCGTTCCGAATTCTTGCACGAGGCAGCCAAAATCCCCGGAATGTATGTCCCTTCAATGTATGAAGTTAAATATAAGGAAGACGGAACAATATTAAGTATGCTTCCTCTTTATGATGATGTACCTTCTAAAGTTCATAAGGAACTTGTAAAGGATCTTGATGATACTTATTATCCTGTAAAACCCGTTGTTCCGTATATAAAAAGCTATTCCGACAGAATCACACTGGAAATTCAAAGAGGCTGTATAAGAGGCTGCAGATTCTGTCAGGCAGGACAGTTATACAGGCCCGTAAGAGAAAGAAGTGTAGACTACCTATTTGATACTGCGGTTAAAGGACTTGAAAATACGGGATTCGAAGAAATCACATTAAGTTCCTTAAGTTCATCTGATTACAGTAAGTTAGGGGAATTACTGGAAAGATTAATGAAATATTGTAAGGATAACAAAATCAATATTTCTTTACCTTCTTTAAGAATTGATGCATTTTCTCTGGATGTAATGAACAAAGTCCAGGATGTCAAAAAATCATCACTTACCTTTGCGCCCGAGGCCGGTTCCCAAAGGCTAAGGAATATAATAAATAAAAATCTTACAATTGATAATATTATGAACGGTTGCAGGGAAGCATTTTTAGGCGGATGGAATAAAGTTAAACTTTACTTTATGCTGGGTCAGCCTTTTGAAACGCAGGAAGACATTGAGGCAATTGCCACATTATCAAATGATATTGCTGCCTTGTATTATGAAACCGTTCCCAAGGAAAAACGCCAGGGCAAGATACAGATAGTGGCAAGCACATCATTCTTTGTACCCAAACCCTTTACTCCCTTCCAATGGGCTAAGCAAAATACTAAGGAAGAATTTATTGATAAAGCATATATGACAAGAAAGGCAATAATGTCACAGCTTAATCAAAAATCCATTAAGTATAACTGGCACGAGGCAGATACCTCCGTACTTGAAGGTGTTTTTGCCCGGGGAGACAGAAAATTAAATGCGGTAATCAAAAGAGCCTATGAACTGGGATGCATGTATGATGCATGGTCCGAAACATACAGACACGACCTGTGGCTTCAGGCTTTTGAGGAGTGTAACGTTTCTATTGATTTCTATACAACAAGGGAACGACAGGATGATGAAATTTTCCCATGGGATATATTAGACTGTGGTGTATCAAAGGAATTCCTGTTATCGGAATGGCATAAGGCAAAAGAGGGCGCTACAACTCCTAATTGCGCACAAAAATGTAACGGATGCGGTGCAGCTAAATACGGCACCGGAATTTGTACCAAAGCAAGATAATATGAAATACAGAGTTAAATTCAGTAAAAACGGAGCAATTAAATATATAGGACATCTTGATGTAATGAGATATTTCCAAAAAGCAATACGAAGAGCACATATTCCTATTGCTTATACGGAAGGATTTTCACCGCATCAGATACTGTCCTTTGCATTTCCTTTATCGGTAGGTTTTACTTCGGAGGGCGAATATTTTGATATGGAATTAACCGAAGAAATGGATGAAAATACCGTTTTGGAAAGTTTGAACAGTCAGCTCAATGAAGGAATTCAAATTATGGCCGTTAAGAAATTACCGGATAAGAGCCCTAATTGTATGTCAAGTGTCTTTGCTGCTTCCTATGAAGTAACGATAAAAGATAAGGTTTCATTGCCGGATGATTTTAAAAGCAGAGCAACTGACTATATCAGTCAACAGACCATCCCGGTCAATAAACCCAAGAAAAAGGGTGGCGGCTTTATTTTTATTGATTTAAAAGACTATTTATATGATTTTCATGTAATTAATAATAATTCAATTGCTTTTATAGTAAACGCAAGTTCCGATTCCAATATTAAACCCACATTTGTAACGGAATGTCTGCTTAATTATATGAGTATAGATGTTCCCGAAAATGCATTTGATGTTAAAAGGATTGATATTTTTGAAAATACCGGCACTGCAGAAGATATTAAACTAAGTCCGCTGATTAATTGTTAATATGGGAAAGATTGTAATTACCAATATAGACGAAAACGATATTTTGTTTTTGTTTGACGACAATCATAACTTAATAAATATTAAAGTACTGGAAAATACCATGGTTAATTCTGTTTATGTAGGTAAAATTACAGAAATTAACAAAGGTCTTTCCGCTTGTTTTGTGTCTATTTCCAAGGATCAAAAGGTATTCCTGTCATTATCTGAGTTTAAAGAAAATATTCCAAAATGCGGGGATGAAATTATAATTCAGATTAAAACCGATGCCCTAAAGACTAAGCTTCCACAAGGTACATTGGATATATGTATTCCCGGCGAATTTTGCGTTATACACTTTGAAGGTCACGGAATCAATGCCTCCAAGAAAATCGATTCTACTGTTGCAAAACTGTTAATTGAAAAGGTAAAGGAAGCAAAAGTCCCGGGAATAAAGGCTTTCAGAACCGTTCTTAGAACAAATTGTTCTTATCTTTTAGAAGAGGGCATCGAGCCTTTGGTGGATGAGCTTAATAAGTTCATTTCATATGCCGAAGATATCAAAAACAACGGAAACAAAAAGAAAATATATTCTTTGTTATACAAGGATCGGGATTCGGTAATAAGTGCGGTAAATGATATTGATTTTGACGACTATGACACAATTGTAACCGATAACCGTAATATTTACGATTCATTGCAGAATATAGAGTCATTGAATAATAAGACAATTAAGTTCCATGACGATGAGGCACTTTCCCTTATTAATTTATATTCTTTACGAACTCATTTATCCCGTGCTTTGGATAAAAAAGTATACTTACCCTGCGGCGGTTATTTAATAATTGAACCAACCGAAGCAATGACTGTGATTGATGTAAATTCCGGTAAATCCGAGGGCAAGCACAAAGAAACATCAAAATACATATTTAAAGTAAATAAAGAGGCTGCTGTAGAAATTGCGCGTCAGCTTAAAATAAGAAATATATCCGGAATGATAATGGTAGATTTTATTAATATGTCGGATGAAGCAAGTTATGACGAGCTTATGAATCTTTTATCATTCGAACTTAATAAAGACAAAATAAGAACAAGAGCAATTGATATTACAAAACTCGGAATAGTGGAAATTACCAGAAAAAAGGTGAGTTTACCTCTTGACAAGGCAATTTCCCTTTGATATATTATTCAAGTATGCCGCATAGTGGGGTTTAAGATCGAAGTTTTTTCGGCGCCGAAACTAGCGAGAAACTTAAAGTTTTGCTTTAAGTAGTAAGGAGGAAAACCAAATGTACGCAATAATTGCAACAGGTGGAAAACAGTATAAGGTTGCTGAAGGCGATGTAATCAGAGTTGAAAAACTCGATGTTGCTGATGGCGCTACTGTTACATTTGACCAGGTTGTGGCTATTTCAGACGACGGTAAAGTTAAGGTTGCTTCTGATGTTGCTAATGCTACTGTAACAGGTACATGCGAAGGACAGGGAAGAGCTAAGAAGGTTATCGTTTACAAGTATAAGAGAAAGTCCGGTTACCACAAAAAGAACGGTCACAGACAAGCATACACTCAGGTTAAAATTGACAAGATTAACGCATAATGAGTTATGACTAAGATAACATTTATTAAAAAGGATGATAAATACACAGGTTTTTATGCAGAAGGCCATTCCGGATACGGAGTTGCCGGTGAAGATATTGTGTGTGCATCCATTTCGGTCCTAATTATTAATACAGTTAATTCCATTGACGTAATTAATCACGAAAAAGTCGAATTGGTTACTAATGAAGATGAAGGAATTATAATTTTTAATTTGTTAAGCGATAACGAGCCCAGCACACAGGTGCTTCTTGAATCACTTAATTTAGGACTAAACGGTATTCAATCTGAATACGGTAATGATTTTATTCAAGTAATCACAAAGGAGGTAAACGACAATGTTACAGCTTAACCTTCAATTTTTCGCTCATAAAAAAGGAATGGGTTCTACTAAGAACGGTAGAGACTCAGAGAGTAAGAGATTAGGAGCTAAGCGCGCTGATGGCCAGTTCGTTAAGGCTGGTAACATCCTTTTCAGACAGCGTGGAACAAGAATTCATCCCGGAGTCAATGTTGGTATCGGTGGTGATGACACTTTGTTTGCAAAGGTAGACGGCGTTCTTAAATTCGAAAGAGTAGGAAAAGACAAGAAGCAGGCTTCTGTTTATCCTGTAGAAAAGTAAGAATTTGAATTAAAGCTCTGAACTTATTGTTCAGAGCTTTTTTTTGAGGTGACTATAATGTTTAATGACAGAGCAAAAATATATGTTAGGTCAGGTAAAGGCGGAGACGGACACGTTTCTTTCAGAAGAGAAAAATATGTTCCCAACGGCGGACCTGACGGCGGTGACGGCGGTGACGGCGGAAGTGTATATCTTGAAATAGATGAAGGTATGAATACACTTACGGATTATCGTCATGTCCGCAAATATCATGCCGAAGACGGTCAGGACGGCGGTAAGCGAAAATGCCGCGGCAAAAACGGAGATGATATTGTTCTTAAAATGCCGGAGGGTACGGTTGTAAAAGAAGCTGTATCCGGTAAGGTTATCACCGATTTATCCGGAGAAAACAGAAGATTTTTGCTTTTATCCGGCGGCAGGGGCGGTAACGGTAACCAGCATTATGCAACTTCTACGATGCAGGCACCTAAATACGCTCAGGCAGGCCAAAGCGCCAAAGAGCTGGAATTGATTTTGGAATTAAAACTCCTTGCGGATGCAGGACTTGTAGGCTTCCCCAATGTGGGAAAATCCACCTTTTTAACGAAGGTATCTAACGCAAGACCCGAAATTGCAAATTATCATTTCACAACAATTAATCCGCATCTTGGCGTAGTTGACGTTCCGGGCGTTGAGCCTTTTGTTATTGCGGATATTCCGGGACTTATCGAAGGCGCTTCCGACGGAGCGGGCCTTGGTCATGAATTTTTAAGACATATCGAAAGAACAAAAGTAATTATACACTTTCTCGATGCGGCAGGCACTGAAGGAAGAGATCCTATTGAGGATTTCTATGCAATAAACAAGGAACTTGAAAAGTATAATGCCGATATAAGCAAAAAGCCGCAGATAATTGCCGCAAATAAAATTGACTGCATTTTTGAAGAAGAAGGAACTCCGAATCCCATTGAAAGATTAAAAAAGGAATTCGAGCCTAAGGGTATACCCGTGTATCCGATTTGTGCGGCAAATAACGAAGGAATAAAAGAATTGCTTTATAAAGTTAAAGAAATTCTTGATAATACAGATATTAAGCCGTTAGTCTTCGAGCAGGAATTCTTCCCCGAATATATGATAAGCTTTAAAGACGAGCCCTATACCGTGGACTACGACGAAAAGAATAACGAATATATTCTGGAAGGACCACGCATCGAAAAAATGCTTGGATATACTAACCTTGATTCCGAAAAAGGATTTGTATTTTTCCAAAACTTCCTTAAAGAAAATGAAATTCTTGATAAACTGGAAGAGATGGGTATTGAAGAAGGCGACATCGTAAGAATGTATGATTTAACCTTTGAGTATTACAAATAAGGAGAATAGTTATGGCTATGACAAGTAAACAAAGATCTTATTTAAAAGGTCTTGCTATGAATATTGAACCGATTTTTCAGATAGGTAAATCATCCCTTACTCCGGAAGTGGTAGAAGCGGTATCGGAAAGCTTTAATACTCATGAGCTTATTAAAGTTTCGGTTTTAAAAAACTGCTTTGATGATCCTAAGATGATTGCACAGGCATTAGGTGAAAGAACAAGATCGGAAGTTGTTCAGGTAATAGGCAAAAAGATTGTTTTATATAAGAAGAACAAGGATAATCCCAAGATAGAGCTTCCAAAATAATTATGAAATATACCAAAATTGAGAACAAACTTAAAAAAGTGCTTTCGGAAAAAAGATACGAACATACCCTTGGGGTAAGTTTTACTTCTGTCTGTCTTGCAATGAAATACGGCGAAGATATAGATAAGGCAAGAATTGCGGGGCTTCTTCACGATTGTGCCAAATATCTTGATGATGATAAACTTATATCTTTGTGCGAAAAATATGATTTGGGCATTTCCGAAAGTGAAAAGAAATCACCTTATTTACTTCACGGCAAAGTCGGAGCCTTAATAGCAAGGAAGAAGTTTCGAATCGAGGATGAAGATATTATAAATGCAATAACCTATCATACTACGGGAAGAATAGGCATGTCCTTACTGGAAAAAATAGTATTTATTGCAGACTATATCGAACCTCAACGGGAAGAAATCCCCAATCTTGCTTTAATAAGAAAAACAGCTTTTGAAGATATTGATTTATGTCTCATAAAGATATTTGAGAATACCTTCAATTATTTAAAAGCTAATAATAAAGAAATAGATTCCACAGCTACGGAAGCATACGACTACTATTTAAAGGAGAATGTTATTAATGTCTGAATTCAACAAAGAACAAATCAGAGAATATGCAGATAAAGCAATTAAAGTGCTTGATGATAAAAAAGCCTTTGAAATCAGAATGATTGATATATCAGAAGTATCTGTAATGGCAGATTATTTCATAATTGCATCCGGAAACAACAAAAATCAGATTCAAATGTTATCGGATGAGGTTGATGCGTGTTTATCAAAAGCGGGCCTTCAGTTAAAACAGATCGAAGGATACGAAAATGCCAATTGGGTATTGCTTGATTTCGGCGATATTATAGTCCACATATTCGATAAGGAAAATCGTTTATTCTACGATCTTGAAAGAATATGGAGAGACGGTAAGATGGTTGAATTGTCAATTTGACCAAATTTTAAGGTGTTTTATTGACATATTTGATAATAAGAGTTATATTTTATCAAGTTAACAATTTAATCTATTAAAGGAGAAAAGATTATGAAAAAGTTTTTAAGCGTACTTCTTTGTGCTTCATTAACTTTAACTCTTCTTGTTGGATGTGCAGGTTCTTCTACAGATGCTGCCTCAACAGAAAGCTCAAGCAATGGAGCTGCAACATTTAAGATCGGTGGAATCGGACCTATCACAGGTGGTGCTGCCGTATACGGATTAGCTGTTATGAATGCCGGACAGATTGCTGTTGATGAGATTAACGCAGCCGGCGGTATTAACGGTTATCAGATTGAATACAATTTCCAGGATGATGAGCTTGATAACGAAAAGTCAGTTAACGCTTACAATACATTATCAGACTGGGGTATGCAGATCCTTATGGGAAGCGTAACTTCAGGTTGTTGTGTAGCTGTAGCAGCTGAGTCTTCAAAGGCTAATATGTTCCAGATTACACCTTCAGGTTCGGCAGTTGACTGTATCGCTAATGACAATGTATATCAGGTTTGCTTTACAGACCCTAACCAGGGAATTGCAGCAGCTGACTATATTTCAGATAACGGCGTAGCTTCTAAGGTAGCTGTTATTTATGATTCTTCAGATGTATATTCTTCAGGAATTTATGCTAAGTTTGCTGAGGAAGCTGCAGTTAAGAATCTTGAAATCGTATCTGCAGAAGCATTTACAGCTGATAACAAGACAGATTTCAGTGTACAGCTTCAGAAGGCACAGGATAACGGTGCTGAATTAGTATTCTTACCTATTTACTATACAGAAGCTTCATTAATCCTTTCACAGGCTAACAAGATGGGATATGCTCCTAAGTTCTTCGGATGTGACGGACTTGACGGTATCCTTGGTGTTGAAAACTTCGACGCTTCTTTAGCTGAAGGCGTTATGCTTCTTACACCTTTCGCAGCTGATGCTACAGATGATGCTACAAAGGCTTTCGTTGCTGAATACAACAAGAGATTCGGTGAGAACCCTAACCAGTTCGCAGCAGATGCTTATGATGCTATTTACATCATCAAGGCTGCAATCGAAGCTAAGGGCTTAACACCCGAATCAAGCGTTTCAGATATTTGCGATGCTTGTAAGGACGCTATGTCAACACTTAAGTTCGACGGTCTTACAGGTGCTTCAATGACATGGGATGCAGAAGGTGCTGTTAACAAGGCTCCTAAGGCTATGGAAATCGTAAACGGAGAGTACAAACTCATCCAGTAATCTTAATCGGATTTCTAAATAAAACAGTTATTTAAAAGGAATTTTAGATTTATCTAAAATTCCTTTTTTAATTGAATAATAGAAGCTATAAGAGTATAATATTTGAGTTATGTTGTATATATTTAGAAGGAGTTATTTATGAGCTTTATTTCTTATCTAATTAACGGAATAAGTTTGGGCTCTGTGTATGCAATTATTGCACTTGGTTATACTATGGTTTACGGTATAGCTAAAATGCTTAATTTTGCCCACGGAGATGTTATTATGGTCGGAAGCTACATAGTGTTTACTATTGTCAGCATGATTGGATTACCGCCCGTCGTGGGAATTTTAGTTTCTATAATTGTATGTACCGTTTTGGGTATTACGATCGAAGCCATTGCCTATAAGCCATTAAGAGGTGCTTCATCATCACTTGCCGTACTTATTACAGCTATCGGCGTTTCGTATTTTTTACAGAATGTAGCACTTTTAGTATTCGGCGCTAACACTAAGGCATTTACTTCAGTTGTAAATATCAGTCCCATTACGTTGGCCGACGGAGCTCTTAGCATTACCGGTGAAACAATCGTAACCATTATTACCTGTATAATAATTATGGTTGTGTTGATGCTGTTTATTAATAAGACTAAAGCAGGTCAGGCTATGCTTGCGGTTTCCGAAGACAAAGGTGCTGCTCAGTTAATGGGTATTAACGTAAACGGAACTATATCATTAACATTTGCCATAGGTTCAGGCCTTGCAGCAATTGCAGGTATGCTTCTTTGCTCGGCTTATCCTTCACTTACGCCTTATACAGGTTCAATGCCCGGTATCAAAGCTTTCGTTGCAGCCGTATTCGGCGGCATCGGTTCAATCCCCGGAGCATTTATCGGCGGTCTTATTTTGGGTGTAATAGAGATTATGTCAAAAGCGTATATTTCTTCTCAATTATCGGACGCCATCGTATTTTTGGTATTAATTATTGTTTTACTTGTTAAGCCTACAGGACTTCTTGGTAAGAAGCTCCAGGAAAAAGTCTAGGAGGCGAATATGAATAAGATTAAGATGAACAAAAAACTTAAAGACAATATCATTACCTTCGGAATAGTAATTCTGGCATTTATTGTAGTTGAGATACTTATTACAACAGGTAACATTTCAAATTTGATGAAAGGTCTTCTTGTGCCTTTGTGTGTATATGTTATCTGTGCCATTGCATTGAATCTATGTGTCGGAATACTTGGCGAGCTTTCACTGGGTCATGCGGGATTTATGTGCGTGGGAGCTTTTACAGGTGCTTTCTTTTCTAAGTGTATGGAAGATGTTATAACGGTCGGACCTTTAAGATTCACTTTAGCCATAATATTGGGAGCCGTTGTATCAGGTATTATAGGTTTTCTTATCGGGATTCCCGTACTTAGACTAAAGGGTGACTACCTTGCCATAGTAACACTTGCATTTGGTGAAATTATCAAGAACATAATCAATGTTCTCTATGTCGGTAAGGATTCAAACGGTCTTCATTTTTCGATGAAAGATGTTGTTTCCTTAAATATGGAACCTGACGGTAAGGTTATAATTAACGGTGCCCAGGGTATTACGGGTACACCAAATGATTCAACTTTCCTTGCCGGTATTATTCTTATTGTTATAACATTAATAATTGTATTGAATTTAATTAATTCAAGAGACGGAAGAGCTATTATGTCCATAAGAGACAATACAATCGCTGCCGAATCGGTTGGAATTAATATTACCAAATATAAGTTAATGGCATTTGCAATTTCTGCTTCATTGGCAGGAGTAGCAGGTGTTTTATACGCACATAACCTTAATTCTTTAATGGCTCAGCCAAAGAACTTCGGTTACAATATGTCAATTACAATACTTCTGTTCGTAGTATTGGGCGGAATAGGAAATATAAGAGGTTCCATTATATCTGCCGTAATTCTTACATTACTTCCGGAGCTTCTCAGAGGACTTGCCGATTACAGAATGCTTATCTACGCAATCGTGCTTATAGTTATGATGTTATTTAACTGGTCACCCAAGCTTATTAATTTACGAAAGAAGTATTCTCCAAAGAATCTGTTTAAGAAAAATAAAAAGGAGGTAGAGTAAATGGCTACTATTTTATCCGTAAACAATTTATCTATTTCCTTTGGCGGACTTAGAGCTGTTGATGATTTTAATCTTGAAATAAAAAAGGGTAAGCTTTACGGCTTAATCGGACCTAACGGTGCAGGTAAAACAACCGTATTTAATCTTCTTACCGGCGTTTATAAACCGGATGAAGGTAAAATTTTCCTGGAAGGCGAAAACATTACCGGTAAAAGCACTATTGAAATTAACAAATTCGGAATAGCAAGAACTTTCCAGAATATAAGATTATTTAAAGATCTTACAGTTATGGATAACGTTAAGGTTGCACTTCATAATCAGTATCACTATACAACAATTGAAGGCATTTTAAGATTACCCAGATATCATCATATCGAAAAGGAAATGAACGAACGTGCAATTGCGTTGCTTAAAGTATTTGAACTTGATAACGAAGCAGATACTTTAGCTTCAAATCTACCATATGGTAAACAGCGTAAACTGGAAATTGCAAGAGCGCTGGCTACAAATCCCAAATTATTGTTACTGGATGAACCTGCAGCAGGTATGAATCCCAACGAAACTATTGAACTTATGAATACAATCAGAGAAGTAAGAGATGTATTCGATAAGACAATTCTTCTTATTGAACATGATATGAAATTAGTATCCGGAATATGTGAAGAACTGACAGTCCTTAATTTCGGTTCGGTATTGTGTCAGGGCAAGACGTCAGATGTTCTTAATGATCCCGAGGTTATTAAGGCATACCTGGGAGAAGATTAAGGAGATTAAATATATGTCGATGTTAGAAATAAATGATTTGGAAGTTCATTACGGAATGATTAAGGCCATCAAAGGTGTATCATTTGATGTTAACGAAGGTGAAGTAATTGCCCTTATCGGTGCCAACGGTGCAGGTAAAACAACAATACTTCATACAGTTACGGGACTTATAGAAGCTACCAACGGTTCTGTCATTTTTAACGGTGTTGATATCACTAAAGTTCCTGCTCACAAAATAGTTTCAATGGGTATGGCTCATGTTCCCGAAGGACGTAGAGTATTTGCCAATCTTTCTGTTTATCAAAATCTTAAGATGGGTGCCTACACTCGAAAAGATAAAGATGAAATAGAGAAGAATCTGGAAATGGTATTTACCCGTTTCCCCAGACTTAAGGAACGTCAGAATCAGATGGCAGGTACATTATCAGGCGGTGAGCAGCAGATGCTTGCAATGGGAAGAGCATTGATGAGCAATCCCAAGATTATCCTGATGGATGAGCCTTCTATGGGATTATCGCCTATTTTTGTAAATGAGATATTTGATATTATAAGAGCGGTAAAAGCAGACGGAACAACGGTATTGCTTGTTGAGCAAAATGCAAAAAAGGCACTTTCCATCGCTGACAGAGCATATGTACTTGAAACAGGAAGAATTGTACTTTCGGGAGATGCTAAAGATCTTCTTAATAACGAAGATATTAAGAAAGCATATTTAGGAGAATAGGAGATTGTTATATGGACAAAAACTTGGTTATTACAGTATCCAGAATGTATGGCTCGGGCGGCCTTACAATAGCTAAGATGCTTTCAAAAAAATTAAATATTCCATATTATGACAAGGATTTAATTAAAATGGCATCCGATGAAAGCGGAATTAACGAAGCCTTATTTGCAAATGCGGACGAAAAGGCAAGAGCATCATTCATTTCCAAGCTTGCAAATGATATTTATCAGGATGACGAGATTCTTCCTCCATCCTCAAAGGACTATACTTCCGAAAAGAATTTATTTAATATTCAGGCTGCTATAATTAAGAAGCTTGCCGATACGGAAAGCTGTATTATTGTAGGACGATGTGCAGAGTATGTTCTAAAGGATTATGACAATGTTCTTTCGGTGTTTATACATGCCCCCTATGAGTATTGTCTGGAAAAAGCTGCAGAAGTTAAGAATCTTCCCTTTAAGGGACTTGAGGATTTTGTATCAAAAACCAATAAGCAAAAAGAAGAATACCATCTTAAATTTACCGGCAAAAACTGGACCGATGCCCGTAATTACGACTTATGTCTTGACAGTTCAAAACTTGGATTTGACAGATGCGTAGATGAAATTGTTGCATATATGGATGTACGATTCAAATAAATTATTAAAGCCATTGCCCTATGACAGTGGCTTTCTTTGTATTAAATCTAATGTGAGAATTATATGAAACTACAACAAATACTTAGCTATGTAAGAAAAGCCGTAGATGACTACAACATGATAGAAGAAGGAGATAATATTGCCGTCGGCATATCCGGCGGTAAAGATTCTCTTACATTACTGTATGCTTTAAATTCTCTTAAAAACTTTTATCCGAAGCATTTCGAGATTCAGGCTGTCACTGTTGATTTAGGCTTTAAAAATCTAAATCTTGATAAAATTAAAGAATTATGTGAAAAACTCGGAATTAAATATACAATTATCAAAACCGATATTGCCGAAATCGTTTTTGACGCAAGAAAAGAATCTAATCCGTGCTCGTTATGTGCTAAAATGAGAAAGGGAGCTCTTAATTACGGCATTAAAGATTTAGGCTGCAACAAAGTAGCTTATGCACATCACAAAGACGACGTTGTCGACACAATGATGTTATCGTTAATATATGAAGGAAGATTTCATACCTTTGCACCGGTAACTTATCTTAACAGAATGGATGTTACCATTATTCGTCCGCTTATTTATATTAAAGAAGCAGATATTATAGGCTTTACCAATAAAGAAAATTTGCCCGTGGTTAAAAGCCCGTGTCCCGCAGACAAAAATACAAAAAGGGAATTAATCAAAAATATTCTTAAGGGAATCGATAAAGAAGCCCCCGGTGTTAAAAACAGAATGTTTACAGCTATTAAAGACGGCAAACTTAAAGGCTGGGAAATTGATGGAAAAGACGAAGAATTATCATGACGAACAGAATAATTTAAATACGCTTAAAATGAGAGAAGTTCTTTCAGATCTTCCTACGTTTTGCAAATCGTTTTTCAGAGGCATTTCGGATTCAACCTCTGCCAGAACCAAGCTTGCATATGCGTATGATATTCGTGTATTTTTTGAATATATGCATGAAAACAATTCCCATTGTAAGAAGATGGAGATTGTGGATTTCCCATTATCGATTCTTGATGATATAACTCGTGAAGATATCGAAGAATATATGGAATATATGTCTTTATATTATAAAGACGGAAAAGAAATAACTAACGAAGAACGTGGTAAAAAGCGTAAACTTTCGGCCTTAAAGAGCTTTTATAACTATTTTTATAAAGCAGAATTAATAAAAACAAATCCTGCATCACTGGTTTCCCTTCCGAAGATTCACGAAAAGGAAATAGTTCGATTGGATCCGGATGAAGTGGCACAATTGCTTGATAATGTCGAAGACGGAAATAATTTAAGCAAAAAGCAAATGGCCTTTCACGAAAAAACAAAAGTAAGAGATGTTGCAATGTTAACTTTACTTTTGGGAACGGGAATCCGTGTATCCGAATGTGTGGGACTTGACTTAAATGATGTTGATTTTAAGAATAACGGTATTAAAATCCGTCGTAAGGGCGGCTATGAAACGGTAGTTTATTTTGGCGAGGAGGTTGAAGGCGCGCTCCTTGATTATTTTAATGAGCGTCACCACATAATTCCCGCACAAGGTAGCGAAGAAGCCTTGTTTTTATCACTGCAAAATCGTAGAATATCAGTAAGGGCCGTCGAAAATCTTGTTAAAAAATATGCATCTACGGTTACAAACCTTAAGAAAATTACACCACATAAATTGCGAAGTACATACGGAACCACTTTATACCGCGAAACGGGAGATATATATTTGGTTGCGGATGTTCTCGGACATAAAGACGTAAATACTACTCGTAAGCATTATGCGGCCTTGGAAGAAGACCGCCGTAAAATGGCTGCAAAAGCAGTTAAATTAAGAGAAGAATAATAAGGGGAATTTGATGAAATTAAATTTTAATAAAAAATATATAACCATAGGAATTATCGCATTTTTAGTAATTGTTTGTTCGATTTTGTTTTTCTTTATGGCATTCAAAATGGAATCTTTTGTCGAAACCGTTTCGAGCATCTACGGAATAATCGAACCATTCGTTTTTGGTTTTATTATTGCATATCTTTTTATACCGATTGTTAATTTCTTTGAGCAAAAGATACTGTTCCCTGTTACCATTAAGAAAACAGGTGACTTAACAATAAAGCAGCGTAAACGTTTCAGAGTATATTCTGTTATATTGACATATTTGCTTATTATTTTACTTATATACTTTTTCGTTAAATCTATCGCTCCGGATTTAGGGCAGAGCATTAACAGAATTATTCTTTATTATCCTCAATATTATTCTTCTTTATTGGAATGGTTTGACAAGATATTAAGAAATAATCCTCAGTTATATAAGAATGCAATGCAGCTTATCGGTACTTATTCCGAAGATATTAACGAAATGATTTCGGGAACCATACTTCCCCAGGCCAAAGAATGGTTATTGTCACTTTCTTTCGGCGTATACGGTGCAATCAAAAGTGTATGGAATCTTGTTATGGGATTAATAATAAGTGTATACGTATTATTTATTAAGGAGAAGTTTGCGGGACAGGCCAAAAAGATTATATATGCCATATGTTCCAAGGACAGAGCTAATCGATTCCTTAAAGATGTCAGATTTGTATCCGATACCTTTATCGGATTTATTTCAGGAAAAATTCTCGATTCATTTATTATAGGAATTTTATGTTTTATAGGATGCTCTATACTTAACATTCCATATTCGTTGCTTGTAAGTGTAATCGTAGGTGTTACCAATATAATTCCGTTCTTCGGACCGATTATCGGAGCAATCCCTTCGGCATTGCTTATTTTAATGGTAGATCCCTGGAAGTGCGTCACATTTATTATTTTTGTAATAATTCTTCAGCAGCTTGACGGTAATGTGATAGGTCCTAAGATTTTGGGAGATTCAACCGGAATCTCAGGTTTCTGGGTAATATTTGCAATTATGTTCTTCGGCGGTCTGTGGGGCCCCGGCGGAATGATTATCGGAATTCCGTTCTTTGCGGTAATTTACGCTATGATCAAAAGAAGCGTGGATCGTAAATTAAAAGCCAAAAATTTACCTACGGAAACTGCTGATTATATGCCTTTAAAGAGGATAGAAGCCAACGGTGACTTCACTTTGCTTGCCGAAGCATCGAATGAATTTTATGTTTCAAAAGATAAAAGTAATAAAAAACCATCATTTTTCTCAAAATTTGTTAACAAACATGAAATAAATGCAAATGATGATTCTGATGAATAATTGATAAAAAAACAAGTGTTTTAGTGTTAAAAATGTACGATTTGTCTATAACAGCTCCGAAATGTTTCGGGGCTGTTTCTAAATTGTGAACAAAATATGTCAAAAAATTCCCTTATGAAGTAATTTTTTTACATTTACTATTTACCCAATATGTAACAGAATAGTATCAGTGCTGAAACTATCAGCCTGAATGGGGATTGTTATGAAAAAAACTATGTCTGCTTTGTTAGGCATTATCCTAACAGTATCAATATTATCGTTGGTAGGGTGTGGGGGCACCAAAGACCAGTTTTTTGGAGACTGGGCATATAATCACGATACCAAAAATACAATTATTTCATTTAAAACCTCAAATAATGCGGTATATGAAGGACAAAAATATAAATATACCTTCGATGATACATTTATAACATTAACATCCAAAGATAAGGAAATTAAACTTCGTTATCAGATGGATAAAGACGAGATGGTTTTATATCAACCCGAGTTATATGTTTATGTAGGAGATGAAACTCCGGACGGCTTAATCGGAAGTTGGATGAACGAGAACAATTGGTCATTTGAATTTACCGCCGAAGGTACTTTCAGAGAAAATGATTATTTCCCCGGATATTACTTCTTAAACGAAGACGGTTCCGTAAAACTCGTTTATAACGATCATTTCCCGGATGCGACTTTGTACTACACAATTGATGGAACACAGCTTACTGTGGAATATCCTTGGACAATGGTTAAGACGGGCACCGTATTGGGCGATCAATAAGTTGATTATCCGAATTATCAATTCGGTGATCATAAATGTATGGCAATAACGCCATGCGGTAACCTGGTAATCGAAAGATTACCAAATATTTCATTTTTTTCATAGGAGGGAATTATGAGAAAAACACTTGCTACACTTTTAGTAGCTGCAATGACAATGTCATTAGTTGCTTGCGCAGGCGCAACTGAGACAGCACCCGCAGCTGCAGACACAGCAGTAGAAGAAGCAGCTCCTGCAGAAGAAGCAGCTCCTGCAGCTGAAGAAGCAACAACAGAAGAAGCAGCACCTGCTGCAGAGTCATTTGACCTTGAAATGTGGTGTATCGCTACAGAGTCTGACTCAAACCGTCACTCTTACGAAGCAGCTATCGCTGACGTAACAGCAGCTCATCCTGAAATCAACTTCACTTGGGAAGCTATCGAGAACGAAGCTTACAAGACAAAGATTAAGGCAGCTGTTGCAGCTGATGATATGCCTGACATCTTCTTCACATGGTCATGTGCATTCCTTGGCGATTTCGTAGACGCTGGTCGTGTTTACTGCCTCGATGATGAGTATGCTAACTGGTCTGCATCTCTTCCTGAGGTTATGACAGGAAACACAACTTACAACGGAAGCCACTACGGTGTTCCTCTTACAATGAACATTGTTGGTCTTTTCGCTAACATGGACATCCTTGGCGAAGTTGGTTACACAGAGGTTCCCGGAACATACGATGAGTTCATCGCTTGCTGCGATAAGCTTGTTGAAGCTGGTTACTATCCTTTCGGATGTGCTGGTAAAGAGACATGGTGTGTTACTGAGTACCTTGAGTCTGTAATCGAAAAGTCAATCGGAGCTGACGCTCTTAACGACATCTTCCTTGGAAGAGCTACATGGAACAATCCTGACGTAGCAGCAGCTGTTGATACTTTCCAGAGCATGGTTACAGATGGTTACTTCGATCCTTCAGGTGAAGCTCTTTCAAACGACGAAGTTAAGCAGAACTTCATCGACGGAAAGTACGCTTTCTACATGAACGGTACATGGAACTGTGCAGACTTCTCTAACGCTGGTATTAACTGCCAGGTTGCTGAGTTCCCTGTAATCAATGCTGACAAGGCTACTCTTGGTCAGTTAATCGGTGGTCCTTCTGATACTCTTGCTGTAGCAGCTTCATCTGAGCATGCAGCAGAAGCAGCAGCTTTCACATTCGAACTTGGTAAGGAAATCTGCCATTATGGTTACCTTGATGGTTGTGGACTTCCTGCTTGGACACCTGACTACGATACAAGCTCAATCAATCCTTTAACAAATGCAGTTTCTGAAATCTGTGCTAACGCTAAGAGCTATGTTCTCTTCGGTGATACAGCTCAGAACGCTGACGATGCTGCTACATACCTTGACTATGTTGCTCAGGTATATGGTTGCCAGGTTGATGGACAGGGCTTCATCGATGGACTTGCAGCTGATATCAGATAGTTTTATCTAAATCAGTAAAAGTTTAGTAATTAATTTTGACGGCTTTCCGTTGGAAAGCGGAGAGCCGTCATTATTTTTTGGAAGGATCAGGTATGTTTAAAAAGAAATTAACCACAACAAAAGACGTAATTTTATTTTTGCTTCCTGCAATCATTTTGTTTGGTGGAATACTAATTGCGCCTATTGTCATGTCAGGCTATTACAGCTTCTTTGACTGGCATTTGGTTAAGGGTAATCAGGGATTTGTAGGTTTTGGCAACTACATTGAATTATTCACAAGTAATTCAATCGCTTTCATGAAAGCATTAGGAAATTCGCTTTTACTTGCAGCGTTATCTGTATTTATTCAGTTACCGATTTCGCTCGGTTTGGCATTACTTCTTGGTAGAGGTATTAAAGGAGAAAGAGTTTTCCTTTCAATATTCTTCTTACCGGTTTTGATTTCCACAGTTGTTATTGGTCAGTTATGGCTCAAAATTTATAATCCTAACTACGGTTTGCTTAATGTTGCATTATGTGCATTGGGATTTGACAAATTTACTGATTTCACATGGCTTAGTAACAGCACAGCTATTTGGGCTTGCTTTATTCCTACCTTGTGGCAGTTCGTCGGTTACCATATGTTATTAATGTACGCAGGTGTTAAATCAGTTCCTACTGATTATCGCGAAGCTGCTAAGCTTGACGGTGCTACAGAAGGACAGGTTAACAGATATATTGTAATTCCCTACATCAAAGGTATTTTAAAAGTTAGTGTTATTTTTGCAGTAACAGGATCTTTGAAATCATACGATATGATTAAGGTTTTGTTAGGAAGCCAGAAGCATAGTCCCGTTGAAGTTCCTACAACTCGTTTGATCAACATGAGTATCGAACGTAACAGAGTCGGAATGGGAAGTTCTATCGCTGTAATGCTAATTATTCTTTGCTTTGCATTTGCGTTGATTATTGGCAGAGTATTTAAGGAGGATGATTAACAATGGCTAAGAACATAGATTTTGATAAAGAGTATACAGTAAAGAAGACAAGTAAGGTTGGAACTGTTATTGTTTATATCTTATTAGCTATATGGACAGTAATTAACCTTTTCCCAATTTACTGGATGTTCACATTCTCATTAAAGGATAATAGTGAAATTTTTGGTGCAAACGTTGCAGGATTACCTACTAAATGGTTATGGAGCAACTATTCGCAGGCATGGAATACCGGTAATATGCCAAGATTCTTTGCAAACAGTATTTTTATTACTGTAGTTACTATTGTTCTTACTCTTATTGCTGCTGTAATGGCTACATACGCTATTACAAGAATAGTATGGAAGGGTTCTAATTTAGTTAACAGTTTCTTCATGTTAGGACTTACCATTCCTGTTCACTCAGCATTGGTACCTATTTATAAGGTGCTCATCAGTATTAATCTTACAAACAGCTATACTGCATTGATTTTACCTTACGCATCATTCTCATTAGCAATGGGCATATTGATTTGTACAGGATTTATGCAGGAGATTCCTAAGGATCTTGATGAAGCAGCATATATAGACGGTTGCGGTCGTTGGGGTACATTCTTTAAGGTAATTGTTCCTTTGATGAAACCCGCTGTTGCAACAGTTTCAATATATACTTTCCTTCAGAGCTGGAATGAATTTATGTTTGCAAGTATCTTTAACACCAAGAAGGAATATATGACAATTCCCGCAGGTGTTCAGCAGTTGTTCGGTTCATATACAACTGACTGGGGTCCGATTGGTGCTGCATTATCAATCGCAACATTCCCTACAATTCTTGCATACATCTTCCTTAATCAGAAGATTCAGGACAGTTTCATTGCCGGAGCTGTAAAAGGTTAAGGTTAATAACTATTATTTAATATGTAATTTAAGCCATAGCATTTGCTATGGCTTTTATTTTGTTGAATTAAAACTTTTAGGATGATAAAATTTACCATAGTCGGAGTAAATTTGATGTCATCTAAAAATAATAATGTTAAAAAATCAAAATCAATGGTAGCAAGATTGTGGGTTATTATGATAACCATTATGATTATTATAATAGCTACTTTTGCTATATCTTTTTATTCCATATCCTTAAAAACAAAACGAGATACAGAAATAAGAGAGTCCCAGACAGTAATCAGTACATTATCAAGCAGTATTCAGGCTAATATTGAAAGTTATATAGATATTTCAAGACTTGTTATGCTTAACGAGGATGTAATTACCTATTTAAGAGCCGATACCGTTGATGCCGGAATGACCAATGACTGTCGTCTCGGTGTCATGGAAGTTCTCTATGCCTGTCGAAATGTCGACTCGGTTATGATATTCAGAAACGATTCCTTTTATATGAATACAGGAAAAGGAGAGTATTCTATAGATTATGATATGATGAAAAAATATGACTGGGAACGCATTATTTCCGAAAAACGAGGCGGTGCTGTAGTTTCTATGAATGGAAACAATGCGATATATAAGAAAAAAGGCCCACAGGTAATTACCGTTTCAAGAGAAATATATGATATTTATTCTCAAAAAAAATCGGGAATTTTAATGCTTAATATTTCTCTTGATATGCTAAATCGAATCCTTAGTGTAAAAGACTATCAGGATGCCTGCATTTTAACGAATCAAGGTGATTATTTAGCCGGAAATAAAGAACTTGTCGAGCATTTTTCAAATAACTATATTTCAGATACAATTGTAAATTCCGAAATCAATTCAAACACAGGCAATAAGATGATTTCGGGATGTAAAATCAGCGGAACACCGTTAATTGTATTGTGTCAGACAAGTGCCGACGAAGAAACGGTTCCCACAGAGCTTATTAAAATAATGCTGGTATTACTTGGAGCATTTATACTTTCTTTACTTATGGCCGGAATTTTTATAGCCAAAAATATTACTTCTCCGATAATTTTATTAAGTCAGGGAATTCAAAAAACAAAGGAATCCGGCTATCTTAAGAAAGTAGAAGCAAAAATTCCCAATAATGAAATCGGGTTGTTACTTGATAGCTATAATAGTCTTATCGAATATTTAAATGAACTGATTGATAAATTAATTGATAAAGAAAAGGTTGCTCAAAGAGCTCAGATTCGTGTTCTTCACGAGCAGATTAAACCTCACTTTTTATATAATTCTTTGGAGACAATTACATATCTTGCCGTTGAAGCCGGAGCAGACAAGGTGCAAAGCGCCCTTGAAACACTTGGCAGTTTCTATAGAAATTTCCTAAGTAAAGGAGATAAAGAGATTCCCTTCAGACGGGAGATTAATATAATTAAAGACTATTTATCTTTACAAAAGTTAAGATATAAAGACATAATTATAGATGAATATGATATAGATGATAATACATTGGATTGTATGATTCCCAAACTTTTGCTGCAACCGCTTGTGGAAAACAGCATCTATCACGGTATAAGATTAAAAGGTGAAGAGGGTATAATCAGAATTACCGGTTATATTGAAGATGAACATCTTATAATAAAAGTATATGATTCGGGCGTAGGCATGAGCGAATCTGATATTGAACATATACTTGAAAATGATGAAAGCGAGCTTTCTAATGATGATAATCCAAATAAGAGTTTTGGATTAAAGGGTACTATTGAACGAATAAGATTTTATTGCGATAATAAAGATGCAGTTTCAATTAAATCCGAACTTGGGGAATATACGGAAATCGAAATCAGAATTCCTTTGAATAAGGAATAATTGGGAGGTTATATGTATAGAGTTATGCTGATTGATGATGAAGTTTCTGCAAGAAGTCTTCTTAAAGCATCAATTAATTGGAGCGAACTTAATATGGATGTTGTAGGCGAAGCCTCAAGCGGAATTGAAGCTATTAATATAATTGACGAAATACGTCCCGATATTGCATTTGTTGATATTAATATGCCTTTTATGAACGGAATTGAATTCACTCAGGTTGCCACCCAAAGATATCCGGATCTTAATATAATAATTATGACAGCCTATGATGATTTTGAATACGCAAGAAAATGTGTTTCTTTACCTGTAACCGAATATATGCTCAAACCTTTTGTGCGCACTGAAGTTATAGAAGTTTTGGAAAAACTTAGGGCCCAGCTTGATGCAAAGGATAGTACAAGTAAAGATCAGTTTGACGATATAGAGATTTCTCAAATCGATAAAGTAAAAAACTATATATTATCGAATTATACGGATTCAAAAATCAATTTAACTTCTGTAGCACAGGAATTCGGATTTAATCCAAGCTATTTTTCAAGAAAATTTAAACAGGAGACCGGTAAGAATTTTCTTGAGTTCTTGACCGAATGTCGAATGGAACGTGCCATAAAAATGGCTCAGGCAAATATCAAAATGTTTAATGCCTCAATGGAAGTCGGAATACCTGACCCCAATTATTTCGGAAGATGTTTTAAAAAATATACCGGAATGAGTTATTCGGAATATGTAAATAAATCAAATAACGGATAATATAACAAAGAGCAGTCTATTATTCATTTTCAAACGATAATAGATTGCTCTTACTAGTTTTAGAATATAAATTTAAATCATATAAGTTTACATCAAACGGAAAACTCCGAATACTTTGCCAAGAATCTGGCAATCCTTTACGATTATCGGGTCCATCGAATCATTTTCGGGCTGTAAGCGAATATAATCTTTTTCTTTATAAAATGTCTTAACGGTGGCACTGTCATCTATTAAGGCAACAACCGTATCACCATTCTTAGCTTCATTGGTACAATTAACAAAAATCTGATCGCCGCTGTATATTCCCACATTAATCATGGAATCGCCTTTGACTTTGAGTACAAATGATTCACCGCGGGGAACCATATCCGCAGGAACAGGAAAATAACTTTCTATATTTTGTTCTGCCAAAATAGGTTCACCTGCCGCTACACGACCGACAACCGGAAGTGATACCATTTCGGTTCTGACCATTTGAAAATTGTCATCGCAAATTTCAATAGCACGGGGTTTGGTAGGATCACGTCTTATGTATCCGTTTTTTTCCAGTGTTTCCAAATGAGAATGAACGGAAGAGGTGGATTTCAAATTGACTGCTTCGCAAATCTCTCGAACAGCGGGCGGATAACCTCTTTTTAATATTTCTTCTTTAATGTAATCAAGAATCTGTTGTTGTTTATTACTTATCTTACCATTGGCCATATAACACCTCCGAAATTAAATACAACATTCCATCAACTAAATTGATTATAACAAACATTTTTCCCAAAAGCAAACATATATTCTGAAAGTTTGTTCGATTTTATGTTGACAAACGAAAATATGTTCGATATAATCAAAACATAGAACAAACGTTCCCGAACATTCATTCGCAATTGAGGTATATTATGAATTTAAATTATGAAAGAAAAATCAGAAGAAACAAAGCACGAAGAATAAGGCAGCTTAGGCGAAGAATATTATTTGTTTTCGGCACATTAATGCTGATTATGATAATTTCAATTTCATTTTTCTCTATTCAAGCCAAAGCCGAAAGTAAAAATACCGTACATGAATATAAATATTATAAATCCGTTACCGTAAACAATAACGATTCATTATGGAATTATGCAGTAGAATATTCAAATAATGATGATTACACCAAATATGTTAACGAAGTTATCAGAATGAATAATCTTTCCAATTCAGATATTAAGGTGGGAATGAAGCTTGTTATTCCTTATTATTCTTCCGAATTTATTAAATAATTCTTTTTTCTTTTTATATAGATACCTATAATCAATAGCTATTGTTTAATATTTTAATATTATGCAGTAGCTATTATTTTATGCTAATATAATTAGGTTATTATTTTTAATTATATTAAAGTAACCGGAGTATAAAAATGAACGATGTTACAAACATATTAACACCCGAAGATCTTGATGCCTTAAAACAATTTAATGCATTTATCAGTGATATTCCATATAAGTTTTTATTTTTTCTTATTGACTTGTTAGTTGCATTTCTTGTAATTTTTGTAGGTTTTAAAATTGTAAAACTTATAAAAAATGTAATTGTTAAAGCTCTCGTCAAAAAGAAGATTGATAAAGAAGTTGTTAATTTTATCGAATCTTCGGTTAATGTCGGATTAAAAATTTTGGTTATTATAACTGCCGCCTTAATCGTCGGTGTTCAAATGGCATCAATTACAACACTGGCAGGGTCATGTGTAATAGCAATTTCCCTGGCCGTCCAAGGATCATTAAGCAATTTCGCAGGCGGAGTACTTATTTTACTGTTACGACCTTTTGTTGTAGGGGACTTTATTGTTGATACAGCCTCCAATCAGGAAGGTATTGTAAGAAGCATTAGTATTTTTTATACCAAAATTCAGGATATACATGGAAATATCATTGTTTTGCCCAACGGAAGCCTTGCAAATACAACAATGATTAACAAAACAAACGGTTCAAACAACCGTCAAATAAAAGCAGAGTTTTCTATCGCCTACAATGAAGACATTGAAAATGCAAGAGAAGTGGTTATAAATGCCATTTCATCCAAATCCAAATATATTAACGATAATTCGGATCCCATAGTTTTGGTAAACAAGCTTGACGATAGTTCTATATCACTTGAAGCAAGATTTAATGTTAATAAAGAGTATTACTACGCGGCTCAAACCGAAGCTTTGGAAATTATTAAGTATGCATTGGATGAAGCCGGAATTACAATACCGTTTCCGCAATTGGATGTGCATTTCGATAAAGAAGCAGTTTTATAATATTGCATTGAGGGAAATATGAATTCAAATTATTTAATCGAAGGAATCGGATATATCGGATCGGCATTGATAGCTTTTTCGATGTTAATGACCTCTGTCAAAAAATTAAGAATAATCAACACGGTCGGAAGTGTTATATTTGTAATATATGCATTGCTTATTTCTTCTTATCCCACTGCAGCAATGAATATTTTCCTTGTATTTGTCAATATATATAATCTTATTAAACTTGATAAGGATTCCAAGAATTTCACCGTAAGCGAATGCTATAAAGACGAATCCTTAATTCAATTATACTTAAACTCAAATATCGAAGATATTCTTAAATATTTTCCCAACTTTGATTCAACTCCAAGTCACCGCCTTGCGTTTCTTGTATCAAACAAGTCGGAACCTATTGGGATTATGATCGGAAAAATGGTTGGGGAAACATCCTTTGAAATCGAATTGGATTATACAATTCCAACCTACAGAGACTATTCCGTAGGTACATATTTGTATAATTATTTAGAAAATAAATGGTATGCATCGGAATTCATATATTCTGAAGAGAATCCCAATCATACCAAATATTTGCTAAGCGTCGGTTTTGTTAAAGATGGTAACAAATACATCAGAAAATCAAAGTAGAAGATTATAATATTTCGTCGAATTCATTATTATCCAGGAATTCGTCAAAAGCATCCGCTACAGCTTCATATTCGTCATCATCATCAATATAATCAAGAACAGGTTCTTCATTGGGTTCATCGGGATTTTCCGAATATCTGTAAAACCATACTTCACCGTCTTCATTACCGTTTCCGTCCTCGTCAAGGGGCAGTAACGCAATATAATCCTTTTTATTGACTTCTAAAATAGTAACAATCGCACATTCTACTTCTTCATCATTATCCAATGTTAATGTAACGGTCATTTCTTCTTCGGTATTTTCGAATTCATTGTATTCTTTGTTGCTCATATAATCACGCCTCCTTAATAAGTGTGTTATTGAATAAATATATCACAATATCAACATATTGTGGTAAAATATTTGGTGTATGTGCGCATACCAAAATTAAATGTTAAATAACGAGTAAATATGACAGATAATATTAAAATTACCTATTTTAAACCATATAAAGCCGGCGTATATAAAATGGGGGAAAACGGTTCACCTTCAGGAAGCGGTATGTCTTTTTCCTTTGATTTGGGAAATGCTTTCGGTTACGCCAGAAATTTCGGCCTTATTCTTTATGATAAGGACAGCAAAGAGAAACGTTTTGCCTTTTCTTCATCCGTAAGAACAGGTTCATTATACGGTATTTGTGTGGAAGGAATTGATTTTGAAGAAGTTACATACAATTATTATGTTGATGACAAAATAATTTATGATAAATATGCGATTTCTTTTAAGGGAAATAAAAACTTCGGAACTTCCGGCAATAATTTAATAAGTGCCAATATTAATAAAGGGGATTTTGATTTTTCAGATGATATCACCCTTAATATACCCTATGAAAATCTATTAATGTACGGAATTAACGTCCGTTCCTTTACTATGCATCCATCTTCAAAATGCAAATACAAAGGCACCTATGAGGGTGTTATCGAGAAATTACCTTACATTAAAAAACTTGGATTTAACTGCATTGTTTTAATGCCTTCATATGAATTTGACGAGTGCCTTAGCATTAAAGAAGCTAAAAATCCCGCCAATATGACAGAAGCAGCCAAGAATTCAACAGTCAATATTTCAAAGAACGAAATCTGCAATGTGAATTGTTGGGGATTCCAGGATGCTTATTATTTTGCTCCCAAGAATTCTTATGCTTATAACGAAGATCCAACCGTATCAATGAAGTCATTGGTACTTGCGGCACATAAATCAGGCGTTGAAGTTATGATGCAGTTTTATTTTTCGCCCAATTATTCATCAGATGTCATACTCGATGCACTAAAGTTCTGGGTTTGTGAATATCATATTGACGGATTTAGAATTAACGGATTTAACATTCCCTACAGAAGCATTTTGATGGACAGTGTTCTTAGAAGTTCCAAAATATGGTTTGAATATATTCCATACGAATATGAGTACCTTTTAAATAAACCCTCTATTATGAAAACCGTTGCTTTGGATAACGGTAATTTTAAGAATGATATTCGCAGATTTAATAAAGGCGACGAAGGATTATTAAACAATTTTATTATCTATTCGAAGAGTAACCCGAAAACAAATGCGGTTATTAACTATGTTTGCGATTATGATGGTTTTTCATTAAAAGATTTATATTCATACGACCGTAAGCATAATGAAGAAAACGGTGAAAACAATGCCGACGGAAATGATGCAAATTACAGCTGGAACTGTGGCATTGAAGGAGAGACTAAGAAAAAAGCAATTAACGAAGACCGCCTGCGTCAAATTAAGAATGCACTTACTTATATCTTTTTAAGTGCAGGAACTCCCTATTTATTCGGCGGAGACGAATTCGGCAATTCAAGATACGGAAATAACAATGCATATTGTCTCGATAACGAAAAGGGATATGTTGAGTGGAAAGACAATTCATTCTCACGGCAGATTCTTAATTATGTTAAAGAACTGATTAATCTTAGAATGAATAATCCGTATCTTCACCCCAAAAACGAACTCAAAAATATGGATATCTTATCAAGCGGATATCCGGATTTATCGTACCACGGTATCGACGCATGGCGTCCAGATTTAAGCTATAATTCAAGAATTTTGGGATTATTCTACTACGGACCGTGTTGCGGAATAAATGATGCCAAATCAATTTATATAGGCATTAACATGCATTGGGAAAATCACAGACTGGGAGTCCCCAAGCTTCCTAAAGGTTATACACTTCAAAAAATACTTTCCACTTCAGACTCCGAGGGGATTGCCAAGGAAAACGAAGTGCCCATACCTGCAAGAAGTATAGTAATTTTTGAAATGGTTAAGGTAAGTAAAATTGAAAATGAAACTGTTAAAACATCTAAAAACAATAAATCGTCATCGAAGACTGGTTCGTAAGGGATGCTTCAAAATCGGACTGTATCGTCAGGGATTATTTCACGATTTATCAAAGTATTCACCTTCGGAATTCTGGGTTGGTGTTAAGTATTTTCAGGGAGACAGAAGCCCCAACAATGCCGAAAGAGAAGCTATGGGATATTCATCGGCATGGCTTCATCATAAAGGCAGAAATAAGCATCATTATGAATACTGGATTGATTATTCTTTGGAAAATCCCGACGGTTCCGTTATTCCGGTACCAATGCCGCAAAAGTATGTAGCCGAAATGATGATGGACAGAATCGCTGCCGCAAAAGTGTATAAAGGTAAGAATTATGATGATACCTGCCCGTTGCAGTATTATCAGCTGGGCAAAGATAAGATACCGATACATCCGATTACAAAAGAGAAATTGGAATTATTGCTTAATATTCTTGCCGAACACGGCGAGGAATATTTATATAACTATATCAAAAAGGAATTTTTAAAAAATGAAAAGATTAATTGAACAAATTTTAAAGTTTGGAATAGTTGGAGTAATTGCATTTTTTGTGGATTACGTAATCACAGCAATTCCGCCTGTATTACTTAAAAACAATGATTTAATCTATGTATTTAAGGTAATAGGTTTCGTCGTTTCATGCATAGTAAATTATTTGTTATCTGTTAAATATGTCTTTACAGACAAAAAAGAAATGGATAAAAAGAAAGAATTTACTGTTTTTGTAATTCTTTCCGCAATCGGATTGGTTATTAATTATTTAATAATTTTTATTTGTTATTCAAAAATATACAAAAATTCCCCTGCCTTAAAAGAACTAATCCCCGAATCCTTGGTTACTACCATTACTACATTAATTGCAACGGCAGTGGTTATGGTATATAACTTCATTTCACGTAAGATTTTTTTGGAAGGCGGTTTTAAAAACAATCAAAACAATAAAGAAATTGAGGAACAATAAATTTTGAATACTGAAGAAAAATTGCAAAGAGAATATATAGATAAAGCCAAGGCTTATGTTAAAGAGTATTCCAAGCTCATAGGACATGAGCCTTATGCTTGTGTAAGCACATTCGGTTGTCAGATGAATGCCAGGGATTCCGAAAAGCTTTGCGGAATATTAAAAGAAACGGGATTTTTACTAACCGAAGGTGAAAATGCCGATTTTGTTATATATAACACCTGCACCGTAAGGGATAATGCCAATCAGAAGGTTTACGGAAGATTGGGATTTTTGCATTCAATGAAAAAGAAAAATCCCAACAAGAAGATAGCCTTGTGCGGATGTATGATGCAGGAAAATACTGTAATCGAAAAAATCAAAAAATCATATAATTTCGTGGATTTAATCTTCGGAACACATAATATTTTTAAATTTCCGGAGCTTATATGCGCTATGTTCGAACGTGACGACATGGTAATCGATATATGGGAAGATACTACTCAAATAGTTGAAGATTTACCGATTGAACGTAAATTTTCGTTTAAATCAGGTATTAATATTATGTTCGGCTGCAATAATTTTTGCAGTTACTGCATCGTTCCTTATGTAAGAGGACGGGAACGTTCACGTAAGAGCGAAGAAATAATCAATGAGATTAAGTCGCTTGTCAAAGACGGCGTAAAGGAAGTAATGCTCCTTGGTCAAAACGTTAATTCCTACGGCAAAAATATCGAAGAAGATATAACCTTTGCCCAATTATTATTAAAAATAGAACAAATTGAAGGTCTTGAAAGAATCAGATTTATGACTTCTCATCCAAAGGATTTATCCGATGAACTTATTGAAGTTATGAAAAATTCCACAAAGATATGTCGTCATCTTCATTTACCCCTGCAATCCGGTTCAACCAGGATTCTTAAAGAAATGAACAGACGGTATACCAAAGAACAATATCTTGATCTTGCATTAAAAATAAGACGGGAAATCCCTGATATTGCCATAACAACTGACATAATTGTCGGTTTCCCGGGAGAAACAAGAGAAGACGTTGATGAAACAATTGATGTTGTCAAAAAAGTAGCCTTTGATAACGCATTTACTTTTATATATTCAAAAAGAACCGGAACCCCGGCAGCTTCAATGCCCAATCAGGTTAGTGAAGAAGAGGTGAAATATAATTTTGACAGACTTCTTAAAGTCGTACAGGATACCGCAAAAGAGGCAGTTTCCAAATATGAAGGTATGATTATGGAGGCTCTTGTTGAAGGCATAAACGAGCATGATGATTCTTTGCTTACGGGAAGATTATCAAATAATACCATTGTTCATTTTGCAGGGGATAAGGAGTTAATCGGACAAATTGTTCCCGTTAAACTGTCAGAATGTCACGGGTTCTATTTTATGGGTGAATTATGGAACAATTAGACGGAAAAATAACGCCGATGATGGCTAAATATTTAGAGACAAAAGAAGAATACAAGGATTGTATTCTCTTTTATCGACTCGGTGATTTTTACGAAATGTTCTTTGACGATGCAATTACCGCATCAAAAGAACTGGAACTTACTTTAACGGGTAAAAGTTGCGGTTTGAAGGAAAGAGCTCCTATGTGCGGCGTTCCTTTTCATGCGGTTGATACATATTTACCCCGCCTCGTAGCAAAAGGATATAAGGTAGCTATCTGTGAACAGGTAGAAGACCCAAAACTTGCCAAAGGTCTCGTTAAAAGAGAAGTTGTAAGGATAGTAACTCCGGGTACGAATATTACCCCCGGTGCGATTGAAGAAACCAAAAATAATTATTTAATGAGCATTGTGTGCTTTGAAAATAATACAGGTATTTCAATTTGTGACGTAACCACAGGCGACTATTTTTTGACAGAAGTGTCAGATTCTCATCAAATTCTTGATGAAATAATGAAATACAATCCAATTGAAATTGTATGCAATGACGCCTTTTTATTATGTGATCTTAATCTCGAAGATTTACGGGGTAGATACGGTATATCCATATCTTCATTAGAACCGCATTATTTTGATGACGACAGATGTAAGCGAATTCTTCTTAAACATTTTAAAGTAAACACTTTGGAAGGTATGGGAATAACCGATTTCCCTTCAGGCATTATAGCTTCAGGCGCATTATTGCAGTATTTATATGAAACGCAGAAGACATCTTTGGAACATATATTCCATTTGTATCCGTATCTTACTTCGAAATATATGTTACTTGATTCTTCAACGAGACGTAATCTTGAATTGACAGAAACCTTAAGAGATAAGTCAAAACGAGGCTCCTTATTATGGGTTTTGGACAAAACAAAAACCGCAATGGGTGCCAGAACCTTAAGAAGCTATATCGAGCAGCCTTTAATCGATAAAGAACAAATAGAGAATCGTCTTAACAGTATTGAAGATTTAAATATTAATTCGGTTTTACGTGATGAATTACGTGAGTATTTAAATCCTATATACGACATGGAAAGACTTCTCGGAAGAGTTTCTTATAAAACAGCAAAC
Organism: Lachnospiraceae bacterium; assembly: GCA_045629045.1. GTDB lineage: Bacteria > Bacillota > Clostridia > Lachnospirales > Lachnospiraceae > JAILLW01. The sequence goes on from JAZQQM010000027.1 coordinate 157,248, forward strand.
CCGCGTGATTTGATTGCTTTTAAATCATCTTTGGCAATGCTGCCACATATTAAGACTCTGTTATCCGATTTGAATGCAACCGAATTAAAATCACTTAATACGGATATAGATGATTTAACCGATATCTATGGACTTATAGACAGCGCCATTCTTGAAGAACCGGCTCTTACTCTAAAAGAAGGCGGGATAATAAAAGACGGATTTTCAGACGAAATAGACCATCTGAAAAAAGCCAAAACAGAAGGCAGAAGCTGGCTTGCCAAATTAGAGAAAGAAGACAGAGAAAGAACGGGAATTAAGAATCTAAAGATTAAATACAATAAGGTTTTCGGTTATTATTTTGAGGTTACAAATTCATACCAGAATCTTGTCCCGGAAGACTATATACGAAAGCAGACCCTTGCAGGCGCCGAAAGATATACGAATCCCAGACTGAAAGAGCTCGAAGATACAATTCTTAATGCAGAAGATAAGCTTTATGCCCTGGAGTACGAAACATTCATAGCCATAAGGGATGCAATAGCAGGTGAAATCGAAAGGATTCAAAAAACCGCAAAAGCAATTGCCAAGCTTGATGTATATTGCTCACTTTCGGTTGTAGCCGAAAGAAACAAGTATGTAAGACCGTCTTTAAACGAAAAGGGAATTATTGATATTAAAGAAGGTCGACATCCGGTAGTGGAACAGATGATTATTAATGATATGTTTATCTCAAACGATACATATCTTGATAATCAAAAGAACTGTATCAGCATTATTACAGGCCCCAATATGGCAGGAAAATCAACATATATGCGCCAGGTTGCTTTAATAGTTCTAATGGCACAGATAGGTTCTTTCGTACCTGCAAAGAAAGCAAATATATCTTTGGTAGACAGGATTTTCACAAGAGTGGGCGCTTCGGATGACCTTGCATCCGGACAGTCTACCTTTATGGTGGAAATGAATGAGGTGGCAAATATTTTACGAAACGCTACATCAAATTCACTGTTAATATTGGATGAAATAGGAAGAGGAACATCAACCTTTGACGGTTTATCAATTGCCTGGGCGGTAATTGAACATATTGCAAACAAAAGACTGCTCGGTGCCAAAACATTATTCGCAACCCATTATCACGAACTTACAGAACTCGAAGGTAAGATGAATAATGTTAATAACTATTGCATAGCAGTAAAAGAGCAGGGCGATGATATTGTATTTTTGCGTAAGATAATAAAAGGCGGTGCAGATAAATCATACGGAATACAGGTTGCCAAATTGGCAGGCGTTCCCGATATGGTTATAGACCGCGCAAAGGAAATAGTATCAGAGCTTATTGATAATGATATATCCGAAAAAATACAATCAATCGCCATCGATACAAAAGATGCAAAGGTTTCAAAAGCAAAACCGGAGCACTATGATGATGTTGATTTAGGCCAGATATCTTTATTTGATACGTCCACGGATGAAGATGTATTAAACGAACTTAAACAAATGGACCTTGAATCATTACGTCCGATTGATGCGTTAAACAGATTATATAAGCTTCAAAATATGCTTAAAAACAGATGGTAAATTATGGCTACTATTAATATTCTGGACAAAACAACTATTGACCAAATTGCAGCAGGTGAAGTTATCGAAAGACCTTTAAATGTTGTAAAGGAATTGGTTGAAAACTCAATAGATGCAAAGGCATCCAATATAACTGTCGAAGTCAAAGACGGCGGAACGACTTTCATCAGAGTAACCGATGATGGTGAGGGTATAGATAAAACACAGGTCAAAAAAGCCTTTTATTCTCATGCCACAAGCAAGATTTCAGAAGCAAAAGATTTACTTTCCATAAGTTTTCTTGGCTTTAGAGGCGAAGCCTTGGCAACAATTTGTGCCGTTTCTCAAATCGAATTAATTACAAAAACCAAAAACGATCTTTTAGGAATAAGGTATATAATAGAGGGCTCGGAAGAGATTTCTTACGAAGAAATAGGAGCTCCTAACGGAACTACTTTTATTGTTAAAAATATATTCTATAATGTACCGGCACGCAAAAAATTCTTGAAATCCAACCAGACAGAGAATTCGTATATAAGTGACTTAATGGAGCATATTGCGCTGTCACATCCGGAAATTTCTTTCAAATTTATTTCAAACGGTAAAATTGTTTTTACCACTTCCGGAAATAAAGATTTAAAAGAAGTTATATATCGAATTTACGGCAAAGATACTTCTTCACGCCTAATACCCGTAAACATAGACGAAGCCGGTCTTTCCGTTTACGGATATATCGGCAAGCCCGAAATTACAAGAGCAAACAGAAACTTTGAATCCTTTTTTATGAACGGAAGATATGTTCAGTGTCCAGCAATTTCAAAGGCCGTGGAAGAGGGCTACAAGAATTATCTTATGCAGCATAAGTTTCCGTTTTGTATTCTTCATTTCACGGTTAATCCGTCTGAAATTGATGTTAATGTCCATCCTTCAAAAATGGAAATACGTCTTCATAACCAGGAAGAAATTTGCAACACTATAATTCAAAGTGTATACGACTGTGTCAGTGCGAACGATTTGATTCCCGAAGTAACTTTTGAGAATCTTAAACTTAAAGATGTTCCCAAAGCCGTTCTAAGACCTGAACCCTTCGAAAAAGAGAGAATTAAAAAAGATCCTCTTATTGTTCCTGTTGTGGACAAAACCGGGGTCGAGCTTGCAAAAGTAAATATTAATAACAAAGTATTTGAAACAATCGAAAAAATTGATGTTGATATTCCGGTAACTGCCGACGAAAAGCAGATTGATTTATTTGAAGATAAGTTTTTAACCAAAGAATCAAAAAACAATTATCATGTGCTCGGTCAGTTATTCAAAACATATTGGCTTATTGAATTTGAAGATAAATTATTTATTTTGGACCAGCACGCCTCACATGAAAAAATCAAATACGAACGATTACTGAAGAATTTCAGAGAAAAATCAATTTTCACACAGGCAATTGTACCTCCCGCCATAGTTGAATTAAGTTCAAAGGAGATTTCTTTATTTAACGAATATGAAAATGTATTTAAGCAATTAGGCTTTGAAATAGAAGATTTCGGACTCGGTGCAATAGCTATAAGAGGTGTTCCTACCGATTTATACGGTACGGATGCCGTAAGTTTATTCAGACAGATTATTGATGAACTTATTGAAAATCCTTTAAAGGGTGATTTTGAAATAATTCTTAACAAACTGGCTTCTATGGCATGTAAAAGTGCCGTAAAAGGAAATAACGAGCTTTCCTTTGAAGAGGTAAGCACATTACTTGACGAATTACTCTTACTTGACAATCCATACAATTGTCCTCACGGACGTCCGACCATTGTATCCATGTCAAAGTACGAAATAGAAAAGAAATTTAAACGAATTGTAGATTAATGAATAACAAACTTGTCATTATTACCGGCCCTACCGCGGTGGGCAAAACCTCAATTTCAATTAAACTTGCCAAAGCAATTAACGGTGAAATAATAAGCGCCGATTCCATGCAAATATATAAGTATATGGATATCGGTTCTGCAAAAATAAAACCCGAAGAAATGTGCGGGATTAAACACTATTTAATCGACGAATTGGAGCCTTCCGAAGACTTTAACGTATATCTTTTTAAGGAAATGGCCCTTGATGCATTAAAAAAAATATATGCTAACGGTCACATTCCTATAGTTGTAGGCGGAACAGGATTCTATATTCAGGCATTGCTTTACGATATCGATTTTACAAAAGAAGACAATTCCGAAGTCCGTGCCAAATATGAAGAACTTGCCCGTCAAATCGGCCCTGTGGCCCTTCATAAAATGCTTGAAGATAAAGACCCCGAATACGCCAAGACCGTACATTACAATAATGTCAAAAAGGTTATAAGAGCCCTTGAATTTATTGAGCTTAATAACACAAAGTTCTCTGACTTTAATAACGAGCAACGTAATAACAGTTCGCCCTATGATTTTAACTATTTTGTTCTTACCGACGAAAGAGAAAACATTTATTCAAATATCGAAAAACGAGTTGATATTATGGTAAATGAAGGGTTGTTGGAAGAAGTCAAAGGATTAAAAACTATGGGGCTTACCAAAGACCAAAACTCAATGCAGGGGCTGGGATATAAAGAAATATTGGATTATCTGGACGGAATTTGTTCCTTTGAAGAAGCTGTAGCCAAAATCAAACTGGAAACAAGACACTTTGCCAAAAGACAGCTTACCTGGTTCAGAAGAGAAAAGACAGTTGATTTTATTAATAAAACAGATTTTGGTCATAATGAAGATAAAATACTCGAATATATGATAAATGCTATCAATAAATAGCTATTCACGTTTTCTTGGGTATTTATGTTTATATCAAAATATGTTAAAATATATTGCATTTATGAGTAAAAGTTTGTTTGAAAGGTATTAAGATGGTTTTAGGAAATTCATATGGTATAGATTTAGGTACCAGTAATATTAAAATTTACAGTATGTCTGACGATTCTATTCTTGTTGAGAAGAATATGATAGCCATAGAGGGCAGAAGTAATATATTCGCATACGGAGATTCCGCATATGATATGTACGAAAAAGCGCCTTCAAATATTTCTATAACATTCCCCTTATCCAACGGTGTTATTGCGGACATTAAGAATATGGAACAATTGGTTCATTTCTTTATAAATGACTTGTCGCGAAATAATATAAAACCCGCAGATTATTACATTACCGTACCCACGGATGTTACCGAAGTAGAAAAAAGAGCTTTTTACGATCTTGTTAAAGAGGCCGATGTAAAGGCAAAGCATATCTGGGTTGTGGAAAAAGCAGTTGCCGACGGTTTAGGTCTTGATGTTGATGTCAAAAATTCCCAGGGTGTATTGGTAGTGGATGTAGGATACGATACAACCGAAATCTCAATTCTTTCTTTGGGAGGAATTGTTCGTTCGCGTCTTATTAAAGTAGGCGGATATAAGTTTGATGAATCCATAAGAAATGCCGTGAGAAAACAGTTTAACCTTGTAATCGGTCAAAAGACAGCAGAGCTTGTTAAAAATGAGTTGCGAACCCTCGAGAAAGAAGGCGAAGGAGCCATTGTATACGGAAGAGATCTTGTTACGGGACTGCCTGTTGAAAGAGAACTTCCCACAAAGATTGTTTGTGAAGCTATGGCGGAGCAATTTAGGGTAATTATCGATAATATTAAAGTAATTCTCGAGCTTACACCTCCCGAATTAGCCGCAGATATTTATAAACACGGTTTGTATCTGACAGGCGGCGCATCCCAAACATCACACCTTGCTTCCTTAATCAGCAAAAGCACAGGCCTTAAAGTTAACGAATCCGAAAATCCGGTAACTTCAGTAGCTTTGGGATTATCAAAGGTTATGAAAGACAACAATTATCGTTCAGTAGCATATTCTATCGAAGGTAAGTAAATGAGTCCAATGGTACCAAGAAAAGGAGAACGTTTTACCATCCCGGGAAAATATCTCCTTTTTGTTTTAACAATATTATGTATTATTCTTATTGTAGTTTCCTTTAATACTGATGTATTATCAAAACCCATCAGTACTGTGGGAGGCTTTTTGGTGACGCCTCTTCAAAGCGGCATTTCAAAAGCCGGTTCTTTTATGTTTGACAGAAACGAAAATCTAAAAACACTGGAAGAATTAAACGAAGAAAACGAAAAGCTTAAAGCTCAGATTGACGAGCTTACCATCGAAAACATAAAGCTCCAGCAGGACAGATACGAGCTCACTTCATTACGTTCGTTATATGAACTGGATTCCCAATATGATGATTACGAAAAAATAGGAGCCAGAATTATTGCCAAAGATTCCGGTAATTGGTTCCACAGTTTTGTTATTGATAAAGGCCGGGATGAAGGCATTATGGTCGATATGAATGTAATGGCAGGTTCCGGACTTGTGGGCCGCGTTACCGATGTGGGGCCCCATTGGGCCAAAGTCCTTTCGATTATTGACGACAGTTCGAATACCTCAGGAATGATTCTTTCAACATCGGACAATTTAATTGTATCCGGTGATTTACAGTTATATGAAGACGGTGTTATCCCATTCGAAAAGCTTGTTGACTCAGCCGACAGAGTAGTAGAAGGCGATAAGATTGTTACTTCCAATGTTTCGGATAAGTATCTTCCGGGAATTTTAATCGGTTATATTAATACAATCAATAAAGATTCAAACAACCTTACTAAATCAGGGCTTGTAACTCCTGCCGTCGACTTTGAACATTTGGAAGAAGTTCTCGTTATTAACAAAGTTAAAGAATCTGTTGAGGAGTAATTACGGAGTACAAAAGTGAAACGCTTTATCGTTGCTTTTTTATTAATATTAGTATCATTTTCACTTCAAACCACTGTATTTAAGTGGATTTCTTTTGGTGGAATCGTACCCAATGTTCTTATAATTCTCACCGCAACTTACGGAATTATGCGTGGCGACAGAATAGGTCTTTTAATGGGCTTTTTCTGTGGTCTGCTTGCTGATATTTTCTTTGGTACATTTATAGGTCTTAACGCAATTATTTTCATGTATATAGGTTATTTAAACGGCAAATTTCATCAGGTATTTTATGAAGAAGATGTTAAATTACCATTGGTTTTGATATTTGTTTCGGACATAATTTACGGCTTTTCCTATTATACAATTATGTTTCTTTTAAGAAGCAGATTTAATTTTTCTTTTTATTTCACGAATATTATTTTACCGGAAGTAATATATACAATAGTGGCTACTTTATTTATTTATCCGATTTTGTTATTGATTCATAAAGCGCTCACCAAAGACGAACGTAAGGATGGAATAAGATTTGTTTGAGGAATTTAAAGAGAATTTAATAAGCCTCATAAAGTCCAGGGTTTTCATTTTGATTATCCTGGTTTCTTTGCTTGCAATTGTTATGCTCAGAAGAGTATTTGATTTGCAGATAGTCCATGGTCAGGAATATATGAATTCCTTTGAGACAAGAATCAAAAAAGAAATAACAATAGACGGTGCAAGAGGTAATATTTACGATCGAAACGGAAATCTGCTTGCCTATAACGAACTGGCTCATGCAGTCACAATCGAAGATGTATACGAAAGCGGAACCTTAAAGAATCTTAGACTAAATACCACCATTATCGAAACTATTAATATAATCGAAGGTCACGGTGACAAAGTTGTATCCGATTTTAAAATCAAACTGGATAACAACGATAAGTATGTATATTCCGTGGAAGGCACAACCTTACTGCGTTTCCTGGCAGATGTTTACGGCCATTCATCCATTAATGATTTAACTGTCAAAGAAAGAACTGCAACACCTGATGATGTTATGGATTACTTATGCGGATGGGACAGATTCAGAATAGGCTTATATGACGAAACCACAAAAAGGGCTGATTTTGTACCCGGTAACGGATATACCAAATCCGAACTTCTTAAGATAGTAAATGTTCGATTCGACATGAATAATAATTCTTTCCAAAAATATATTGCCACCACAATTTCTTCGGATGTTTGCGAAGAAACTGTAGCAATTATTATGGAAAACAATAATGAACTTCAGGGTGTAGCCATTGCTGAAGGAACAATCCGGAAATACGTAGATCCTATATATTTGTCAAATATTATCGGATATACGGGTAAAGTATCATCATCCGATGAACTTGCCACATTACAGGAGTTAAACGTCGATTATACAATTAACGATACGGTAGGTAAGCTCGGTATCGAAAAGAGCATGGAAAACTATCTTCAGGGCAGAAAAGGTTCTGAGACAATTTTCGTAAATTCGGTGGGTAAAACAACCGAAATAGCCAATTATGTAGAGCCAATTGCAGGTAATGATATATATCTTACAATTGATAAGGATCTTCAAATTGCCGTATACAAAATGTTGGAAGAACATCTTGCCAGTATTTTGTACAGTAAAATTATAAATACAAAAGATTTCGATGCATCCTCCGTATCGGCTTCCAAAATCATGATTCCGATTTATGATGTCTATATTGCTTTATTCAATAATAATATTATTGATATTAATCATCTTAATGCGCCCGATGCAAAGGAAAACGAAATAGATGTCTATAACAAATATATTGACCGCAAGAATAATGTTATGGCCAATCTTAACGAAGAATTGTTTAACAAGAAAACTGTTTATGATAACCTTACAACAGAGTACAAAGTGTATGAGAGCTATATTGTAGATTATCTTTATCAGCAGGGTATTATAAACAAAGAATTAATCGACCAAAAAGATAAAACATATATTGCCTGGACCACAGATGAAGTTATTTCTGCATACGAATATCTGAATTATTGTATTTCCATGAACTGGATTGATGTATCAAAACTGTCTTTGGACAATCAATATTCGGATTCTTCTCAGATATATCAAAAAATGATTGAATATGCCCTTGATGAATTAAGCGAAGATACCGGATTTATCAAAAAGATATTCACTTATATGATAAAAGCCGATGTTATTTCCGGCGCATCCATTTGTAAAGTGCTGATTGAACAGGATGCAATAGAAATTGATGAATCAAAGGAGCAGCAACTGTTTAACGGCGGCATCACCTCATATCATTTTCTAATGGAACGCATTAAGAATCTTGATATTACTCCCGCAATGCTGGCTCTTGATCCTTGTTCCGCCTCCTGCGTTATCACAGATGTTAATACAGGAGATGTACTTGCCCTTGTATCATATCCCGGATTTGACAATAACAAGCTGGCCAACGGCGTGGATCCCGAATACTATGCTTCATTGCAGGCCGACTTGTCGACTCCTATGATTAATTACGCTACACGTCATAAAACAGCTCCCGGTTCTACATTTAAACCGGTTTCGGCAACTGCAGGATTACTCGAAGGAGTTATCTCAACTTCCACAAGGTTTACATGTACAGGTCTGTTTGATAAGATTGCTCCCCCGGCAGCATGCTGGATATATGGTCAGGGTTCCCACGGTTCCTTGAATGTAACCGAAGCCATCCGACATTCATGTAATATGTATTTCTATGAATTGGGATATCAGTTAGGTCAAACCTCCGACGGCTATTCTTCCGATTATGCATTAAGTCGCTTACAGATTTATGCGGATATGTACGGATTAACCGATTTAAGCGGAGTTGAAATAGAAGAATCAACACCTACTTTTTCGACAACAGACGGTGTTCGATCATGTATAGGACAGGGTTCAAACGCATATACAACAGTCGGATTATCAAGATACATTACAACGGTTGCCAATTCCGGAACCTGCTATAATCTGACACTATTGGACAAAGTAACCGATAATTCGGGAAATATTCTTAAAGAAAATGATGCTACCGTAAGAAATACCATTTCCATGAACAGTTCTTATTGGAATGCTATACATCAGGGTATGAGAGACGTTATTTTAAATAGATCGGATTATGCAGATATGAAAGTAAAAGTTGCCGGTAAAACAGGTACGGCAGAAGAGCAGCATAACAGAGCAAACCATGCTTTATTTGTATGTTATGCTCCTTACGATAATCCGGAAATTTCTGTTGTAACAAGAATTGCATACGGATATTCATCGACTTATGCGGCAACTACAACAAAAGATATACTTAATTATTACTTCGGATTAACATCGGAAGAAGAACTTATTACAGGAGAAGCGCAGACACTTGATGAAGTAGCTGCTCAGGCAGACTAATATGTTTTCTAAATATGATTTTAGACATTACAACTTCAAATTAATAATATTCGTTCTTGCACTATCAACCATAGGCATAATGGCCGTTTCATCGGCAGATGAATCATTATTCCAAAAACAGTTGCTCGGTGTTGTTGCAGGTGCCTTTATAATGATTGTTTTGTCGTTGTTTGATTATTCAATCATATTAAAGTTCTATTGGATATTTTATGCCATAAATATTGTCCTTTTGGTAATGGTAATTTTCTTTGGTGAAGAATCAAACAACGCCCAAAGATGGACAACAATTCTCGGTGTACGATTCCAGCCTTCGGAGCTTGCCAAAATACTTATTGTATTGTTCTTTGCAATGTTTATATTAAAGCATGAAGAAGACTTTAATTCCTTACGATATGTGTTGCTTTCAATAGCATTGTTTGCGGTTCCCGCCATTTTGGTATATGAGCAGCCCGACCTTTCCACAACTATCGTAATATGCTTGATTTTTGCATCAATTCTTTTTGTGGGAAATTTAAGTTACAGAATAATAGGAGCTTTAATCGTTATTGCCATACCTATTTTCCTTATCTTAATGTATTTGATAATGCAGCCCGATCAAAAAATCGTAAATGACTACCAAAAAGGACGTATTATGTCTTTCTTCAATAAAGAAGAGACTGCCAATGATGCCGGTTATCAGCAAACATATTCGGTAATGGCCATAGGTTCCGGTCAGTTATCGGGTAAAGGTTACAGAAATAACGAAATTTATTCCGTTAAAAATGCCGATTTCATTGCTGAGCAGCAGACCGACTTTATCTTTGCCGTAATCGGAGAAGAGTTTGGTTTTGCAGGTACAGCCTCTGTAATTTTACTTATATTCTTTATTGTAATCGAATGCTATATGATTGCGTTCAGAGCACGGGATGTGGCGGGGCGTATTATAGCCGCCGGCATAGGTACATCCATAGGCTTCCAGGGATTTATTAACATAGGTGTTGTTACATATATTTTGCCTAACACAGGCTTGCCCCTGCCCTTCGTAAGTTACGGATTAACCTCATTGATTGCTTCATTTATAGGAATAGGTTTAGTATTAAATGTAGGGTTACAATGTAAAGGAAAATAATGTATAATACTTTATGGGGTATGTGGAGGTATTTTGATGAATATTGCTTTAATTGCACATGATGCTAAGAAAAAATTAATGCAAAACTTCTGTATCGCATATAGGGGTATTCTTAGTAAAAATGTATTGTATGCTACCGGTACTACCGGAAGATTAATAGAAGAAGTTACAAACCTTAATGTTCATAAGTTTTTAGCCGGACATTTAGGCGGTGAGCAGCAGATTGGAGCTCAAATCGAACATAATCAAATTGATCTTGTTATTTTTCTTAGAGATCCACTTACTGTTAAAAAACACGAACCTGATGTTAACAATGTTGTGAGACTTTGTGACGTTCACAATATTCCTTTGGCGACTAATCTTGCCTCTGCAGAATTACTTGTCAAATCATTGGATCGAGGAGATTTAGAGTGGCGTGAAATGTATAAATAAGCCATTTTTAGTTTTAACAATTATAGGAGCACTCTTTCTTACGGGTTGCTCTTCGAGTAAATATCCGATTCCTTATACTGCTGATACCGATATCAGCAGTTTTAGTATTGTAAATTCCGAACGAACCAGTTCAAAAGCATCCTCATTCGCAAACAAATTATGTGTAGTCGATGAAAATATCAATGCTTCATCAATTCCGCTTACGGCAAGTGCAGCCGCAGGTTTATTTGACCTGTCGGAAAAAAATGTTATTTTTGCAAAGGATATACACAAAAAAATGTATCCCGCATCTTTAACCAAAATGATGACAGCTATTGTTGCACTTAAAAACGGTAGCCCCGATATGGTATTAACCGCATCCTCTAACGTTAAAATCACCGAATCCGGTGCCCAGGTAATAGGCCTTAACAAAGGGGATACCATGACTTTATCACAGGCGCTTAATATTCTTCTTATATACTCGGCAAATGATGTGGCAGTTTTGATAGCAGAGGGCATTTCGGGATCCGAAGAAGCCTTTGTGGAATTAATGAACAAAGAAGCACTGGCAATCGGAGCAACAAATACTCACTTTATGAATGCCCACGGATTAAATAACGAGGAACATTACTCAACACCCTATGATTTATACTTAATCATGAACGAAGCAATTCAGTTCGAAACATTTAATGAAATAATTCATACTCCGGAATATAGCACTACTTATTATGATGCAAAGGGAAACCCGGTTGAAGTTAATATTAAATCAACCAATATGTATTTGAACGGGACTATCGAAATGCCGGCAGGTTTAACGGTAATCGGCGGCAAAACCGGAACTACATCGGCTGCCGGACATTGTCTTATTATGCTAAGTAAAGATACCAAATCAAACCCCTTTATAAGTGTTGTAATGAAGTCCGATAATCGAGAAGACATGTACGGTTATATGTCTATGTTGCTTAAGCAGATTACCAATTAACGGGTTGTATTTTAAGGGTATTTTTATTATAATATTTTTAATATCTTTTAGGAGGGTTACCAAATGGTTCAATTAATTATTGGAGAAAAGGGTAAAGGAAAAACTAAAGTTCTTTTAGACAAGGTTAACGAGGAGGTATTAAGTGCATCGGGTAATTACGTTTACCTGGATAAGAGCTCAAAACATATGTATGAGCTTAATAACAAAGTTAGATTAATCGATGTTTCTAATTATTATATTGAGAACGCAGAACAGTTTATTGGTTTTATTTCGGGAATTATTTCACAGGATCATGATCTTGAAAAAATGTTCTTTGATAATTTCTTAAGTATAGCTAATTGCTTTGATAATTTTGAAGAAGTACTTGATAAAATCGAAAAAATCAGCAATACCTTTAAGGTTGATTTCGTAATTTCAATGTCAAAAGTCGAGAGTGACTTATCGGATGCTTGGAAAAACTGCATCATTGCTTCTTTATAAAATTTACATTAATCAGTATTCATGAAGCGATATCCTCTGGGTATCGCTTCTTCTTTGAGAATATATACGAAAGGAGGACCGAATGGATAATAATAAAAAACCGACTAAATTAAAAAATCGCGGAATGAGTTTTGGCCTTGTTATCTTTTTGGTCATTTTTGTCTATGTTCTTATAGGTATCTTCAATTATTTTTCTCAAAAGCATATCGAAAGCTACCAAGTCACAATGGGTTCTTTATCAAGCAATAATATTTTTAAAGGTGTTGCGTTAAGAGCCGAGACTATTATCAGAGCGGACAATTCAGGATATGTTAATTATTTTGCAAGAGAATCGGAGCGTGTAGGTGTTGGAAATCTTGTATATTCTTTGGATGAATCCGGTAAATTATCGGAATATCTGTCGGCAGAAGGTGAAACAAACGATTTATCGGCCAAAGACCTTACCGAGTTAAAAACAGATATCTTAAGTTTTAATTCACAATTTAATCCAAAAGAGTTTTCATCCGTATATGACTTTAAGTATTCTGTAGAAGGTACCGTTTTAAAGCTCTCAAATGCCAATATTTTGTCCGATATCGATAAAATTAATAACTCCGGTGTTTCGTCATTGGTAACCTTCAGTAAAGCACCTATATCAGGTTATGTCGTATATTCAATCGACGGATATGAAGATATATCCCTTACAGATATGACACCCGAGCTTTATGATTATAAAAATTATAATAAAAAGCAATTGATAAGTAATGAACTTGTGGGAGAGGGAGATCCTGTTTATAAACTTTCCACACTGGAAGACTGGTCAATTATAATAGACGTTGATTCGGCCAAAGCAGACGAACTGATTGCGGAAGAATACGTAAAAGTCAAATTTTTGAAAAATCAGAATACTTCCTGGGGACAGGTAAGCAATGTATACACTTGGGACGAAAATAATACATTCGTTGAATTAACCTTTACAAATTCAATGTTGTCATTCTGCACAGACAGATTTATAGATATCGAATTGATTTTGCAGGAAGACAACGGCCTTAAAGTACCAAATTCTTCCATCGTTGAAAGAGAATTCTATATAGTTCCCAAGGATTATGTCACAAAGGGCGGCTATAACAATACTGACGGTGTTTACAGGCAAATATACCTAGAAGACGGTTCAACATCTGCCGAATTTATAGGTACCACCATATACAATGAAGCGGAAGATGAGTATTATCTTGATGATATGATACTTAGAATGGGCGACGTTCTGGTCAAATCAGATTCAATGGAAACATATACACTCAGCAAAAAGGGCAGCCTTATAGGCGTATATAACATAAATAAAGGGTATGCCGACTTTAAACAGATCAATATTCTCTATCAGAACGAAGAATATTCAATAATAAAGCCTAATACCATATATGGCTTATGTACATATGATTACATAGTTTTGGACGCTGCAAGCGTAAATGAAGACGAATTGATATATGATTAGTCACAATATCTAGACAAATTCATATTCTTTTTACTATATTTTGCGAAATAAGTTGACATTGAAATAAAAAACATTGATAATAAATATGTTAACTTTTGTGATTTAAAAAGGGAGATTATGATGGGCGCATTCGATAAGTTTCTTAACTATATGAAAATTGATAGTGATGATGATTTTTTGGATGAAGATTATTATGAAGAGGAGCCTGCCGAAAAGAAAGTGGCACCTCTTGAAGATAATGTAGGCGAGATGCCTAAAAAACCAGTTCCAAAAGCAGCACCTATTTCAAGAAATCAGAGGAAAGGCGGACCGGCACAGGCTATGGAAGTAGTTAGAATTGAACCAACAAGTGTTGAAGACGGACGTAAGATTTCGGATTTACTTCTTCAGAACAAGGTTGTTTTTCTTGATCTAGAAGGAATCGATATGAATCTTGCTCAGAGAATTATAGATTTTACTTCAGGCGCTACTTACGCGATTAACGGTACACTTCAGCAAATGTCCAAGTATACTTTTGTAATTGCACCACCTGTTGTTTCGGTTTCAGGTGATTTCCAGGATGCATTAAGTGCGAATTCATCCGTAACCTTTTAAATAATTAAGCGGTTAAGTGTCGCCACGGCGGCACTTTTATTTTGAATCAAAAATTATTTAAAACATATAATTTTGATAAAGGTAATTATTATGAATACTGTTACTGTTAATTACGATAATAAACCCTGTTACAATGTAAATATTTCAGATTCTTTTGATGACTTCGTAAACAGTTATGATTTTAGCGAATCAAAAATATGCATTATAACAGATGACAATGTGGCTAATTGTGTTTTGGACGATTTTAAAGCTGCGTTAAATAGGGATGTTTTATGTTATTGTATTACTCCCGGAGAAGGTTCAAAGACTCTTGATACCGTCAAGGGAATCTACGACTTCTTGATAAAGAATGATTTTAATCGTCAGGATATTCTTATTGCCCTCGGCGGAGGTGTCATTGGCGATATTACCGGCTTTGCCGCTTCTACTTACGAAAGAGGTATATCCTTTATACAGGTACCGACATCTTTACTTGCAATGGTCGATTCGAGTATCGGCGGTAAAACCGGGGTGGATTTTGACGGTTATAAAAACATGGTCGGTTCTTTCTATATGCCGAAGATGGTTTACATAAATACTAATGTGCTTAAATCATTGCCTGACAGAGAATACTTTAACGGCTTTGCGGAAGTAATGAAATCCGCCTTAATAAGAGATGCGGTTTTCTACTCATGGCTCATAGACCAGATGTATGAAATATGCGAAAAAGATAACGACGCCGTTTCTCATATGATTGAAAAATCAGTATTAATTAAGAAACTGGTGGTAGAAAAGGATCCTACCGAAAAGGGCGAGCGCAGGATTTTAAATTTTGGTCACACTATCGGTCATGCTATTGAAAAATACTCCGATTTTGATTTAAAACACGGAGAATGTGTAGCCCTCGGAAGTGTTGCTGCCGCATTCATTTCCTGGAAGAAAAACTGGCTTACCATGGAAGAGTATTATGAAATTCGTGATATGTTTGTGCCCTTTAATCTTCCGATTTCCGTAGAATTACTTGATATTGATAAAGTAATGGAAAATATCAAAAAAGATAAAAAAGCCGAAAACGGCACAATTAATTTCGTACTTCTTAAGAAAATAGGAAAAGCCGTAATTGATAATACGGTAACTCCCGAAGAAATTAAAGAAGCTCTTAATGAACTTAATTTTGATGAGGCGTGGTAATGAAAAGTAAAAAAATATTCTATTTAATCGATATACTGTTGGTAATCTTTTTGGTATTCTTAGATCAGATTACCAAATATCTGGCCGTAGTTAATTTAAAAGACAAATCGGCGCTTACATTAATTGACGGTGTTCTTGAATTTAATTATCTCGAAAACAAAGGTGCCGCTTTCGGTATGCTTCAAAATCAAAAATTGTTTTTTGTTTTTGTTGCATTTGTTTTTATAGCTGTTATTACATTTGTACTTATTAAAGCACCGAACGAGCCTAAATATACGAAATTACACATTTTACTTGTTATGATTTGTTCGGGAGCAATCGGAAATTTAATCGACAGAATAAGACTTGATTATGTTGTAGATTTCATATATTTTTCTTTAATAAATTTCCCGATTTTTAATGTTGCCGACATTTATGTAACAGTCTCAACAATATTGCTTATTATATGTATTCTTTTCGTTTATAAAGACCATGATTTTTATTTTCTTAATTTCAAGGAACAAAAATATCGAGAATTAAAGTGATTTATGGAAATACTCAGTTTTGAAATAACAGAAGAATTCGAAGACGAAAGAATTGACAAGTATTTATCTGTATTTGTCGATTCTTTTTCTCGTTCATATATCCAAAAACTAATTGAAAACAGTGATATTTCAGTTAATGGTAAAAGTGTGAAATCAAGCTATAAGCTTCATATCGACGACAAAATCACCGTAAATGTACCGGACAGCATCATTCCCGATATTCTTCCCGAAGATATTAAGCTTGATATTCTTTATGAAGATAATGACGTAATAGTTGTTAACAAGCCAAAGGATATGGTGGTTCATCCTTCTGCCGGTCATTATAGCGGGACCTTGGTTAATGCACTGCTTTTTCACTGCAAAGACAATTTATCCGGAATAAACGGGGTCTTAAGACCCGGAATAGTCCATAGGATCGACAAGGATACAACAGGCTCTGTAATCGTATGTAAAAACGATAAATCTCACCGGGTTATCACACAGGCGCTTAAAGAGCATTCTATTATTCGTAAGTATCATGCTATTGTACACGGAGTAATAGATCAAGACGAAGGTACAATAGAAACGCTAATCGGCCGAAATCCTAAAGACAGACTTAAAATGGCAGTAGTTCCCACGGGAGGCAAGAATGCGGTTACTCACTATAAAGTGCTTAAACGCTATAAAAATTATACTTACGTAGAATGCAGCCTCGAAACCGGAAGGACTCATCAAATAAGAGTTCATATGGCTCATATTAATCATCCGATTTTAGGTGATGATACGTATTCTAATCAAAAATCTCCTTATAAACTTAACGGTCAATGTCTTCATGCCAAAATACTTGGCTTTGTTCAGCCATCAACAGGCGAAAATATAATGACCGATGCACCGTTGCCGGATTATTTCGAACACCTGCTTAATATAATGGAATAATAATCAAGGTTTATAATGAATAAATACTGATAAAGTGATAAAATATAATTATAAAGGTTTTGGAGGTTTACTCTATGAATACTATAATTACAATATCAAGACAATTCGGTTCGGCAGGCCATGAGATTGGCGATAAATTAGCCGAAATGCTGGGAATTAAATGCTACGATAAGGAATTATTATCACGTGCAGCCAAAGAATCAGGTTTCTGCGAAGAAATCATCGAGCATCAGGACGAACGTCCGACAAGTTCATTCTTGTATAATTTAGTTATGGATACATATTCTTTTGGGTATAACGCTTCACATTATGTCGATATGCCGATTTCTCAAAAGATATTCCTGGCGCAGTTCGATACAATCAAAAAGATTGCCGAAGAAGGTCCCTGCGTTATAGTAGGAAGATGCGCCGATTATGCTCTTGCGGATCGTAATGATTGTATCAATATCTTTATTTATGCCAATGACGAAGATAAAATCAAACACGTTATAACCAATCATAATTGTTCCGAAAAAGAAGCCCGTGAAATGTGCATTAAGATGGATAAACAACGTCAAAGCTATTATAATTACTACACATCAAAGAAATGGGGTCGTGCCGACAGCTATGATTTATGTATAAACAGTTCGCTTCTCGGAATCGATGGCACAGCTACATTAATCAAACAGTTTGTAGAGGATTTTGAAGCAAAATAATATGACAAAAGGCTTAATTTTTCTAATTTTTGCATTCTTGGCAGTCGTATATATTTTTACATTTATAAAATGGCGGAAACGAAAGAAAAGTAATTCGGTTTCCGCCATTGATGAATTTAAGAAAAGATATGTAAACAGAACCGGAAGAGAAGACTATATAAATAATGTTTTGTACGATTCTGCCGAAGACCCTGTTGATAATGAACGAATCGATTATATCGAAAAAGATGAGTTCATTAGTCAAATTCAGGCCGAATTAAATAATTCCAATTTAAATTCAGGAGAACATAAGAAGTACGAACTTCATTTTTAATTATTTGCGGCTTATTGTTAAAAAATTAACATATATAAAATTGTATATACATTTTAAGCAATTCAAATAATTTGGTTATTTTAGGAACGTGGTTTACATAATATATTTATGTAAACCATTTTGCGTTTTTGGTTCTTTTAAGGAAGATTTTTATGTTTTTGTACATACAGATTGGGACATGTAAATTTAGGCCTGCAGGTTTAGGCCGGCATATTTAGACATACAGACTTGGGAATACAGTTTAGGCATGCCGGTTAGGTATGCAGATTCAGGCATATAGATTCAGGCATATAGATCAGCCGCGAAAATATAACCTTACATACTGTTTTAAGAAAACATACCGGAATAATATGTAATTTTTTGAATTAAAAATCATCTATTACATATCATATATGCATTTATATAGTTTTAATATGTAATATAGGCGATAAAGAATGATTAATTTACATATTGATTTGATAAAAAGACATTAATAATCTGTAAATACGATTTACGGCAAATACGATTTACGGCAAATTCAATTTCTGAAATATCACCTTCGCAAATCAAAGTAGGAGTAATACGATATTGAATTGGCACGTATGAAGTTATTATCACAAAAAAATAAGAATAATATGCGTTTTTATGCTTAAAATCACATATTATTCTTATATTATTTGTTGCGTATAACTATTCGTTAAACTTGTGTTTTGCGCATAGTTTCTTGTTACAAAAATTATAATAATATATAAATAATATATATGTCAATAATAAATTTTTAAATTAAAAAAATTAGCCTACTCCCACCACATTTTATAAACCGAAAAATTTAAAAAGGAATCCGGTTACCTTTTCGGACCCTTTCTATCTTTTATCCGGTTATCCATAACTAAGTTCATCTTTAATTCCTATGTTCAGTGAGCTTATCCAGCTTGCCCATTTCGTGTACTCTTTGAAAATTTACCTGTGCTGCCCTTATTAGTAAGAATCTTTTTTGGCCGTTCGAATTTGTCAGGTCATCGCGATATCCATATTCCGTAATTACCTTCTAAATCTCTCTGGCGAAACTTTCTCTTAGTACTTCTAGTATCCTTATCTTCTCGATAAATATACGATTTGTAATCTTCCTTATCTTCGATAACTTCCTTTACATCTACTTAAGTAACTCTAATGTTTCTTTTGCATTTTTCTTTTCTCCTTTTTTCAAAAAAAAGTAATCAGCTTAAAAAAATAATTTTTATTAAAAAACCATTTAATTAAAAATTTTACTCCATTACTCTCCCATTTTATTTTTTTATTATAATTCGTAATATTTTAAATTAAATGGTCAAGCGCGAGCGTTTTTAATAAAAATTATTTTTTTCTTTTCCATAATCAAATTTATTAAATTTTTTTTCAGAAAGGAGAAAAGAAAAATGACAAAAGCGAAAGAAACAAAAGATTTACTAGCAGTAGAGGTAAAGGAAGTTATCTACGATAAGAAAGAACAAATGGTTTATATTTATCTAGAAGATAACGACACAAGAAGTGACTACATCGAAAGATTCCGTCAGAGAGATTTATCCGGTAATTACTTCATATGTATATCTTATGACCTGACAAATCCGAACAAAGTTGTTGATTTAGGATTAAAATTGAGAAAGATTCTTACTAATAAGGGAATCACAGGTAGCGAAATTTTCAAAGAGTACACTACATGGGAAAGCTGGATAAGCTCACTGAAAGGAATGAAAGTGAACTTAAACAGTTATGGACAACTCTCCTAAAAGGAAAGGGATCCGGGCAACCGGATTCCTTTTTTTTTATAAATTTTTCTCATAAAATATCCCATTTTTTTAATATTTCAAAAGAAATAAAGAAATACTACTTTATCTTATTTAAATCAAGAGCCGTTTCACTCTTCCTCTTGATTTAAAACGATTAAGTAGTTTTTGTGTAAGTAATCTTTTTTAAGAAGATTTAATTAAAAGGAGTAAATCTAAAAAAAGAGAACTATTAAATAATTTTCAAAATGAAAGGAAAAAACTAATGAAAAATCTTGAAATGAAACAACAATTAACAGAAATGCTTGAACTTGATGATAGATTCATCATTTCAAATGTAGTAAAAAACGGTTACAATATGAAATCAATTAGATTATCAGAATGTAACTCAAACATTATTCCAACATTATATGTTGATGATTCAATTAATTATAATGATTCATTAACTAATATAATCGACGGATTATATGATTCATTAATTCAAGCATCAAACAATACACCGGATATTGCAAATGACCTTGATTCATACATTACTAAAGATTTTATCTTTGATAATGTTAACTGCTTTTTATCCGGCAAATCCGATTTAAATAATAATTTATTAAAATCGGGTACAACTATTAAAGAACTTGATGAAATACTTGAATATATATATTACATAAATTTAAGTGATAATATGAAAGTGAACCTTAATTATGAAATACTTAAGCATGCCGGAATTAATAATAAATCTGATATTGCAGAAATTAAAGTACGAGCATTGGGAAAGCTCGCAAAAGAAGAAGTTTTCATAAAAAATATGGCACAGGTAATATGTGAAATGATACCGGATATGGAATTTTCCGATGATGAAGATGAACTACCTATGTACGTATTAATGAACGAATCCGGTAAATATGCTGCATCTCACTTAATCGAAAAATCACTTTTAAACAAATTCATGAAAGAACATAATATGTCAAGAATTGCCATATTACCAAGTTCATTACATGAATTAATAATTCTCAATGCCAATTTAACTGATGATACATCATCATTACTTAATATGGTAAAAGAAGTAAATAATAATGAAGTTGATATTCAGGATAAATTAGGGGACTTTTGCCTGCTATATGACGGAAATAATTTTAAAGTTATAAAGGAGGAATCACATGAGAATTAATAATCTGTTTGAAACCAACCGTTACGGTTGGTCTTTTTTCTATAATGATAAAAAAGAGATATGTTTATTAGACACATTAAATAATAAACTCTATCTCACTACATATAAAAAAGAACCACTAATCAACGAACTAAAATTCGTAGACAGAATAATCGACATCATAGAAGAACAAAATTGTGAAGAACGACATAAAGAAGAATCACCGGAAGAAAATATTTTCTTTCCGGAAACTAATAATCCCGAATATGAAGATTATGTTGATTATTTTCCTCAGCCAAATAAGGAGTTACTATGAAATTTTCAAATAATACAAAATTTAATAATCTTCTTTGCAAAATTGAAGAACAGATTAAACAAACTGAATCATGGGAAACAGAAATTGTAAGATATTATACCGAGTTTCAAAGGGAACCTGATTATAACTTCGCACAATATGGAAATCTATTAATATACTATAAAGATATAAGAGATTTTTTTGTTTCCTGTGGTTATAAATCAGTTCAAAATATTAAAGATAACGAAATATGGGAACTTTATAAATCACAGGTTGGACATGTAATAAGAGAACTGATAAAATGTAATTGTCATTAGTTTTTCTAATGAAAAATTATTTAATAAATTTAAAGGAAAAACCTGCAGCTTAACAAGTTGCAGGTTTTTTCATGTTTTTAAAAGAATCCCAAAAATACTTAGAATGATAACACCAACTTATCATTTTATTAATTACATCATCAGGTTCTACATCAAATATACTACAAAACTTATTCAAATCATTAACATTACTATCTACTAAACTAACAACTAACGTATTATCAATATAATCATTATTCATACTAATTCTCCAATTCATAATAAGAAACTTTTAAATTATAATATCCGGTACATTCTATTGTTTTCTGAAATACTATTTCACGATTAAATGTGAGTATCATGTCTTCTATCTCCTGTGGAGATAGAACCAAATTAGTAACAACGGGTTCATCAAGGTTCCTTGATGCCCAATATCTTTTTTTACCAAAAGTATTAAAACATAAATCCTTAGTAATATATTTACTAATATACGAAGAACAACGTCTTACGTCGTTGATCTTCGTTACTGTCGAAAAACCTAACTTATAATTACCTAAATTATATATCACGTTTCCGGAACTATCTTTGTGACCGGAATTAATCAATTTCATATTTCCAATATCTTTTAATAACCCATGAAAATGATATCTGCCCGACTTATGCAATTCCGGAACTAATATATATTTTAAATCCGGTGCATTTTTTCTTTTAAAATTATCTATCCATTGAGATAACTTTTTTGAAACCAATTCATAATCAAAAGAATCAATTTTATTTGGGTCAAAAGTCAATGTTAAAAAATAATCCCAATCATTTGAACGTGCTATATCATATATGCAATTAATTGTACGATTTTTTGAACTTGCTAATGAACGTGCTGATTTAACCCCATTACCATCATTTATATCATCATCTACATTATCATTATCAATATCTAAATCTGCATCACATCTATTATTATCTTCATTATCTAAATTATCACTCTTATAATTATTTACTTTATCTAAATCAGCAACGCAAAAATCATCTTCATAACAGGCTCGTTTATTTACCAAATCACTATAAACTCGCACTTGCGTACCATATAGGTACTGTATGACTTTCACGTTGTAGGCCTGCATTTA
>JAZQQM010000028.1:0-29173 GCA_045629045.1 Lachnospiraceae bacterium
TTTTCATTATCCTAATCCTCCTTCTTACTTAAGTAGCGATGCAGAGATAACCATACGCTGAACTTCTGATGTACCTTCGTAGATCTCTGTGATCTTAGCATCTCTCATCATACGCTCAACATCGTACTCTCTGATGTAACCATAACCACCATGTAACTGAACAGCCTTAGTTGTTACTTCCATAGCAACTTCTGCTGCATATAACTTAGCCTGAGCTGCTTCGAATGAGTAAGAAACCTTAGGATTCTTCTTGTACTCATCCTTCTTTAATGCTGCCTTGTAAACAAGTAATTTAGCAGCTTCTACCTTAGTAGCCATATCAGCTAACTGGAACTGTGTATTCTGGAAAGCTCCGATAGCTTTACCGAACTGCTTACGTTCCTTAACATAAGCGATTGTTGTCTCTAATGCGCCTTCTGCAAGACCAAGAGCCTGAGAAGCGATACCGATACGTCCACCATCAAGAGTGTGCATAGCGATATTGAATCCCTTACCCTGCTGACCAAGGAGATTCTCCTTAGGAATTCTGCAGTCTGTGAAGATAAGCTCGTATGTTGATGAACCACGGATACCCATCTTCTTTTCCTTAACACCGAATGTAAATCCGGGTGTTCCTTTTTCAACGATAAATGCTGAGATTTCCTTAAGCATCTTGCCACGCTTCTCAACCTTGCCTGTTACAGCGAAGATAACGTAAACATCAGCTTCCTTACCGTTAGTGATGAAGCACTTAGAACCATTAAGAATCCAGCTGTCACCATCTAATGTAGCCTTTGTCTGCTGTCCCTGAGCATCAGTACCTGCACCGGGCTCTGTAAGACCGAAAGCACCAACCTTCTTACCTGAAGCAAGATCGGGAAGATATTTCTGCTTCTGCTCTTCTGTACCGAATGTCATGATAGGGTCGATACAAAGTGATGTATGAGCTGATACGATAACGCCTGTAGTACCGCAAACCTTAGAAAGCTCTTCAACACACATAGCATATGTTAAAGTATCACATCCCTGTCCGCCGTACTCCTTGGGTACGGGAATACCCATGAAGCCGTATTTACCCATTTTTTCAACAGTCTCTCTGGGGAAGCGTTCTTCTTCGTCAACTTCCTGTGCAAGAGGCTTTACTTCATTCTCGGCAAAATCCTTAAACAGCTGTCTTGCCATTTCATGTTCTTTACTCATTGTAAAATCCATGCTTATTTCCTCCAATTTTAATATGTTTGTTTTTGTACAAAGATATAGGAATTGAATCAATAACTATATCTTTGTACTTGATTACTTAATTACTTGTCTGTAGGTACCTTGCCGCCATCAGCATAGTTATAGAAACCGATACCTGTCTTAACACCAAGCTTCTTAGCACGAACCATCTTACGAAGGAGAGGACATGCACGATACTTAGAATCGCCTGTTTCCTTGTAAAGAACGTCCATAATAGCAAGAACGATATCAAGACCTACATAGTCACCAAGTTCCAAAGGTCCCATAGGATGATTAGCACCAAGCTTCATAGCGCTGTCGATACCTTCGATATCGGAAATACCTTCTGAATATACGAAAATACCTTCGTTGATAAGGGGAATAAGAATTCTGTTAACAACGAATCCGGGAGCCTCGTTAACCTTAACGGGTGTCTTTCCAAGATCCTGAGAAATCTCAGTAACCTTAGCTACAACATCATCAGGTGTGTTAGCGCCTGCGATAACTTCGATAAGCTTCATAACAGGTGCGGGATTGAAGAAATGCATTCCTACAACGGGCTTAGGAAGGCCTGCGCCGATTTCTGTAATAGATAAAGATGATGTATTTGAAGCATAGATACAATCAGGATTCTTAACGATGTTTTCCATAAGATTCTTGAAACATTCCTTCTTAATATCCATAACTTCGAGTGCTGCTTCTACGATTAAGTCAGCATCAACGCAGATCTCGTTAAGACCTGTCTTAAATTTAGCCATGATAGCGTCAGCTTCTTCCTGAGTCTTCTTGCCCTTAGAAACGAGCTTGTCCATAGACTTCTGAACCTTAGCCTTACCACCGTCAGCAAACTCCTGCTTAATGTCGCAAAGATATACTGTGTCTACTTTGTCACACTGTGCAAATGCCTGTGCAATACCGGAACCCATTGTGCCGGCACCAATAACTCCAACTTTCATTTTGGTATCTCCTTTGTTGTAATTTATATTTTTCTACAGGAATATGATACTCCTGTTTCTGTACTGAATTACTTATTCTGGAAAGGTACAACCTTTAACTTCTTTTCTTTATCTTTTTCAAGGAAGTTGCCCATTCCTGCCTTCTGGTCTTCTGTCTCGAAGCAGTCACCGAAGAGCTTTTCTTCGATTACGATAGCCTGATCCATATCAACCTGTAATCCTTCGTTAATTGCCTTCTTGCAGTTACGAACTGCTATAGGAGCCTGCTGTGCAATTCCTGCAGCCATCTTAGCAGCTGCTGCCATAAGAGCATCCTTAGCCGATACTGTAACTTCACCTGCTTCGTTAACTTCTGCAGAAACAACCTGGTTAACAAGTCCGATTCTGTATGCCTCGGCAGCCTTAATGTTACGTGCTGTGTAAATCATCTGCTTAGCCATTCCGGGACTTACGAGACGAGCAAGTCTCTGTGTTCCGCCAAATCCGGGAGTAATTCCAAGACCAACCTCCGGCTGACCAAATACAGCATTATCAGAACAAATTCTGATATCACAGCTCATTGAAATCTCGCATCCGCCGCCAAGAGCGAATCCGTTAACTGCTGCAATAACAGGAATAGGGAATGTTTCTAACTTACGGAAAACATCGTTACCCTTCTTACCGAAAGCTTCGCCTTCGGCCTTGGTAAGTGTGCTCATCTCGCCGATATCAGCGCCTGCTACGAAACTCTTCTCGCCTGCACCTGTTAAGATAAGACACCTTACAGTATTTAAATCTACAGCATCAAGTGTAGCATTAAGTTCATCAAGAACCTGTGAGTTTAATGCATTTAATGCTTTTTCTCTGTTGATTGTGATAGTACCTACGGCACCATTTACTTCGTATAAAATATACTCCATTTTGTTCTCCTTATTAAACGCACGAAAAGAGAACACGTTTTACGTATTCTCTTTCGTATATTTTTGTCTTAGATTAATCCATCTCAACGATAGTAGCACAACCCATACCACCACCGATACAAAGTGTAGCAAGACCCTTCTTGGCACCCTTATTCTTCATCTCGTGAAGAAGTGTAACAAGGATACGAGCTCCTGAAGCTCCAACAGGATGTCCTAAAGCAATAGCTCCGCCGTTAGGATTAAGCTGCTTGTCAACATCGATTCCAAGATCCTTACCAACTGCAACTGACTGAGCTGCGAAAGCTTCGTTAGCTTCGATAATATCAAAGTCTTCAATCTTGTAACCGGCCTTAGCCATAACCTTCTTAGTAGCTGCAACAGGTCCGATACCCATGATTGAAGGATCAACACCTGCCAAAGCGCCTGCTACGAATGTAGCCATAGGCTTAACACCAAGTTCCTTAGCCTTATCTTCGCTCATAATAACGAGTGCAGCAGCACCGTCGTTAATTCCTGAAGCATTACCTGCTGTAACGAATCCGTCAGGATTGATAGGACGAAGCTTAGCTAAACCTTCCATTGTAGAACCGGGACGAGGACCTTCATCTGTATCAAATACGATTGTTTCCTTCTTCTTCTTAACTTCTACGGGAACGATTTCCTCCTTGAAAGCGCCTGCTTCAATAGCTGCACAAGCCTTCTGCTGTGACTTAAGTGAGAATGCATCAAGCTCTTCTCTTGTAAGTCCCCACTGCTCTGCGATATTATCAGCTGTCTTAATCATGTGATAATCATTGAATGCATCCCAAAGAGCATCCTTAATCATTGTATCAACTAAAACGCCGTTGTTCATTCTATATCCGTAACGTCCCTGAGGAATAGCGTAAGGAGCCATTGACATATTCTCCATACCACCTGCTACAACAACATCAGCATCGCCTGCCATAATCATCTGAGCTGCCTGGTTAACACAGTTAAGACCTGAACCACATACAACGTTCATTGTAACTGCAGGAGTCTCAATAGGAAGGCCTGCCTTTAATGTTGCCTGACGAGCAACGTTCTGACCTAAACCTGCCTGAATAACGCATCCCATGTAAACCTGGTCAACATCTTCAGCCTTAATACCTGCTCTCTTAACTGCTTCCTTAATAACGATAGCACCAAGATCTGCTGCAGGAGTTGTGCTTAATGTACCGCCCATTGTTCCGATAGCTGTACGGCAAGCACTTGCAATAACTACTTTCTTACACATATAAGTTCCTCCGTTTAATGTTAAATAATAACTTTTTAATTTGAAATTGACTGACAAAACCCTTAAATCCCGCATAACCGGTAATTGTTATGTAGACTTTGTTAAATTTTTGTCACATGCAGGATTAATTATAGCACAGCGCACATACATTATCAATAAGAAAGTATACTTCTTTACTTCTTTAATTTACTGACTTATTACTTTAACTTACTTCGTTAACTTATTTCTTCAACCTGCTTCGTTAACTTACTTCTTCAGCCTGCCTTGTTAACTCATATTATTAATTTGTTTGCCTTATACCCTTTATTTTGCTTTATACCTTTTATTCGCAATAATAAACACAGGCCCCTTGGGATTACCTTCTAACGTTTACGGAGTTTTCCCTCATTCTATTCTGTTCATCCGTAATATAAGTAACTTTTACTGCATCGTTTACGGAGTTTTCCCTCTATTAAATCTAAATATCCGTAATATCCTCTGATGTAATGCCACAAATTACGTATACAATATACTTATTACCCGAATCTATCCGTAATGTCGCTCCTAATTGCGCCGAATACCCCAGTTAATTACGGATATATCATTACTTCTGCTGCTTTTATCCGTAATTCCCTTTAGTGTAATGCCACAAATTACGTATATAATATACTTATTACCCGAATCTATCCGTAATATCCCGGTAACTACCATTTGTACATAAGAGTAACCGTACTAAATCTGCTTACTTATACTAAGCATTCTATGGTAAAATTAATTGTTCACATCAAACTATTTAACTTTACAACAGGAGGTATTTATGAGCGGAGCTGTAACAACACTACTGGTAGGTATTTTCATGATTCTTCTTGGCGGATTCGGTTTATGGAAAGCCATTTCATTAATGAAAAAATGCTCGGAAGAAGTCGAAGCTACAATTACCGATATCAATCGTTCACGCGTAAAATCCGGAAACGGCAGAAAGAGAAACGAATACTCACCGGTACTTAGCTACAAGGTCGGAAGCGCACAATTAAGCGGTACCGCCGATATTACTTCGATATTTCCCAATAAATTCGTTGTAGGTAATACCTTAACAATCAAATATGATCCCAACGACCCGGCTAAATTCTGTGTCAAAGGTAAATCCGGCACATTAAAATGGGCCATACCATTGCTATTATTGGGAATTGCATTTGTAGTTGCTTCTTTTATTCTATAGTTAACACATATAATTATTCATTTATTTAGCAAAGTAAAACCCCGACAGTGATAATTCACTTCGGGGTTTATTTCTATAAATATCACGACCGGTACGCACAATACCCTATACACTTTCAACTATTTTTGCACAGTAACCTGATACCGATTCCCATTATCTTTAAGCCATTTGCGATGTGCTCTGTATTCAGAATCATATTTTTCCACCTCATTCCAAAATTCACGAGAATGATTCATATATTTACGATGGCAAAGTTCATGAATAATAACATAATCACGAATCTCATCCGGCATGGTAACAAGCATCATATGAAAATTCAAATTTCCGTCAATACTACAGCTTCCCCATCGGGTCTTTTGATTTCTAATGGAAATTCTGTTATAGGAAACACCGACTACAGTCGAAAGATATTCAACTCGATTGGTAATTGCAAGTTTAGCCTTCCGATGAATACGCAAATACTCTTCCGCTGACATTAAAGGACTTGCATCTACATCGGTCAACCGTTCTTTAGCCTTTTCAATATGCTTGTTAATCCAATCGGTTTTGGATGAAACAAAGGCTTCAATCTGCCACTTGGGTACCCATCGTGGGGCACGCACTATAACATTCGCTTCCCGGTCCACTTGCAAAGATATAGTTTTTCTTTTAGATCTGATTAGTTGATATTCTGTAATCATCTTACGGAATACAGCTTTCTGTCCATATATATATAGTCCGCATGCAGCTCGTTTGCTCTCCTCAATA
Source organism: Lachnospiraceae bacterium (assembly GCA_045629045.1). Taxonomy (GTDB): domain Bacteria; phylum Bacillota; class Clostridia; order Lachnospirales; family Lachnospiraceae; genus JAILLW01. Next base: position 6,253 of record JAZQQM010000028.1, read on the forward strand.
GTGCATCATAACCATTTTCTATATTCTGTGCCACCGCTCCACCACCAAGGCCCGACGGAGCGCCCATACCACTGCTTGCTTCTTTATATCCGTTTTCATCCCGATATGCCAGTCCCCGCATAGAAGCTTCCCGTACCGGCACCGACAAATCATCCACATATTCATACACAATCGACAAAGGAGCTACCTCAAAGCCAATATATGCATGAGATATCCAGCTAAGGTCGGAAAAGTCTCTTACATAAAGCACTCGTCCCGTATCAATCTTAGCTTCATTATCAAGTATCTTATTAAGGGAAACAATATCCTGGTTAATCAGGTCTTCTCTTTCGGCCGTAATTTCCCGCAAACCGGTTCTGTATCCCCAATAACCTCTGTAAAGAGATACATAATCTGTAGTCATCAGTATAAATGCTGCAATCACTATATACGGAGCATACCTGGCAAACATATACCTGCCCGGCCCTTTGGCATGTTCATCAGTTACTGCTTCTTTCATATCGGAATTTGTGCCAATCTTGACCGATTGCAATAATAAGTATATAAGCAACATCAGCATCCCTATTCCAAAGGGTGCACCATATCTTTCGATGGAAGATACCATTGCGAATGGCTCAAGATACTGATCCTCGGTAGCAAATATTGTAAGATGAGACACAAGAAGAATTCCCGTTATAATTAATCCCATAGCAGGACATATAATTGCAAATCGAATCGAATCCTGTTTACTTATTTTCTTAAATACTCCAAGCAAAATGAATCCGGCCGTCATAATCAAAATCAATGCCAGCGGCGATAAATTGATAAGCCCTTGGGAGTATCTGTGCAGAGGCCATTTAATGAAGGCCTTAAGGAAGGCATCAAGCAGTTCACCTCTGTATTCAGGCAATCCCATCTGTCCTGTTGCCATTTTAAAGGAATTACTAACGAGCTTGGCCACTCGCCTGTTGATTAAGCAGTATGCATACCAAGACCCCAATGAGACTGCAGGGGGTACAAAGATATACAATACTGTCTTAAGTCTATCTTTTTTGACAAATATCAATGTAATTACAAAGGCCATTCCAAGCCAGATAAATGATGTGTTTTTGCACAAAGACATAACGCACAGAGTCAGTGCGCAGCGCCCCAGCAGGAAGCACTTATCCGATTTATTGTTCTTAATACAATTATCACAATCTTCCTTGGTACAGTCATCACATACCGTCATTCCTTCTGTTGTATCCTTAAGTTCGTACAAAGATATAAGGAAATACCCGAAGCATGCAGCCATACAGATATCGGCGCAGCATCCGTCAAGATGAAAAGCCTCTACCGTAGCCGGAAACAATATCATCAATATTCCCGCCAATACTGAAACGTATATTTTTTTGTTATCGAAGAATTTAAGAAGCGGTGCCATAAATGAAAACAGCATAAAATAATATCCTGTAAACATCAGTCCTTCATTAAAATTATTAGGATTCATATGAAGGAAAAACCACTTAATAAGCTGGGTTGCCGGCGGATAATCACCGAATTCCGGCTGAACATTGTGATACTTACCTGCGAAGCCCTCCGTAAGATAAATTGCCTTTACATCAGTTGCCCAAAAATTATAATCATCCCACCAGGTAATCATTTTTGAGCATACGCCTATGGCGATGAGTATCATCAGTCCCGTAAACACCCAAAATGAGGGGGCTTTTAACTTCTCTATACAATTGATTTTCAACAGATTCTTCTCTTCTTTGGAAGAACGAATGACCTTTGTAAGAAAGTAAAGCAGAACAGAAGCTCCAATAACATCACTTATCCATAAACCATCAAAGAAGGCCAGAATATATAGACACAACATAAGAAGACATACTGCCACCGGCAATGTCTCAACCATACTTCTTTTGAATTTAATTGAAAGCGCCAGGATTACTGTAATCAGCGCCAGAACATTTACTATAAACATTTAATACCTCTTACAAGCAAGTATTTTTATTTCTTACATATTCTTGGCTGCGCCAAGAATCCTTTCTCACAAAAATACTCTTGCAAGCAAGTATTTTTGTTTCGAAAACTGAAAGGGGTGAGCTAATGCTCACCCCTTATAATATCATATTATGAAGTTATTTTTAATCTTCAGGTTCGATTAATCCGTAGGTATTTCCCTTTCTCTTATATACTACATTAACCTGATCTGTTTCCGCATTGCAGAATACGAAGAAATCATGTCCCAAAAGCTCCATCTGGATGCAGGCATCTTCAGGATACATGGGCTTAATATCAAACTTTTTGGAACGAATAATCTTAATTTCCTCTTCGTCATCATACTCTTTTTCGATAAATTCAGGTCTGAAAGAGGAATTACGTTCTGCCTTATCAACAATCTTTGATTTATATTTCTTAAGCTGACGTTCAATGATTTCTTCAACAAGATCGATTGACACGTACATATCTGAGCTAACCTGCTCCGATCTTATAATCTTTCCCTTAACCGGGATAGTAACTTCTATCTTCTGCGACTCCTTTTCTACCGATAATGTTACGTGAATTTCTGTGTCTTCATTAAAATACTTAGCGAGCTTGCCAATTTTATCCTCCACGGCGCTCTTCAAACCAGGGGTAACCTCAATGTTCTTTCCGATAATAATAAACTTCATATCTCATCATCCCTTTCTTGGAATATTTTATAAATATTATACACAATTCAATCAAGTATTGCAACAATTCTTTGGATATGTCGTAAATTTTTAGTTTTTAGTCGTGGAAATGTGGATAAGTCTGTTTATAAGCAAGGATACGGGATATCTTTATAACTCAATATAAAAGCCGCTCTCAAACTAATGAGAGCGGCCTGTTATTAACCTTATTTTAGAATATACGTCTGATTGCAAGAATCTGACGATAATCAGCATTGGAAACCTTAATACCTGTCTTCTTTGACGAAGCATGTACTATCTGACCACCGCCAATGTACAAACCGACATGGCCTGAGTAACATACCAAGTCACCTGGTTGTGCGTTAGCCAATCCGTCAACTGCATAACCGACAGATCTGTCAGCCGATGACGAATGCGGCAGGCTTACACCAAAGTTCTTGTACACGCTCATTACAAATCCCGAACAGTCAGTTCCGTTGGTAAGTGATGAACCACCATATACGTAAGGATTTCCTACGAACTGTAAACCATAGTTGGCAACCTGTCTACCAAGTTCGCTTCCGCCACCGGTAGCATAAATTGTCTGCTTACCGCCTGATGACGATCCCTTATTCTTCTTATTTGCTTTGTTAGCAGCTTCAATAGCAGCTAAACGTGCAGCTTCTTCCTTTGCCTTACGAGCCTCTTCTTCTGCCTTAGACTCGGCTTTAACGAACTCGGTGGAAAGTTTAACATAGTCAAGACTGACATAACCGTCACCTTCTTCGATATTAACCTTAACCCATCCGTCAAGTTCTTCCGATACGGTAAGAATTTCGCCGTTAGGAATTAATCCCAAAACTGTAGCCTCTGTCGAAGGCTCTTCTCTAACCTTTAATGTAGTAGTATCTACGGTACACACTCTTGTACCGACTTTTTTAGCAAGTTCAACAGCCGCGTCACCTGTTACACAAAATTCAGCCTTTACATATCCGCGGCAGGAACCTGATTCTATCTCGTACCATCCGTCCTTTTCGGAAAGGAGTTCACCCACAGACTTGTCATAAAGTTTACCGACAATCTCCGCCTCTTCCGAAGCATCGCCCCTTACATTAACGTAATTGGTAACCTGTGCGATAACAAGGTTCTTGAAGTGTTCTTCTTCTCTCTTAGCTTCAAGTTCTCTGTCCTTTTCAGCTAAAGACTTATCTTCCAAGGTCGACACTGTTGTTTCTTCAATTCCGTCATCATCCGCCACGCCTTCAGCAGGTGTCGGTGAGGGCGATTCTGTTTCAGCATTTGCAGTCGGTTCAGAATCAGCCGGTCCGGAAGTTGAAAAATCCCCTTCTTCAGGGACAGCAGTCGGCGTCTGTGTAGGCGGAGCCGTTCTTGATCTTTCTTCTGCGGAAACACCAAGCGGAGTTGCGCTGGGTGAAGGTGTAGCTTTAGTTTCGTCTTTTATAGTTTTAACAGATGTTCCGTCACCAAGGACAAAATCAATACCAGCCGAAGGGAGTCCCTTCGCAAAAGAGCATACAGGCATAGAGGTCACGATGACGATAGCACCAAGGGCTATTGATGTAATTCTAATAAGTCCTTTTTTGTTAAGCATAATAATCCTCATTCCAATCAATTCGGTACCAAAGCATTAACATAATATGTTACGACTTTGTTACATAGTTAAGTTTAATTTAACACAAAAAGCGCCAATTGTCAATGTTGGCGCCTTGTTGATACATATGTTGTTAGTAGTATAATATTAGTACCTGCAGGATATAGTTCCCCTTAAAAATAACATTCCTTAATGCCTTAATCAATTCTCTTTTCGTAGGATCACTCTACATTTTGTAGAAAAAAAGGATTCCTCTTCGTAACGAATAGGGACCCCTTCAATTCTAATATAAATTATTTAATTTTATTTAAATACGCTTCAACGGAATTAACCGCATTGGCACCGTCAGCTACTGCAGTAATAATCTGACGAAGTTTCTTGGTACGAAGGTCACCGGCAACGAACAGACCCGGCGTTCTTGTTATACACTGATCGCCGCTCATAACGTATCCCTTTTCGTCAAGGTCAACCATACCCTTTATAAGGGAAGACTGAGGAACAATTCCTATGGCAACGAATACGCCGTCAAGCTCTATAGATGAAGTTTCGTTAGTCTTTACATTCTTAATTGATACGCTTTCGACCTGATCTTCACCGTTAATCGATTCAACAACCGAATCCCAGACCATATGAACATTAGGTAAAGACAGAAGTTTGTCCTGAAGCATCTTAGCCGCGCGAAGGGAATCTCTTCTGTGAATCACATACACCTCTTCACAGGCTCTTGCCAGGTAAATAGCATCTTCAACCGCGACATCACCGCCGCCTACTACGGCAACTTTCTTGCCTTTAAAGAAAGCTCCGTCACATGTGGCACAGTAGGAAACGCCCATTCCTGCCAGGTCTTCTTCCCCGGGGACATTAAGTTTGGAGTGTTCTGTTCCCATTGCCATGATAATGCTAAGAGTCTTGTAAGAATTGCTCTCACCTTCAAGAATATATCCGCCCTCAAGTTTATTTATTTTAACAATAGTATCTGTTTTTATCTCACATCCAAGGGCATCCGCATGCTCCCTGAACTTGTTGCTAAGGTCCATTCCGCTTATACCCTGAAGTCCCAAATAATTATCAACTTCATAGGTGTTCATAACCTGGCCGCCGCACAATGGCTTGCTTTCAATTGTCACCGCGTTCAAACCTGCTCTTTTGGCGTATACCGCTGCCGACAAACCTGCAGGCCCCGCACCGATTATTACTACATCATACATAATTCTTCATTCCCTTCTTAAATTCATCTCGTCAGTTGCTTAAACTTCTCAAGTTCTTCCGCAGAATCCGTCCATCCCAAATGATAGGCTGTAAGAGGCGAAACTTCCGAGGTGATTTTACCCTTTTGATATTTGGTTTTTAGCATTATTTCATTCGGATATTTTTTCTTAATATATAATACCACATCTTCGGTATATTCTGCTCCCTCATAATAATCATGTGCCCCAAAAAGATGAAGCATCTCATGGGCCAAAACCGCAGGGTTTGCATCTGTATATGCAATCAGTGATTCATTCCATGAATCTATTCCGTCCAAAGATATGGCATAACTTCTTCCGTCATGATTAAAGAACACTATCATAAAGATATTATCCGCATCATATTCTTCCATCAGTGCTTCATATGAGGGCAGATACGTAACCCAACGGGCAATATATTCATCAAGCTTATCTTCAGATTCTTCGCTTTCATCCGTAATAAAAGGAATCTTGGCTCTGTGATACAGTCGTCTTAAGTCCCCGCCTCTGCTCCAATCGTATATCATTTCTGCCCCGGAGCCGTACTTTGCTGCTGTATCTTCCAAATATTCACAGGCTATGCGCATATTCTCAATTGTTGCATCAATTTCCGCCGTGTTCCAACTGTTCTTTGGCGTATCCACATAAAAAGATACAACAAGGCATCTTCCCTCAAGTATGCTTGAAGATCCCAAATCATAAGAAGACCTGGGTTCCCCCAAGTCTCCTAATTGCGCATACGCTTTTACCGTAAATAAATACAGCATTAATGAAATTAAAATCACTATCGCCACAAATCTGATTATGATACGTTCGTTTCTTGTTTTGCTCATATTATCATTGTAGCCATAATATTGATCTATTTAAAGAACAAATTATAAAGACCCAGGCAGAATGTAAAAATAATGATTGCGGGAAGTACAAACTTAATATATCCCTTAAACCAACGCCACTTAGGCAGCTTAATTCCTTCTCCTTCGTCAGCTTCCTTAATGAAGTTGTCCCAGCCCCAGCCTTTTTTAAGGACTGCGAACAATACGAAGCATAATGAACCGATAGGTAATGCTAAATTAGATACGAAGAAATCTTCCAGATCCATTACACCGGTTCCCTCGCCAAGAGGCTGGAATCCGCTCCAGATATTAAATCCGAATATACATGGTAATGATAAAACAAACATTATAATACCGCAGATAACTGCAGCCTTCTTACGTGACCAATTAAACAGTTCCATAGAACACGCAAGAATGTTCTCGAATACAGCAAGTATTGTTGAGAATGCCGCAAAGCTCATAAATACGAAGAACAATGATCCCCAGATTCTTCCTCCTGCCATATTTGCAAATATATTGGGCAATGTAATAAAAATAAGAGAAGGGCCTGCTCCCGCGTCAACTCCGAAAGAAGCACATGCCGGGAAAATAATAAGTCCTGCCACCAATGCAACAAATGTATCTAATATAATTACGTTAACAGCTTCACCCGTAAGAGATCTTTCTTTGCCTATATAACTTCCGAAGATAGCCATTGAACCGATTCCCAAACTTAATGTGAAGAAAGACTGATTCATAGCACCTACAATAACTTCAAATAAACCGGCGTCCTTAATATTCTCAGTTGAAGGCAAAAGATAGAACTTAATTCCTTCGGAACCGCCTTGTAATGTGCAGCTGTAAACAGCCAGGATAAGCATCAGAGCAAGCAGGGCTATCATCATTATCTTGGTAACTTTTTCAAGACCCTTCTGAACACCGAAAGATATAACCAGGAATCCAAGCACAACTACAACAGCCATATATATTGTCATAGTCTTGTAATCCATAGTCAATTCACCGAATACATTGCCGATAGAATCCGCATCCATACCTACGAACTTACCTGAAACCATCTGGACGAAATAATAAAACATCCATCCGGTAACTACGGTATAGAACATCATCAAAAACCAGTTGGCAACATAAGAAACGATTCCGTGTATATGCCACTTGCTTCCTTTAGGTTCCAACTCCTGATACATTCTGACAGGTGATTTCTGAGACGCTCTTCCCATGGTAAATTCAATGGTCATTACGGGCAATCCCAATAAAATCAAAAATGCAATATAGAACAATACGAAAATAGCACCGCCGTACTGTCCTGTCATATACGGGAATTTCCATACATTTCCCATTCCTATAGCGCATCCTGCGCTAAGTAAGATAAAGCCCAAACGGCTTCCGAGTCTTTCTCTTTCTTGCATAAAACCTCTCCTAATAATTAATATAGTTTTTTATTATGAACCCTCATAACAAGTTCATGTTTTACAACATATGTGCTCTTAATTCTTCTCCGGATTCCTTACAAAGATATGCAGGAGCCACATCAAATACCGTCTTACATCCGCTCATTCCCTCAGATGCCATTCTAAAAGCTGCGCGCGCGTAAGCAACAAGTACTGATGAAGTAAACTCCGGATTAGAATCAAGTTTAAGGCTGTACTCAATAACATGAGTATTTTCTCCGTTCCAACCGGTCTTACCTGTACGGATAACAACACCGCCGTGAGGAATTCCCTTGTGATTTGCATCAAGTTCTTCCTGTGATATGAAGTTAACCGTTGTATCGTAATCTGAGAAGTAATTAGGCATTTCTTTGATTTCTTTTTCGATACGGGCTAAGTCAGCACCTTCCTTAGCTACTACATAACATTCTCTTGTGTGCTTCTGACGTGTGGTAAGTGTAGGCTGTGTTCCCTTACGAACTTCATCCATAGCCTCCTTAACGGGACATGTATACTGTCTTGCATCCGCAACACCCTCGATTCTTCTTATGGCATCCGAATGACCCTGGCTTACGCCTCTTCCCCAGAATGTATAGTCTGCGCCGTCCGTAAGAATAGCATTGGCATATACTCTGTTAAGTGAGAACATTCCCGGATCCCAACCGACTGAAATCATAGCGATTTTGTTCCCTGCTTTTGCTGCAGCATCTACATTGCTAAAATGCTCCGGAATCTTGGCATGTGTGTCAAAGCTGTCAATAACATTAAAATACTTGGCATACTCCGGTGTCATCTTAGGCAGGTCTGTAGCCGAACCTCCGCAGATGATAAGCACATCGATATCGTCTTTATAATCAAGAATATCATTTACAGAAACTACCTTTGCAGATTCTGTAAGAATCTTAACCGTGGAAGGATCTCTACGTGTAAAGACATACTTTAATTCCATATCTTCGTTTTGTTTGGCAGCGCATTCAACACCGCGGCCCAAATTTCCGTAACCTAATATTGCTAATTTCATAATTTTTCCTCCTTAAAAGTATAAAGTGGTTTGATTCCAATAAACCAAACCACCCAATGAGAATTATACTTTATTTTTTTATTATTCTACAACTGTTTTTTTACAAAAATATCAATTACTTGTCTTTAATTTCAGAATGAAGTTCCTGAAGAGACTTAATCTGGGACTCTGTATGAGTCTTAATATAATGGATACCTTCTGCAGTTGCTCTTGCAGCAGCAACAGTTGTCATATAAGGTACGCGGGCCTTAATTGCAGCCTTACGTAAGTAACTGTCATCATGAGCAGCGCTCTTACCGATAGGCGAGTTAACAATCATGTTGATTTCACCGTTGGTAATCATATCCGCAATATTGGGACGACCCTCATACATCTTATTAACCTTAGTAGCCTTGATACCTGCTGCGGTTAATGTATCGTAATTACCTGATGTGGCAACAATCTTAAATCCGTCATCTGCAAGGCTCTTAACGATAGGAACAATTTCTTCCTTATCCTTGTTATTAACGGAAATCAGAACAGTTCCCTCAAGAGGAAGCTTACCGCCGGCACCTTCCTGTGCCTTGTAGAATGCTTCGCCGTATGAGCTTGATAATCCGAGAACCTCACCTGTAGATCTCATTTCAGGTCCGAGTACAGGGTCAACTTCCTGGAACATATTGAAGGGGAATACAGCTTCCTTAACACCATAGTTCGGTATATCTTTTTCCTTAAGATCCTTAAGAGGTGAAGGACGACCTGTAATTTCCGATGTAATAATATCCGTAGCCAAAGGTACCATTCTTATGTTACATACCTTTGAAACAAGAGGCACGGTACGTGATGCACGAGGATTTGCCTCAAGCACGAATACCTTACCGTTCTCGATAGCATACTGCATATTCATAAGTCCGCGGACATGCATTTCTTCCGCAATCTTAATTGTATACTCTTTGATAGTCTTGACATTCTCTTCAGAAATATGAACAGAAGGAATAATGCAGGCAGAGTCACCTGAGTGAACGCCGGCAAGTTCAATATGCTCCATTACTGCTGGAACATAAGCATGTGTTCCGTCCGAAATAGCATCTGCCTCACACTCAAGAGCGTGATTCAAGAATCTGTCTACAAGAATCGGTCTGTCAGGTGTAACACCCACAGCTGCTGCCATATATTCGCGAAGGGAATCATCATCATAAACAACTTCCATTCCGCGTCCGCCAAGTACGTATGAAGGGCGAACCATAACAGGATAACCGATCTTTGACGCAATTGCCAAAGCATCATCCACGGTAACTGCCATTCCTGACTCAGGCATAGGAATTCCGAGTTTATCCATCATTGCTCTAAACTGGTCTCTGTCTTCCGCAAGGTCGATAACCGCAGGAGAAGTACCGAGAATCTTAACTCCGTTAGCCTCAAGCTGTGAAGCCAGGTTAAGAGGTGTCTGACCACCGAACTGAGCAATTACGCCAAGGGGCTTTTCTTTATTATAAATAGCAAGTACATCTTCGAGAGTTAAAGGCTCAAAGTATAACTTGTCCGACGTATCGTAGTCTGTTGAAACAGTCTCCGGATTACAGTTAACAATGATTGTCTCAAATCCCAATTTCTTAAGGGCCTGTGAACAGTGTACACAGCAGTAGTCGAACTCGATACCCTGACCGATTCTGTTAGGACCGCCGCCAAGAATCATGATCTTAGGCTTATCAGACTTAATAGGATTCTTATCTTCTGCATTATATGTTGAGTAGTAGTAAGCACTATCCTTCGTACCTGATACATGTACGCCTTCCCATGCTTCCTCCACGCCCAAAGATATACGCTTATTTCTTACGTCATCTTCCTTAACATCAAGGAGCTTGGCAATATACTTATCAGCGAAACCGTCCTTCTTAGCTTTGATAAGAAGTTCATCTGAAGGAAGACTTCCTTTAGATTTCTTAAGTTCTTCTTCCTCGTCAACAAGTTCGCGCATCTGTTCAATAAACCACTTCTTGACTTTTGTAAGTTCAAAGATTTCATCTACAGTTGCACCCTTTCTTAATGCTTCATACATTAAGAAGTGTCTCTCTGAAGAAGCTGTTGCCAGCCTTCTTAAAAGTTCTTCTTTGCTAAGAGAATTAAAGTCCTTGGCATAACCTAAACCGAAACGTCCCGTCTCCAAAGAACGAATAGCCTTTTGGAAAGCTTCTTTATAAGTCTTACCGATACTCATAACTTCACCTACGGCTCTCATCTGAGTACCTAACTTATCTTCAACACCTTTGAACTTTTCAAAAGCCCAACGAGCGAACTTGATTACTACATAGTCACCGTCCGGAACATACTTATCAAGTGTACCGTACTTACCGCAAGGTATATCTTTGAGTGTAAGTCCCGTAGCAAGCATTGCGGATACAAGGGCAATAGGGAAACCTGTTGCCTTGGAAGCAAGAGCGGATGAACGTGATGTTCTGGGGTTAATTTCGATAACAATAATTCTGTCCGAAACAGGGTCATGTGCGAACTGTACGTTAGTTCCGCCTATAACCTGTACCTTATCTACGATTCTGAATGCCTGGTCCTTAAGACGTTCCTGACATTCCTTGGAAATTGTGAGCATGGGAGCAGAACAGAAAGAGTCACCTGTATGAACTCCGAGAGGGTCGATATTTTCGATAAAGCAAACTGTAATCATGTTTCCGTCTGCATCTCTTACTACTTCAACCTCGAGCTCTTCCCATCCGAGAATTGATTCTTCTACAAGTACCTGTCCTACCAGTGAAGCCTGAAGACCTCTCTGGCATACGGTTGTAAGTTCTTCTTTATTATATACAAGGCCGCCGCCTGCGCCGCCCATGGTGTATGCAGGTCTTAAAACAACAGGATATCCCAACTTATCTGCAATAGCCAGTGCTTCTTCCACAGTATAAGCAACCTCTGAACGGGCCATTTCAATACCGATTTCATCCATTGTCTTCTTGAATTCGATTCTGTCTTCACCACGTTCGATGGCATCAACCTGAACACCGATTACCTCAACATTGTACTTATCAAGTACACCGGCTTTATATAATTCGGAGCATAAATTAAGACCGGACTGACCACCTAAATTAGGGAGCAAAGCATCGGGACGTTCTTTAGCAATAATCTGTTCAAGACGTTCAACGTTAAGAGGCTCAATATAGGTGACATCTGCGGTCTCAGGGTCTGTCATTATAGTAGCAGGATTTGAATTAACCAAAACAATTTCATATCCCAGTTTACGAAGTGCTTTACACGCTTGTGTTCCCGAATAGTCGAATTCACATGCTTGACCAATTACGATTGGGCCCGATCCTATGATCAGGACTTTATGGATGTCTGTTCTCTTTGGCATCTTATCTTCCTCCTGCTATTGAATTTATCATATGTTTTCTGCCTTTCGGCAGTATTTTTACCTAAATCTTCAATATACTATCACTACCATATATAGTACGTCAATAGTAAAAATATATATTTTTATTTCTATATAAAGATTTTATCTTACGAAGCAAAATTATGTAAATTAAAACTCCATTTCAAGGCCGCAATAAAGTTGTACCGCGCTGTCGCCAAGCTCTTCTTTTAAGATTTCCATGGCATGGTCCCCGGTGCAATGGCCGGAATATATTTTTTGAATTCCCGTATCCTTAATTCTTTGTGCAAGAGCCCTTATATACTCATCCGAAGACCTAAAAAGATGAAATCCACCTATAAGTGCAAGTATATCTTTGTCCGGATAGAGGGCCTTAATCTCATTAATAATGTTATCGGCTCCGCCGTGGGAGCAGGAATTAAATATAACAATCCCCTTATCCGTTTCAAAAACAAGGGAGTGTTCATGGTCGAAATTATCCGGAACGAATTTAAGGAAACCTTTTTTTCTTAACAGCAGATTTTTCTTACCGAGTACATCAAGATTCGGTGTGGTATGAGGAATAAGTTTGACGCCGGGCATCACTTCATAATTACCGCCGGCATAGATAACGCGGTCACTTATCTTGTCAAGGAAGCCTTTCTTTATACCAATGTAATGGCAGGCAAAGCCTTTGCCGCCGTAACAGTCTTCCTTTGCTGTATCACGTATATACAATTTACAATCAGGATTCTCATCAAAGAACCTAACAAGCCCATCCGAATGGTCATAGTGGGCATGGGACAAAATCACCGTATCAATATCATTAAGGCTGATACCCATTTTATTGGCATTGTCTATGAAGCGGCCACTGGTACCGCCGTCCAGGAGAATCTTCTTATCATTATATTCAATAAGAATGGATAAGCCCCACTCTCCTTTTAAATCTTCATGAGAAATATTGTCAATTAATACTGTTGCTTTCATAATTTGATATCTTTGTCCGGTTTAATCAAAAAGCTCCGTGCTGAAATATCTTTCGCCGGTATCGGGCAGTACCGTAACCACCGTCTTGCCGGGGCCAAGTTTCTTAGCAAGTCTTAAAGCTGCCGTAACATTGGTGCCCGATGATATACCGCAAAGAATTCCTTCGTTGCGAATAAGCTTCTTTGAAGTCTCAAGGGCTTCTTCATCAGTCACTATATCTATATGCGAATAAATCTTCGTATTTAAATTATCAGGGATTAATCCGTCACCGATTCCCATCTGAAGATGGGTTCCTATGCTTCCGCCGGATAGTATTGCAGCATTTTCCGGTTCAACAGCCCAGATTTCAATATCGGGATACTGATTCTTAAGCGTTTCACCGATTCCCGAAATAGTTCCGCCTGTACCGATTCCAGAGCAGAAACCATGAATGGGACGTCCCACCTGCTCCAGGATTTCAAGAGCTGTGTGGTATTTATGAACCAGGGGATTATCCTTATTGGTAAACTGCTGAGGAACCCACACATTAGGATCTTCCTTTTCCATTCTGAGGGCTGTCTGAAGACATTCATCTATACATGCACCGATATCACCGTCATCATGTATCAGAACAAGTTCCGCACCGTATGCCTTAATAAGCTTACGACGTTCCTCCGATACAGAGTCGGGCATAATAATTCTTACCTTATATCCTTTGACCGCGCCTATAAGTGCAAGACCGATACCCTGATTACCGCTTGTAGGCTCAACAATAATTGTATTTTCAGTAATGATTCCCTTCTTTTCAGCCTCGGAAATCATGTTGTACGCAGTTCTTGTTTTAATGGAACCGCCAATATTTACGCCCTCATACTTTACGAGAACTTCGGCCGAATCTTCCGGAACCATCTTGTTCGACAATTTAATTATCGGTGTATGACCGATTGCCTCAAGTACATTAGTGTATATCATTTCTTCATTTCCTTTACTAAAAATCCTTATATATAATAGCCCAACATATACTTTTACGCAATATGTGACAGCGGGGACGGTTCTTTTTGTCACATTCCTTGATATTTCAATGTTTCTGAAAAAAGTGTGACAGTGGGGACGGTTCTTTTTGTCACACTTTTGATATTGTGTTTTTAAGATGAAAGTGTCGGTACCGTATTATTAATTTCATTAGGAAGCGCTCTTAAAGCAGTTCTTGGCGCTGCACTTATCAGGCATGGGCAAGCAGGATGATTGCCCAAGAACTAATTGAGCCATGGATGGCGAATAGTTCGGTGCCGTGCATTTCGAATACCTTTTAAATCTGCAGCGCTTAGAACTGCAAGAGCGCTGACGTGAAATAAATAATATGGTACAGACACTTTCGTCAATAACTATAATATCACAAAAAATGTGACAGTAAGAACCGTCCCCACTGTCACACTTTTTTCAGAAACCGCTAAATATCGGCAAACGTGACAAAAAGAACCGTCCCCACTGTCACATTATTTTGCATACGTAGTGTAAATATCCACGTGATCGTAGATGCATCTCCAGGAAGAATGTGCGTCAGCCGTGGTACAAATATACGGATGGCCCGAATTACTTATCATGTAGCTTGATGCGCAGGAACCGGACTGATTAACATATCCGGTTTTGGCTGCAATCACTTCACCGTGTGTGTCCTTATCCTCTATTCTTCTAAGGAACCAGTTGGAAATCTGAATTCCCTCTGGGTGTTCTCCTGTGAAGGTTGTCGTATAAGTATGGGCTTTAAGAACCTCATAACAAAAATCATTTTCAACTGCAGCCTTAAGAATCATTGAAATATCGGCACAGGTCGAATAATGATTTTCATCATAGGAACCCACACAATTGGTAAAATGCGTGGTACCCGAAAGTCCAAGCTCTTCTACCTTTTCGTTCATCATCTCTACGAAGGTTTCTTCATCACCTGCCACATATTTGGCAAGGGCATGGGCCGCATCCGCGCCGGATGGAAGAATCGTTCCGTAAAACAAATCACGAACTGTAACATGCTCTCCTGCATCCCAGTTAACGGCTGACAAATCATGCACGTATGCATAATCCGTGTCATCAAGTTCAATTGTGACAGTCGCATCAAGATCATCTTCCGTAAGATGTTCTGCCGCAACAAGTACCGTCAATATCTTAGTCATTGATGCCGGATTAATTCTGGTAAATCCGTCTTTTTGAGCAATAACGCTTCCGTCAGTCATATCAATCAGCACAGCATATGTGCTTTGCATATTTTCGCTTGCAATATATGAAGAAGTATTCGATTTATCTATTGAATATCCGCCGAAAATATGAGTATCATGAATCAACGTATCATCATTTCCGGCAGTTGTGTTATATCCCAAATATGAAATCCCGACAGCATTGTCATCTTCAAGCGATCCGTCTTCAACTTCCACAAACGGCGAATTTTCACCACCCGAAAAATCTTCAACTTCTATATTTTCATAAACAAGAGCCTGTTCATCCTGGGTTTTATCGGAAGTTACTTTTTTAACAAGTTCCACCACGGCAAAAGATATAAATGCCACCACAACCAGCCCAATGGCAATTAAAGTTGTCCTTACCTTCATTCTCTGTTGTCTGGCGCGAAGTTCCCTGCGTCTTCTGATTTCTTCATCACGAACCGCACGTCTTCGCATAAGATCCTGATATTCTTCCTCGGCAGACTCTAAATACATTCCCTCTAAATCATCGTATGTCAATTATCTGACCTCTTTCGTATTTATCGTTTGGCAAACATCATAATTCGCATAAAGAAAGCTTCCACCTTGTAATACCATGGAAATACTTCCTTCTCGGCTTCCTTCAGTTTCTTACGAATATCTATTCCCTGCGGACAATGAGATTCGCACTTGCCGCAGCCTACGCACTCAGAAGGATTACTTTTTTCTTTTCGAAGGGCCACAAGTCTGAAATATTCCATTCTGGCTTCATGCTTTCCCTCGGAATACATATGATTCCAAGCCGCAAAAAGATTGGGAATATCCACATTCTTAGGACACGGCATACAATATCTGCAACCGGTACAAGGCACTTTGGTGGTTCTTAAAATAGCGTCTTTTACCTTCGAATATACTTCAAAATCAGCATCAGTCAGACTGTTTTCGGTTGCTTCGGAAGCAATTCGGCAGTTTTCATCAACCATATCAAGACTGTTCATTCCCGAAAGCACACAGGTTACCCCGCTCTGATTCCACAACCATCTAAGTCCCCACTCTGCAGGAGACCAGTTTCTGCCGGAATCATCCATTGCTTTTACAGCATCGGCAGGAAGATTGGTAACAAGCTTACCGCCCCTAAGCGGCTCCATAATAATAACGGGAATGCCCTTTGCTTCTGCTGCCTTAAGTCCTTCTACGCCTGCCTGAGTATGTTCATCCAAATAATTATATTGAATCTGCGCAAAATCCCAATCGTATGCATTGAGAATTTCGATAAACATATCGGACGTCCCATGGAAAGAAAAGCCTATACGCTTTATACGTCCCGATTCCTTCTTTTCTTTAACCCAGTCCTCGAAACCAAGCTTCTTTAACTTGTTAAAGCCTTCAATATCCGTCAGCATATGCATCAGATAAAAATCTATATAATCAGTTCTCAAGCGCTTACATTCTTCTTCAAAAAGTCTGTTTAAATCACTTGATTTAACACAAAGATACGGAGGCAGTTTGGTTGCTATATTTATCTTTTCTCTTATTCCGTTCTTTTCGAATATCTCACCTATAAGTACCTCTGAGCCCGGATAAATATATGCGGTATCAAAATAATTAACGCCGTTTTCATATGCACGCATAATTTCCTTCTCAGCCTTATCAAAATCGATGGATGCACCCGAATGTGTAAAGCGCATGCATCCGTATCCGAGAATCGATATATCTTTTCTGTATTGCATAACAAACCCTTTCTTGATTAATATAACGGAGCCGGTATCACTCCATAAACTATATCCTTTATCTTCTCAAAATTCTCTTCAGTATTTGCTCCGATTATTCCCGCAGGTTTATCAAGAACTACCGAATCTGCAAACATAACGTCAAAATATCCGCCTGCCTCTTTAAGTATCAGAGTTGCTGCCGCATAATCCCAGCAGGACAATCTTATTTCAAAATACAGGTCAACCTTGCCGCAGGCCAGGTAGCATAATTCAAGCGCAGCCGTTCCAAGACGTCTTAAATCATCCGCTTCATCGTATATCTTTTCGATTATATCAAAGCAAGGCTTGGCAAGTGACTTGTCGTATAAACTCATGGCCGAACAAAGCATAGACGTTCTGAAGGGCTTATCAGAAACATGAATCGGAGTATCATTCATAAATGCGCCCTTATCCTTAATCGCCCAGAACATTTCATCACGATAGGGATTGTACACGACTCCTATCATCTGGGTTTTGCCCTTAAGAAGAGCTACGGAAATCACACTAAGGCCCATATCTCTTGCATAATTGGCAGTTCCGTCAATGGGATCGTTAACCCATATATATGTATCTTCCGTTGCGTTGCTTCCATCAGTCAATTCATCCGGCAGTTTGCCCTCTTCGCCCAAAAATATGCTGTTCGGAAGAATTCCCGTAAGTTGCTCGGCAAGAAATTTCTGAACAGCTATATCCGCACTTGTTACAATATTCGATTCGTCCGACTTAATGCTTACGGTAAAATCCCGTTTAAGCATTATCCGGGAAGCCTCTTTAACTATTCTTTTTACTTCGTTTACTGTCTTTTCCATTTTTTATCTTCTTCCTGATTTTAGTATATCCTTTGCTTATGTAATTCTTGTAATACTTGTTTAGGAACGCGCCGAAGATAAGCAACGAAAAACATGCATACAGCCAAAACAACAGCACCATAATCATGGTAAGATTACCATATACACTAAAACCGTTAAAATAATCAATATATATCGAATATGCCCAAGTCATCACACACCAGCCAAGCGCCGCGATTGCCGCTCCCGGCAAAGACAACGATAATCTTTGTCTTTCGGCAGGCAAGAAAGCATATATCAGATCGAATACAATCATAAGAATTACCCATACAAAAACAGCTCTGAAGAAAAACAAATTATGTACGGTCTGGGGAATATTAAAGAACTGTCGAATTCCCGCAAGTATACTTCGGCCAAAACCAAGAATTACTATTGACAGTAACTCTACTGCCAGCATAAGAATCGTGTACCCCACTGCTATTAATCTAAGCAAAAAATAATTACGCTTATCTTCAACATCCAGCACCCCGTTAAGGCCACGTATAAGTCCTACCATTCCCATTCCGGCAGACCATAGGGTTGCTATTGCCGTAATAGGCAGCAACGACACTGAATTGTTATAAATATCTTCTACTATTTGAGCGAATGATGCTTGAAGTGAGTTAGGTACTATTGCCTCAATTGTGACAACAATGTCATATTTGTCTATAGGAAGATACGGAACCAGTGCAAAAACAAACATAAGTGTCGGAAGAAGCGACATAAAGAAGCAAAAAGATATAGACGCTGCATATGCTGCAGTGTTATGTCTGTTCATATCTTTTCCGAATTCAATTATATTTTTAAACAGCTTTTTCATAATTGTTTAACCATCTTAAACTTTCCGTATAACCCACCCACCAATAATACCAAAAAAACACACAGATTTCTATGGCAGACTGCATTTTCAATATGTGCAAAAAATATACAATTTACGATACTGTGATATAATTATTGAGAGGTTTTTTATGGCACGAAAATTATTCTGCGAAATATCTCCAATTACATACAAAATATCCGTCGAAAGGCTCATCCTTAAGCGTAAAATCGCAGATGCTACCAACGGTCTTCTGTTTGCCACAATTAAGGACGACAAGCCTCTTCCCGTTTTGGTATACTCACACAATTCCCTTATACGCCGCAGACTCGGCAACGTTGATATGGACCTTCAGAACAATAAGGCCGTTAATCTGGGAATTGCTGCGCCTCATGTTAACAATATTCTTATCAGGCCGGGCGAAACCTTCTCTTTTTGGAGACTGGTAGGAAAGACGTCCCGTTCCAAAGGGTATAAAGACGGTCTTCAGATTTCAAACGGCAAAACAAGTGCCGGAATCGGCGGTGGCATGTGCCAGTTTACAAATCTTATACACTGGATGGTACTCCACTCTCCTCTTGAAATTACCGAGCATCATCATCATGACAGATATGATTTGTTCCCGGATTTTAACAGACAGGTTCCTTTTGGCACAGGAACTTCTATCTTTTATAATTATTTGGATTATCGATTCTATAATCCTACGAATATAACTTTTCAGCTTATAACTTATACCACCGACGAATATCTTTGCGGTGAACTGCGTGCCAATTCGGAGCTTAGTGTCTCCTACCATATTAAAACACGTAATGAAAAATTCATAAGGGAAGCTGATGGGGTATACAGATGTGGTGAAGTATACAGAGACATCATAGACAAACATACCGGAATTTCGGTAAATGAAGAACTTATTCGTACCAATCATGCACTTGTAATGTACGATATTGACGAATCAAAAATAGATAATTAAAACATAACTATAGATTTAAGGAGGCTGATTATGGCACAATTTCAAGGAACTTTCTTTTCAAAAGAGTTATCCCGCGCAACGCACTTTCAGGCAGTGCTTTGTAACGATAACGCCTATCCGCAGGCAGATAATCCCCATTATAAAAGATCTGTCAAAAACGTATATCTTTTGCACGGTTATTGCGGAAACGACACCGACTGGGTTCTAAACGCTCCTATTCAGGAAATCGCCAACAACTATAACATAAATATCTTCTGTCCGCAGGGAGATAACAGTTTTTACTTAAACGGTGCATCTTCCGACTGTAAATATCAGAATTTCACCGGTGTAGAGTTCATTGAATATACGCGAAAGACATTCAATCTTTCCGACAAACGTGAAGATACTATCATCGGCGGATTATCAATGGGTGGTTTCGGTGCCATTCACACAGGGCTTGCTTATCCTGATACCTTTGGCAAAATTATTGCATTATCTTCTGCATTAATTATTAACGGATTAAAAGACATGACTCCCGAAATGGATAATCCGATTGCCAACTATGCTTATTACGCTCAGACCTTCGGTGACCTTAAAACCGTCAAAGAAACAATCAATGATCCCGAATTTTTAGTAAATAATCTGATTGCCCAAAAGAAGGACATTCCCGATATCTTTATGGCTGTAGGAACAGAAGACTTCTTATTGGAGCCAAATAAAGAATTTAACGAATTCCTTATTTCCAAAAATGTACCTGTAAGTTTTCATACAGGCCCCGGTGTCCATGATTTCAATTTCTGGAGAGAATGGCTTGTCAAAGGCCTCGATTGGGCACTTAACTAAACTAAAAAAGAGAAAGACCTTATTCATCAGGTCTTTCTCTTATTAAAATCACTTTAAGGACAACAATTATGATACGTCGTGCAAAAATAGAGGATATACCACAAATTAACGAATTACTTCAGCAGGTGCTTGCGGTACACAATGCCGGAAGGCCTGATATTTTTAAACCTCATGGACAAAAATATACAGATGATGAATTAGCTAAAATCCTGATTGATGACTATAATCCTGTTTTTGTATATGAGGATGAGGCAGGAACAGTTCTTGGGCACTGCTTTACCCAAACCAACGACCGAACCGAAAGTGCTTCCGTCAATGCCTATAAAACTCTGTACATCGATGATTTATGTGTTCATGAAGATGCCCGAGGCAGACACGTTGGAAAAGCTCTGTACGATTATGTCAGGAACTATGCCAAACAAAACGGTTATCATAATGTTACACTTCATGCCTGGGAATGTAATCCCAAGGCAGTCGGCTTCTATGAGCATCTTGGACTTAAAGTTCAGTCATATACTTTTGAAGAGATTCTGTAGGTTCCGTAAATAATACTTTCTTGAAGGAATTCTATGGGTGACACTCGTATCAGTTTTCTGTATTCTTAGCCACGTCAATCCATTCTATAAAGTTTGACAGTTCTTCAAGTTCCGGAATTGTAAGCTTAACTGCACTAAAATCATTGCCACATGCCGGATAAACAATATCAAAACGTTTAAGAGACTCATCAAGATACACCTTAACGCCTTCCTTAATTCCAAATGGGCACACGCCGCCCACATCGTGTCCTATCATGTCATGGACCTGATCATGCGAAAGCATCTTCGCTTTGGTATGAAAGAATGCTTTGAATTTAGTGTTATCTACCCTGGCGTCACCTGCAAATATAATCATTACTGCCCCATCATCCACCAAAAATGTAAGTGATTTTGCAATTCTGGCAGGCTCTGTACCGATACGTTGCGCCGCCAGCTCAACTGTTGCACTGGAATCATCAAATACCAGCACCCTGTCACCGTATCCTTTACTGTCCAAATATTGTTTCGCTATATCAAATGCCATTATATTCTCCTCACTTGTAAATTATGTATTATTTTTGTTTGTTCTTTATTTTATTGCTCAGTTTTGTTCCGTTAATTTATCATTCCATTAATTTAATCCGGAACAAAATAACTTAAACTGTTAATTTCCTCGATATAGAAAATAAATATAAATTTATCCACTATTCTAGGTGGTTTTGGTTTACATAAGTTGCGTTTTCTCTATATCGAGAATTGTTTATCGGCTACCTGGGGAGTCTAGATATAATACCTCAATATCTACCGATTAGAGCAAAAACTATATTCGAAATTTATCATTATATTCATTCTATACCTGCATTATCACATAATTTCATCAGAATCCAAAATGATTGTAAAGGGACCGTCATTTATCAGACTAACCTTCATATCAGCTCCGAACTGTCCCGTCTTAACATCAAATCCGTATTCCTTTCGCAGTTTTGATACCGAATATTCATATAATTCATTTGCTTTTTGGGGATCTCCGGACTTGCTGAAGGACGGTCTGTTGCCTTTCTTGCAGTCCGCATAAAGCGTAAACTGCGATACCAGCAAAATCTGTCCGTTAACGTCGTTTAAAGAAAGATTTGTCTTCCCGTTCTCGTCCTCAAATATTCTTAATCCTGCCAACTTCTTTAACATCTTATCGGCAATTATCGTATTATCATCTTCACAGGCTCCGAACAGTACCATAAATCCTTTATCTATACTGCCTGCTACTTTATCATCAATTTTAACCGATGCGCTTTGCACACGTTGAATTACTAATCTCATGATTTCCTGCCCCAGTCATTATTTCAATTCACAGTATAACAAAAAATATCAATAAAAATCAAAATAACAATAATATAACTCTTTTCAAAATTGTCTAATGGATACATATATAGAAAAACCCGAGCATCAAATGCTCGGGCCTTTAGGCTAATGCTGGTGGCCGGACTTGAACCGGCACGGTGTTGCCACCGAGGGATTTTAAGTCCCTTGCGTCTGCCTATTCCGCCACACCAGCCTATATACAATTAAAAAAAACGACCCGGATGGGGTTCGAACCCACGACCTCCGCCGTGACAGGGCGGCGCTCTAACCAGCTGAGCCACCAGGCCATAGATATAAAAAAAACTGCGAAAAGTGGACCCTCAGGGACTCGAACCCAGGACCGACCGGTTATGAGCCGGTAGCTCTAACCAGCTGAGCTAAGGGTCCAAATACTCTGAAAACAATTTCACAGTAAATTGACTCCGACGGGAATTGAACCCGTGTTACCGCCGTGAAAGGGCGATGTCTTAACCTCTTGACCACGGAGCCAGAGCTCCCCGAGTAGGGCTCGAACCTACAACAACTCGGTTAACAGCCGAGTGCTCTACCATTGAGCTATCGAGGAATATTACGTTGAAGTTAGTACCTTCAAAACTGAACACAGATGATTTGTTCTTCGAACAAATCTTAG
>JAZQQM010000029.1:0-9057 GCA_045629045.1 Lachnospiraceae bacterium
ATCCACCTCACGACATTTTAATAATATCATAAATTTTCCAAAGAAAAAATACTAAAAAGGTACTGGTTTGGTACTATTTCGGTACTACTTTCGTACCATTTTTCTGATACTTTAGCAAACTTCCATTGTAATGATATCATACTGTTTTCCAAAATAAAATACTCCGGTTATACCGCTTTTATACCGATAATCTACCACTTTTATACTTTCTGCTTTTCTGAATGGATATCTGAGACCTTCGCTGATTACTTCGGGCTATCGGAAGTCCACATTATAAATTTATCACATCCGTTTTCACCGGTAAAGGTACACTTATGGTACATTCATGGTACATTTATGGTACATTCGTTAAATAAATGTCAATTTGTGTAGCAATACCTTTATTATTGCAGCAGTCAATGTAGTAGGAACTTCAATCATTTCATAATACAATTCTATCACAGCTTTTTTTATTGTAAATGGACATGACTTGGACACAAGTTGGACATGAGTTGGACATCAAGTCTATGACTTCTTCAAAACCTTAAGTAACGACTCGACTTTTGCTTTATGCTCCCCACGAGGTAATAAACACATTCCATAACACTGTTCATTCAAAAAGCAAGTTTCACAAACCATCATTTCAAGTTCCTGACGCATTAAATCTTCGTCGCTTGGAAGTTCATATGCCTCAATCTGCTTAACCTCTTTTGGATTCCGAAGACCGAAGTCAATTATTTTTCCATCTCCGGTTTTTAAGTAACGATAAATCTCGGCCCAAAATGAAACCGAATCACCCGGCTTAAATTTTTCGAATCCTTTCAAGTCCATCCAAACATGATCTTCTTTTCCGTCAAAGCAGATTCCATCTCGATACATACCCTCAACAAAAATCCGCTTAAAGCATATCTTGTCTTTTGTAATTTTTTCAACCTCTCCTCGAAACCCTAACGGAATTTCATAGTAACACAATTGAAATGAGCCTCTGACTTTTCCCTGTGATTTGATTTGGATTTCCAAATACTCATCGTAGGTCAGCTTCTCTCCGCCGACAACATCCGACATTTTATCCGGATTGTAATCGACAATGCCTTTCCCGCTTTGTACAGCTGTCTTTGTTCCATAATTGGCGTCTTTAATTTTTTTCTTTCCAGTCATATTGACCACCTCCGTTAAAAGTGTTGCCTCCGGCAACCTGACATGTTAACGGTGACACCGTTCAATTGAAACATTACAATCTGTACTCTTGCTAAATTGCCGTCGTCAGACATTCTCCGAAGCGCAGCGAAGGCAAAACCGGCGGAGCCAATCAGTCAGGCTCCCGCCAGACGCACTACATCCCCAGGGGATGTATAGAAGTGCGCCCTTACCATCCCCCCTTATCTGAAAGCATCTATCTCTTTTTTTAGTTGGTTCTCACCAATTATTCTTTCGTGCTCAAGTTTATAAATCCCCGCTATGCTTCTATAACTGTTTGCAACATTAATGTACCCTTCCTCTTCACAGGTATTAGCCATACGCTCATACTTGGCTATAATGTCCTCCAAATCGTGAGATTCCTCTGAAATAATGTATGCTTTCTGAGAATTAAATGCCTCCATTTCAAATGAGCGCAACAAATCCTCATCAGCCTGGTTTTCTAAAAATTCTGCTACTCTTCTGTCAATTACAAAGCCATCTTCATCTGCACCTGTATGAAATATAGTTTTTCCAAACATGTCTAGCATTTCTTTTTGAATTGCCTCATCTTGAACACATTTAGCATATTCATACCATTCCATAGTCATCTTGTAATCAAGAGTGCCATCCATTTGAGTCCCGGGAACAGTTTTAAAATGATAGAACAAACTGTATAATGATTGATTAAAATAACCTTCTGTAACTGATTTGTTTCTCTTCAAGATCATCGCATATACATATTCCGGATTATTTGCCATTTTATAATAAATACATTTAGGTGACGCTATCTCATATAACCTAAAACAATCCATATACTTCTCTTCCAAACCTGCCACTCTATCTATGTTCACGCCATCCGAATCTTGAAGAATTCTTAGCATGATTTGAATCTCATAGCATAATTCATTTTGAGATACATGCTCATCATTTTCTTCATTTATTTCATACTGTTCAAGAACATTAAATATCTGATTGAAATTAATTTCCTTCTTTTCAACTTTCCAAAAAATTAATTTTAATGCGGTGTTAAAGTTCCTACATTCCATCGTCTTCTCAATCATGTACTCATACTTATCCGTAGTAAGATTCCCAATACCAAACATTTCTGCATTCTTCCAATATTTGTCAGCTTCATTTTTCTTTAAAGTATCTATATAGTCAATAATTGAGTTGCTGACTGCGCGAGTATGCAAAATATCCATTTTATATTTGGCAGGGCAGATGTTTTTACAATACATTATTACATCTTCGTCTTGCATAGCATTAATAACATATCCTCTTAAAACCTTATTTTCTTCCTCAAGGCACTCATTCAACAGCTTAAAGTATTCATTTCTATCAAGATTTCTATACATAGCATTGGATACAGAAATAAAATCCTCCACTGATAATGCATAAGAAATCAATCCCTCAATTCCCGACTCTGTCATAATTGACAAAATGCATCTGTCTTCACTTGTGGTGTCCGTTTTCTTATTTATTACAAAACCACGAGCAGAAAACATCTTCTTTTTTTCAAACATTTCCTTAGCAGGCTGAAAAAAATCCATTAGTTCATTCAAAATCCTAACCCTGTCTTCCGAATAATCCTTACAGTTTTCAGCTAAATGAAAAACTATTTGATATAATTTTTCAGAAGATTTACACTTTTGACATTTCGTCTGTATAGCGTCGGCAATTGTTTTTACATTACCATCTGTCGATTCTTGCATTATATGCAACATTTGACTTACCTTCTCAACGTCATCCGTCAAATTATTACACAAAAAACATATATAACTATTAACATCATTTTCAAACTCTTCATTCGTCAATTTATGTGTTCCCAATGGTAAATATCTAAATTCACGATGTTCCAAAACATAAGCTGTATTTCCTGGCAAAATTGAAACAACAAACCTCCATGCAATGTCACTGTCCATTCGACTTAATTTTTTAATTATCCCTTGCTTTTTCTTGAATTCCGCTTCTGTCTGAATATAGTCTGTTTTCATAACATACGTCATGCTCTTAAAGAAAAACTCATTATATTTTGTTAACTCCATCAACAAATTCATCGCAGAAGGAAATGTATCCCTCGATGCAGCCATTTTTCTAATCGCATCAGCAAGAAAATATGTAACACTCTGATTTTTATCTTTAATAAGTAAATTTGCAAGAGTACTGTTCTCTTTTCTTGTCTGTTCAGATATTAAGTACATTGCAATTTTCGGAGATCCTTCCTCAAATAATTCATAATACCTAATCAATGTCCCAACAGCTGCTTTTGAACTGCTTTGAAATATTTGTCTTGCAAATGCGCATAACAGATTTTGCCATTGTCCCCTATCTATTCTTTTGCATTTTTCAATATTACACCCTGTAAATGCGATAAAATCAAACACAGAATCTAACAATTCATCCGACATGCCAGAGAATTCCGTTGTCCTTAACAACTCTTCCCAAAACCTATCAAAAAACATCTTAAGATGTTTTTCATATATCTCCGTAATCAGATTTGTTCTTGTTTCAAGCGAAAACTTTACGGAACAAATGTCTCCTTGGTGAATTATATCAATATTTTCACACACGCGTAGATTTTCGCCAAAATCTATATACGGAACGCCAGTTAATGCTTCTATAAAAGCTAAATCATATCGATTGGTTTCTTTCCATTTTCCAATTAGTATTGCTGTCCCTACAGCTGAAAAACAATCTTCGCTAAAAAATCTCTCTTTTGATAAATCACATTGCTTAATTGTATCGATTCGAATGTTTTCGCTTTCTTTATCAGTCATTTGTAGCTTTTGTCGTTGATACTCTTTGGCCTTTTCGATATATGTATCTGCACATTCCTTAGCAAATCCTGTTTCTCTCTGATTATCAGTATTCTTCAGAGTATATAAAAATACCCCAGCAAGAAAAGTCGCAATCCCTGCTTCCGTTGTTAATATACAATCTTTAATTGTTCCCGAAATCACTTCAACTATGGTATCAGGTTTTATTGTATTATCCTCCGCAATAAGTAAACCTATCGCGTCAATAATCAATTTATGCTCATTATCATTTAAAAGACGAATCAAATTATCTTCTATATCTTCTACAACACCCTGATAATCATCCTTCATAAGTTTTTCAAACTTCTCCATATATTCAGGAGATGGATTTTTCTTTCCACACGCAAGATTAGAAATCGTATAGTCTTTTGCATCAAAATCCGAAAAAACACTTCTCATAAATTCTTTAACTATATTAGTCTGTGTTGCTTCTTTTCCCTTTCCTTTACATTTAGAAACAATGCTGAACATTGTACCCAAGCACAGCAAATTAATCCACTCCTTTCAGACAAGTCATAGACAAGTTTCGGACAAGTCTCAACTGTTCTATTTTTATATTTTCGAATATATACTGAAACTGTCAAAGGCGCATCGTCTGATCAACGATGTTCCGGCGCTTTTGACCGTTGCTTTTTAATCTGTGATTCTACTACCGGAAAGTAGTTTCACCTTTCAAATGAGAAAGGAGAATCACAAATGAATGATTCCAAACTTTCAGTCAACATCCGTCCTGGGTGTATCGATCTGTGGAACGCTTTTATGGTAAAAAAAGCAGAATTCGCTTTTGGGTCAGATATGCCATTTTGTCCGACTATCATTGAAGATGTTCCCAAAACATTAATATCTTATGATGATGCCAAAGGCATTCATAAGAAAAACATTTATGTTAATCCTGACTATCATGTAGATGGTTATGTACATTTTTACATTGATGATCAGAAATTTGACGGTAAACGAAGTAGTATTTGGAATAATTCTGATGATGCACTCGAAGTTATTCGTCATTTTTCCGGTGCTATTAGTCCGGATTTTTCAACCAACCTTGATTTTCCTGATCCTATTAAACGTTACAACACATATCGAATGAGGGCAATGGGTGCATGGCTTCACGTCAACGGTATTCCTGTAATAAATAACGTGCGTTGGGGAACAAGCGAAACATGGAGTTACACTTTCGACGGCATTCCATATAACAGTATTGTCGCAATCGGTACTGTTGCAAGCGGAATCAACAAAACCATCAACCGTCCAATATTCGAAGAAGGTTTATACAAAATGGTGGACTCCTTACACCCTCATACCATTATTGTCTATGGTTCTTCGAACTACTCATTCTTTGACAAACTGAGAAATGATGGCATTAATATTGTTTCCTTTCCAAGCAAAACAAGTCTTGCTTTTTCTAAACGGAAAGGAGATGACGCCAATGAGTAAAGCAGCCAGCGGTCATTTTTCTGGAACAACCGGAACAAAAATTGCAAATAAAAACATGATGAAAAATGCCCCTTCAACTGATATAATAGGAAACAGAGTTAATGGTTTGGACTTAAGAGAACATCCGGTAAAGCAATATAGTAAAACCTCTCTCAAAAAAATACGAGAAAAAGTTTCTTCCAAAACGGCCACACGCGAAGAATATAAAAAACTCAGTCAAGCCACTAGACTCAATGCTCGAAGGAAAGAAGGTGTTCGACAATTTTGGGAGCAGGAACGAATTAGGATTATTAATAACCTTCCTACAACACGAAATTGGACTGACGAACAGAAAAAGGCCATTTGTGCCGGTCTCAAACCACAACATAAAGGTCGTACCATTCAAGGTCATCATACTTACAGTGTTTCAAAGTATCCACATCTGTCAAATAACGGAGCCGTTATTTTTCCTGCAACTTATTATGAACATTTATATGGTTGGCATGGTGGAAATTATAGCACTTCCAAACCTGGTGTACCTATCAAATTAATCAAAGAATTTTAAGGAGGCTTAGTATGAATTCAACCATTGGTATTAAAATAACATCCGCAGATTCTTTTGCCAAAGTAGTTAGTATTATAAGAAAATACGAACCATTATCCATCTCCGAAATAAAACAGCGTATTTCAGAAGATAAATATATTCTCTCTTATGGCTATACAAATGACAAAGGAGTTAAAATCATAACTAAATGCTACTGTGAACTAGTAGCACAAGGTATATCGGTTCAGCTCTATGAGCACGATGTTCCATGCGAACTTCAGTTTTTAAAAAACCTCAGCAATATGTATCAGGAAATATCTGATGAAGTAGATGCTGAAATTGAAGCAGAAAGCGACGATGAATAATTCAAATCTATCTTTTACCCTCGCAATATTCAGAATGCACGGATTTACTCCGTGCATTCTTTCTTCTATGGACTTTTATTTATTCCTTTTCAAAAAACTTCGCAGCATATGCATATATTCTCTTTGCTTGATCCGGATTTACAATATCCCACGGCTCAGTCTGCGTATATACCGATGAAGGAAATGAAACCAGTTGAACATCAAATTTCAGTGAAGGCTCTACCTTTGAACTTGCATTATGTATTCTCATTGAAATTTGCCATCCCTCATCACAAACCACTTCAATGGTGTTATCTGAATTATCTTTGAAACCAATATGATAAAACTTTGTCGGCATTTTCAATACCGGAACTTTTGCAATAGCCTTTTCTTTACCCGATGATAGATTCAATTTGCCTGAAATATTAATCGCTTCTACACGTGTTGTTCTATTGCTATCATCTGTAATTACTTTGTAAAAATCGTAACGTCCGAGTAAGTATCGTATCAATGCTTCAGGTACATTCTTCTCGCTATTTGCATCAATCCTTTGCAATTCTTCCATAAATGCTTTTAGTATTGGAATATAATAAGATTCTGCCTTATTATCTATCTGTTCCCACAACATTGGATTGCCTTCAGCTTTTGATACATCCCTAAACTCTCGTAGTTGATTAAAAAGCGGTATAACCTTATCAAAGTATTCCTGCGAACAAGGTTCACCTATCCACTCTTTTCCGAAATCAATTGTATCTGATAACCTGCTATGTTTTACAGCATGATGATTATGTTTGCAGGACAAACCTATTTCCCATCCGTTCTGTTTTCTGATGCAGAGCACATCTCTCACATCACCCTTAATTCCAGCAGCATCAGGTTGTATTGACAAAAATAACGGTTCATTACCATTTGAATTCCATAATTGCGGCTCAAGTCTTTGTATTACTCTCACTGCAGCATCAGCAGCCTCCAGCAATGACTTTTGCATTTCTGAATTTACAAAATCAAAATCCTTTTTCGCTGATGTTAATTGTAAACTGTCTTCAATTGTAACAATCTGATTTTCGCCTAATTTCTCAGCCATTGCTATAATGCAAGCATACTCAAATGCTTTGCCATATGTTGTCTGAATGCCACTTGTCATGAATCTAATCACCTTCCCTCGTAGTAAGTATCGCATAAAGTAGTGTTGCAACATATTCTGCCAATTTTACTGGAACCGCATTTCCTATCTGCTTGTACTTACTTACTAAGTCACCTTCAAATCTTAGGTTCCTTGGAAAAGTCTGAATTGCGGCTGCTTCTTGCCAACTAAACCTCCTGGTTTTGCCTTCTCCAAATTCCCATAAATCCTTATCAACTTTACGCATATCCGGTGAACTAGGATGAAGGGTAACCTGCTTTGCCATCGCAGGGATAGTGTAAGAAACATCATCCCAATCTCTCTTTCGATTTCTTGACATATATCGTGATGAATATGGTGCACTGCAAACATCATCTATATCAGGCTCTGGCATTCCGGCAAGAGCCTCTCTCATTGTCATATGTTTATTATTTGGAATAGGTATTGAAAAGTTTCTTATCTTTAGACTTTTGTGAAAGCCAACAATAATCACTCGCTCTCTATCCTGCGGTACTCCAAAATCTTTTGCATTTACCAACTGTGGATATACATCATACCCACATTCAGCAAAACCTGCCTTTATTGCCTCAAATATCTCGCCATCAGCCATAGTTAACAAACCTTTAACATTCTCTCCAACGAATATTTTCGGTTGTTTTTCTTTCACAATTCTCACATAATGTTTATAAAGAACATTTCGTGAATCATCAATTTTTCGAGGACCACTTAATGAAAATCCTTGGCAGGGAAAACCTCCAAGAATAATATCAGAACACGGTATTTCCGATGCATCAATCTTTGATACATCTCCACATATTACCTTTGCGCCGCTCCAGTTCTGATGAGTTTTACAAGCGTCCTTGTCAAAGTCATTTGCCCATATCGTTTTGAAGCCAGCTCTTTCAAATCCTAAATCAAGACCACCTGCTCCACAAAAAAGGCTTACAGCTGTAAATTCTCTCATCTACAAACTCTCCTTATTCATTTTTTGTTGTTACACCCATAGTCGATCGTACAACAGTACTTGATGTTTCGTCTTGTCATTAATTTGAGTAGACTTAACAAAATACTTTTTTATTTTAGCATATAAAGCATCAAATAACCACATATTTTTAGGTTTACATAACATTTTTGTATCTAATTATCACTTGCTATAATAGTAACACTAGCCTGCACAAATATCCTGAATAAAAATGTGAAATACTTCTCTTCCGTGTTTCCAATGGCAGTTTACATATTTACTCACAATATATAAAAACATCTTATTATGATTTATTTAGCGCACTACTCTGCGAAAAGCGTAAACCTACTAAAAAAGGCTCTTAAGTAAAATTTTTACTCAGGAGTCTTTTTTCGTTTTTATGAGGCGGTCCATTATAAAGTTGCAAATGATGTATCTTTTTACCCTTTTACAAAAGGTGTTTTCAAGGTGTTTTTCCAGTCAGAAATCATCGGAGAACCGCGTATTTAAGGCATTTCTGCTATTTGCCTTGTATGTTGCCGTGGCACACGAAAAGCACTCTAGTCATAAATTTTTCTCCTCTCAAAATGCCCTATAATGCCGTGTTTTGGGGCGTTCTGCCCACTTCTGCATGAGCATGAATTTTTAAGCTGTAAACTACACTTTTTGCAAAATAGTGCAAAACGGAGCATTTCAAT
>JAZQQM010000030.1:0-27607 GCA_045629045.1 Lachnospiraceae bacterium
GGTTCCATTAAAAAAGTAGGAATAGGTGTTGTGATTGTCGCAGCCGTAGCAGGAATCGCTTTTGCAGCAACCAATAAGAAGATTGCTGATTTCCATGACAAATATGAAGGCTACGACCTGACAAAGGAAGTAGAGGGAATGGAAAGAACTGGCACATATCAAGGATATGTATTATCACATGATGGTGCAAAATGTCCTACTAGCAATATCAACATTGATTTATTCAGTTATGTTGATGCAACTGATGTTAAAGAGTATGACAACTATGAAGGTGTTGCTAAAGCTCTTTACACAGGTACAAATTCCAAAGTCAGTTGGATAGTAGATGTAAAAGAAGCCGGTTTCTACAATATTTATATGGATTACTTGGTTCCAGAGTCACGAGGCGTGGCTGCTGAACGAATTATATATATAAATGGAGAAATCCCATTCGAGGATGCTAGAAATATTACCTTCACAAGAATCTGGAAAGACAAGACTGCTAAAAAAGTCGACAACCAGGGTAATGAAATCAGACCATCTCAGGTTGAGGTATTTGATTGGCAGAGTTCATATTTTAGAGATGATGAAGGATATACAACTGAAGCATACAAGTTTTACTTTGAGGCTGGAGAAAATGAAATTACTCTAGAAGCTGCAAATGAGCCAATAGTTATTAAGAATTTGGAAATCAAAACAGTAGAAAAGATTAATAGCTATGAGGATTATTTAGCAAGTGTTCCACAAAAAACATTATCTTCTACAGCAGCAGAATATAAGCAGATTATTCAAGGTGAGGAATCAACAATTAGATCAGAGTCTTCACTTTATGCTAAATACGATAGATCATCTCCAACAACACAGCCTAATAGCGTTACAACAACAGTATTAAACTATGCTGGTGGTGATGCATGGAAATCATCTGGTCAGTGGATCGAATGGGACTTCGAAGTTCCAGAAGATGGTTTCTACAATATAATGATTAAAGCACGTCAGAATTATTCAAGAGGAAGCGTTTCAAACAGAATCGTATATATTGATGGTAAGGTTCCATTCGATGAGTTAAATGAAGTATCCTTTGAATATATGAATGATTGGGAATGCAAAACATTAGCAGATGAGAATAAAGTTCCATATAAGTTCTACTTAACAGCTGGTAAGCATACAATCAGACTTGAGGCATCACTTAGTGGTCTTGGAGAAATCTTAAGTGAACTTGAGGATTCAACTTTCAGATTAAATCAGATTTATAGAAAGATTCTTGTTTATACAGGAGCTTCACCTGATAGATACAGAGATTATCATATTGAGAAATCTTATCCACAGGTTATGCAAGCTATGGAATTAGAATCAAAGAGATTATATAGAATCGTTGATAAGATGGTTGAGTATTCTGGACAGAAATCAGATAAGATTGCAACAGCTCAGACAATTGCTCAACAGCTTGATAGATTCATTGAGAAGCCAAATAAGATTTCATTAGAGTTTACAACTTTCAAAGATAACATTACAGCTCTTGGTACTGCTTCATTAAATATGAGCGAGACAAAGCTTGATGTTGATTATATCGAAGTAGTAGCAGATGGAGTTAAAACAAATAATGAAAAAGCAAACGCAGGATCAAAATTGTGGCATGAGCTTAAATCATTTGCAGCTTCATTCTATGTAGACTATGACGCAGTAGGTGACGTTTATGATGAAAACGATGATGAGGGTGTTATCAAGGTTTGGATTTTAACTGGTCGTGATCAGGGTACAATCCTTAAATCTATGGTTGATGAATCCTTCACACCAAATACTGGAATAAAAGTAAACGTAGAAATTGTTGCAGCAGATGCATTATTAAATGCAGTAGTTGCAGGTCGTGGACCAAACGTAGTTTTATCAGTAGGTGCAAACCTTCCTGTTGATTATGCTCTTCGTGGATCAGTAGAAGATTTAGCACAGTTTGGTGATTTAAATGAAGTTTTATCACACTTTACACCAAGCTCTTATGAGCAGTATAGATTAGATGATGCAGTTTATGGATTACCAGAAACACAGACATTTAATGTAATGTTCTATAGAAAAGATGTATTAGATGAACTTGAACTTAGCGTTCCAAATACATGGCAGGAATTAATTGAAATGTTCCCAACAATTCAGGGAAATAACCTTTCAGTTGGTATTCCTTCAGCAGCAGGATCAAGTGGATCAGCAGCAGCTAGTACAGCAATTGCCTCAACAGCAGCTGACTTATCACTTTATTTTACACTTCTATATCAGAATGGCGGAGATATGTACAATGAAACAGGTACAAAGACAACTGTTAATACTGAAGCAGGTGTAAAAGCATTTAATGATTATGTAAGATACTTTAATGATTATGGTCTTCCTACAATCTATGACTTTGTAAGCCGTTTCCGTTCAGGAGAAATGCCAATTGGTATTGCAAGTTATGCAACATACAATACTTTAATGGTTTCTGCTCCAGAAATTAAGGGCTTATGGGATTTCACTTTAATACCAGGTACTGAGTATCAAAGACCAGATGGAAGCACTTATATTGACCGTCAGGATTTCATCACAGGTAGTGCAACAATGATGATTAAGACAGAGGATGAATTACTTAGAAAGAATTCATGGGAATTCATGAAATGGTGGTCTGGTGTTGAAACACAAGTAAACTTTGGTAGAGAAATCGAAGCATTACTTGGTTCATCTGCAAGATATAACACAGCAAACCAGGATGCATTCGTTCAACTTGCTTGGAGTGCTGAAAACATTGAAATTTTAAAAGAACAGTGGGATAACACAGTAGGTATCAGAGAAGTTCCAGGTGGATATTACACAGGACGTCATATTACAAATGCAATCAGAAAGGTACTCAATGATAAGGATGATGCAAGAGAAACAATCATTGATTACTCAATTAAGATTGATGACGAAATTATAAAGAAACGTAAAGAATTCGGCTTACCAATAGAGTAGGGGAGTGAATAATGAAAGAATTTTTTAGAAAATATATTGAGCTGCGAAAGTTTAATTTCCAAGTAGCAGTGAAAAAGGCAAAGAAAAGTAAGAACTGTTACTTATTCTTAGCTCCATATGCAATTTTATTTATACTCTTCTATGTATTGCCAGTATGTAGTTCAATTTTCTTTAGCTTTACATACTACAATATTTTAGAGAAACCAAGATTTATAGGATTAAACAACTATATCAGTTTAATCCTTCAGGATGATATATTCTTAACAGCGATTAAGAATACATTTATGATAGCAGTTATTACTGGACCATTAGGATATATAATGTCATTCTTATTTGCATGGCTCATCAATGAGTTACCTCGTTGGGTAAGAAGTATTGCTGTTATCGTATTCTATGCACCATCAATTGCTGGTACATGTTTCACAATTTTCTCTATCTTCTTTAGAGGTGATGCATACGGATATGTAAATGCATTTTTGATGAATATTGGTATTATTGATGCACCAATTCTTTGGTTAGTAAATCCAACATATATGTTACCTGTATGTATGGGCGTTATCTTATGGATGAGTTTAGGAACTGGATTCCTTTCATTCGTAGCTGGTCTTCAGGGTGTAGATAGAGCTCAGTTCGAGGCTGGATATATCGATGGCGTTAAAAATAGATGGCAGGAACTTTGGTACATTACACTTCCAAACATGAAGCCAATGCTTATGTTTGGTGCCGTTATGAGTATTACACAGGCATTTGGTGTTTGTGACGTTACTATGGCTCTTTGTGGATATCCAAGTACAGATTACGCTGCTAGAACAATTGTAACTCACTTATTTGACTATGGTTATTCAAGATTTGAAATGGGTTATGCATGTGCAATAGCAACAGTATTGTTCTTGATGATGATTTTATGTAACAAGGCAATTCAGGCCTTATTAAGAAAAGTAGGAACGTAAACATGAGCAAAAATAAGAAAAAAGAAGTAGTAGAAAAAGAATATAAGAAGCCGCTTATCAAAAAAAGAAAGCCTAATCGTTCAATCGGTGGTGATATAGCATTATATTTCTTCCTTTTGTTAGTTGCGTTCATTATGGCGTTCCCTATTATTTATGCGGTAAGTTCGGCTTTGAAGCCTTTGGATGAATTGTTTAAATTCCCGCCGAGGATATTTGCCCAGCATCCGACCCTTGACAACTTCTCGGATTTATTTGTTACGATGGGAAAGTCTTGGGTTACCTTCAGCCGATATTTGTTTAACACGGTATTTATTACCGGAGTCGGTACAGCCGGACATCTTATCATAGCTTCAATGGGTGCTTTCGTACTTGCAAAGTATGAGTTCCCGGGAGCACAGGGATTCTTTAAGGTAGTTACCGTAGCCATGATGTTCACGGGATATGCAACAGCTATTCCTAACTATATTATTCTTAATAAGTTAGGTTGGATTGATACATATTGGGCTATCATTATTCCGGCATTTGCTTCACCGATGGGATTTTTCCTGATGAAGCAGTTTATGGAAGGACTTCCCACTTCGCTTATTGAGGCAGCCAAGATTGATGGCGCCAATGAGTGGAGAGTATTCTCGGGAATTGTAATGCCTAATGTAAAGCCGGCATGGATGACACTTATCATTTTCTCGGTTCAGGCTTTATGGAATAACAAGGCATCTACATATATTTATTCAGAGGAAAGAAAAACACTTGTATATGCACTTCAGCAGATTCAGGCAGGTGGTATTGCAAGAACCGGTCAGGGTGCTGCCGTATTGGTAGTAGTAATGATTGTTCCGATATTTATCTTTATTTTCTCTGAAAGCCAGATTCTAGAAACAATGGCTAGTTCAGGTTTGAAGGACTAACTTAAGGGGTCAGATATGAAAAAAGCGATTAAAAAAATAAGCGCTGCAGTACTTGGTGCAATAGTTATGGCTACGCTGCCACTTAGCGCTTTGGCTGATGCTTCAACGGGAGACACCAGCTACACATACAACTTGGATTATTGGGGAGATGTTCAGGATTCACCTGACTTCTATACGGTATGTAAAGTATTTACATCATCTGACTTAGGTCTTGATGTTAATATGAAGAGCCCGGAAGGTTTATTCGTTTACGGTGACCTCGTATATGTTTGTGATACAGGAAATAACCGTATTATCGAGATAAAGAGAACTTCGGCCGAAAAGATGGAAGTGCTTCGTATTATCGACAGCTTTAAGGGTGCTGATAATAATACTTTTGCAGGACCTACAGATATTGCAATTTCGGAAGAAGGATGCTTCTTTATTGCCGATAAGGGTAACGGAAGAGTATTGAAGCTTGATAAAGATCTGAATTTTATTCAGGAATTTGTTAAGCCCAATGATAATACTCTTGATAAGGATTTAACCTTCCAACCGACAAAGCTTGTAATTGATACGGCTGACAGATTGTACTGTATTGCTACAGGTATCAACAAAGGATTAATCAAGTATGAGGCTGACGGAACTTTTGCAGGTTTCGTAGGAGCTACCAAGGTTACCTTTGACTTTATGGATTATGTTTGGAAGAAGTTGGCTACTCAGGAGCAAAGAGCACAGATGGTTTCTTTCGTTCCTACCGAGTATGACAATGTATATATGGATCATGAAGGCTTTGTGTATGCGTGTACAGGTGCCGTTACAGCAGAGGACTTAAAGGATGGAAACGCCGATGCTGTTCGCAGAATCAACCTTATGGGTAACGATATTATGGTTCGTAACGGTGACTGGCCCATTTACGGAGATATCCATATGGGCGGTACCGGAAGCGGATATGAAGGTCCTTCGTATTTTTCGGATGTAACATGTTTTGATGATGATATATTCGTATGTCTTGACAGAAACAGAGGAAGATGTTTCGGATATGATGATCAGGGACATTTGGTATTTGCCTTTGGCGGTAACGGTAATATGGACGGATATTTCAGACGTCCTGTTGCCATAGAGCATTATGACCATGACTTAATGGTACTTGATCCGCTTGATTGTGCTATCACAGTATTTATTCCTACAGAGTTCGGTTCACTTGTATATGAAGCTATCGATGAATTCGACAAAGGTCATTATGAAGTGTCCGGTGAATGTTGGGAAGAAGTTATGAGACTTAACGGAAACTATGACCTTGCTTATATCGGAATCGGAAGAGCTTACCTTCGTCAGGAAAGATATAAAGAGGCTATGGATTATTTCGAGGTTAAGTGGGACAGAGATAATTATTCCAAAGCATATAAACAGTATCGAAAAGAGTGGGTTGAAGACCACATTGCGATTATTGTAATTGTGATTTTGGCATTGTTCTT
This sequence comes from Lachnospiraceae bacterium, assembly GCA_045629045.1. Lineage (GTDB taxonomy): Bacteria > Bacillota > Clostridia > Lachnospirales > Lachnospiraceae > JAILLW01. The sequence continues at coordinate 6,262 of JAZQQM010000030.1, forward strand.
AGTTCCTATGGGAATCGGAAAATATAAATCTATGAAATATGAAGTTGCAAATGCAGATATTGATTGGGAGAAAGCATGATAGCTACATTGACTAAAAAAGAAACTTGGATAAGATACCTGAATTCGCTTAAGTTTGCGTTGTATTGTCTTACGCATCCGCTTGACGGATTTTGGGATTTAACACATGAAAGAAGAGGAACCATCGCCGGGGCCAATACTATTTTGTTCCTTGCCTTAGCAATCAGAATAGCAAAGCTTAGGTATACGAGTTTCCTGTTCATGGAGGTTTATTGGGAAGACCTTAATATATTCCTTTATTTAGCAAGTATTCTTTTACCTTTATCTTTGTGGGTAGTAGGTAACTGGGCACTTACGACATTGTTCGACGGTAAGGGAAAATTAGGACAGGTGTATATGGCAACCTGCTACGGCTTCACTCCTTATGTGGTAATTCAGCTGCCTTTGATGATACTGAGTAACTTTGTTACCGTAGAAGAAGGCCAGTTCTACGAAGTGCTTTATGTTATTTCACTTATTTACTGTGCACTTTTGATTATTGCGGCTATGGGACAGATTCATGAGTATTCGGGCGGTAAGAATATTTTGTTTACGGTGGCAACGCTGTTTGCAATGCTCGTTATGATATTCCTGCTTATGATTTTCTTTAGTATGATTTCACAGGGCGTTGTTTATTTTATATCTTTGGGAAGAGAATTCCTGTTTAGGCTATAGGTTTGGGAGTTAACATGAAAAAGAAAGAAAAGCATGTAAACATAGAATTGAAGACAGAGCGTGACAATAAGATTAAGGCTGCTCTTAAAAGTTTAATCTTTCCGATTATTCTTTGCTTGATTATTCTGGCAGGCGTTTATGTAGTTGTAAATTATCAGAATGCCGGTGAAGAAGAGGAGATAATCGAGGTTCGGGCATATTCGGGAGATGATAAGGATATCGTTATGGAAAATGATGCCCTTAAGTTCGTTATGGATCCTGTGACAACACAGTTTACCCTCGAAGTTAAGGATTCCCATAAGGTATGGTATTCGAATCCCGAAGGCGCAGCTAACGACGGCGCTGCCTTAATGGAAGAAAAGAACAAGCTTCAGTCTCCGCTTATTATGTCATATGCGGTAAGAACAGGACTTGAAACCACATTTAATACATATGCTCAAAGTACATTGAACGGAATTTATGAAATTGAGCAGGGCGATGATTACATCAGAGTTGATTATTCTTTGGGTGATGTCGAAAAGGAATATGTTATTCCTCCCGTACTTACGAAGGCAGATTACGAAAAGTGGACAGCTCTTATGACAACAGATGATGCTAACACTATTTCGCAGTATTACAAAAAATATAATATCAAAAAGCTTGGAAAGAAAGACAATAAAGAAGAACTTCTTGCAAGTTATCCTCTTCTTGAAAAAGAGATACTTTACATTCTTCGTACCAATACCAAAGAGAACATGCGTAAGAAGATACAGAGCATTTTTGAGGGAATAGGTTATACTTACGAAGATTTCTTATCGGACAAAGAGATGGATAATGCCGAGAAAACTTCGGATAAGCCCATTTTCAATGTAAGTATGATATACAGACTTGATGGAGACGATCTTGTTGTTGAAGTACCTTATAATTCACTTCAGTACAAGAAAGAATATCCTATTTATACGATTACTCCGCTTCCTTATTTTGGTGCGGGCGGACCTAATGATACCGGATATATGATGGTGCCGGAAGGCGGCGGAAGCCTTATTCATTTTAATAACGGTAAGACTTCTCAGAATAACTATTATGCCAATGTATACGGTTGGGATATGTGTCTTTCAAGAGCTGCCGTAGTTCATAACACAAGAACCAATTTCGGTGTTTACGGTATTGCCAATGATAAAGATTCGTTCATTTGTATTCTCGAAGACGGAAGATCATATGCTTCAATTCAGGCGGATGTAGCCGGTAAGAATCATTCATATAACTACGTAAATGCGATATATTCCGTATCTCAAAGAGAACAGTATGACGTAGGTGATATTGCCAATTCCGATGTATATAAGTACGTTGAGAAACTTCCGGATGAATCTTTAATTCAAAGATACAGCTTCATTAATTCCGCAGATTATGCCGATATGGCAAAGGACTATCAGGGATATCTTAAGGAAAAGTACGGAGATTATCTTACATTAAATACGGAAAGCGCTGCCCCTGTTTCAATCGAAATGGTGACTGCCGTAGATAAAGTTAAGCAGATTATGGGTGTTCCGACATCAAGACCGCTTAGACTTACGACTTATGAAGAGGCTTCCGACATTATTAAGACTTTAAAGGATGAAGGACTTAATAATATGTCTGTAAAGCTTACCGGTTGGTGTAACGGCGGCGTAAGACAGCAGTTGCTTAAGAGTGCTTCCCTTAATTCCTGCCTTGGCTCAAAGAAGGACTTTAAAAACCTTTGCCAGACTGCAAATGACCTTAATGTAAACCTGTACCTTAACGGTATCACACAGTATGCGATAGATTCCAACATTTTTGACGGTTTCTTCTCATTCTCTGATGCTGCTAAGTTCATAAGTAAAGATAGAGCAGAACTCATGGAGTATTCAAGAACCACATATTCCGAAAGAGATGATCTTGACCCTTACTACCTGTTACATACGGAGCTTGCAAGCGAAATGTCTGATAATCTGGTGGCTGAGGCTCAAAAATATAACGTAGGCGCTTCTTTTGAGAATGACGGAAGAGATTTATCTTCAGACTTCTATCGTAAGAATACTTATACAAGAGAAGCTGTTTCAAAGCTCCAGGAAGACAGATTTAAGTCACTTGATTCAACCAAGGTTATGATTAACATGGGTAACGATTATGCTATTCCTTATGTTGACTTTGTAACCAATATGGATTTGCGAGGTTCCGAGTATACTATTCTTGATGAGTATGTACCTTTCTATCAGATGGCTATTCACGGATATGTGGATTATGTAGGTAAACCTGTTAATATATCAGGTAATGTGCAGGATGAAATACTGTATGCGGCAGAGTACGGTGCGGGTCTTTCATATTCGGTTATGAAAGAAAGTGCATTCATACTTCAGAAGACACTGTATACACAGTATTATGGATCAAATTTTGATTCCTGCCATCAGGACATTATTGATACATATACCAGATACAATAATGAGCTTGGTCATACCTTTAACCAGGAGATGACAGGACATAAGAATCTTACGGATACGGTATCATGTACGGAATATGCCGACGGTACGAAGGTATATGTTAACTATGCATTCTCTGATGCGGAAGTTGATGGTGTAGTTGTTCCAGCAAGAGACTATAAAGTAGTTAAGTAATAAATGACTTGTCGCCCTAAAGCGACATGGAGGATAAGATGAAGAAACAAAAAAACAAATTGGCCGGATTACAAAAGCGTAAGGCAATAGCGGGATATCTGTTTATTTCGCCGTTTATAATCGGATTTTTGGTTTTCATGGTAAAACCGTTTTTTCAGTCGCTCTATATGAGCTTTTGTAATGTTGAATTGGGAGCTGCTACCTTTGAAAATCATTGGGCAGGTACGGTGAATTATGTTCAGGCATTTACTCTGGATCCGGAATATAACAGACTATTGACAGAAGAATTGGGACGAATGGTAGTTTATTCGTTGGCTATTATAGTGTTTAGTTTCTTTGTTGCATTGGTGCTTAACCAAAAGTTTAAGGGTAGAGCATTGGTAAGAGCCGTATTCTTCCTCCCGGTTATACTTTCATCAGGTGTTATTTTAGGTCTTGAAAGTGATAACCAGCTTATGGCAACCCTGGCTCAGCAGGTTGAGGTTGCAACTAACGGTGTCAGCATTACTGACGGTCTTAAAGAGGTACTTACTACAGCCGGTATCGGTACCAGAGCTTATGAAACCGTCTTTGAACTTATTGATAACATTTATGATGTTGCCATTGCATCAGGTATTCAGATTATTATCTTCTTATCGGGTCTTCAGACTATTTCATCAAGTATGTATGAAGCTGCCGATATCGAAGGTTGTACCAAATGGGAAAGCTTATGGAAGATTACATTCCCTATGATTAGTTCATTGTTCCTTGTTAACTGGATTTATACGGTTATTGATTTCTGTATGAGATCTGATAATGAGGTTATAGAGAAGATTCAGAAGGTCATGGTAGATCAGATGAACTACGGTTTTGCATCTGCCATGTCGTGGATATATTTTGTTATTATTCTAGCCTTTGTAGGTATAACCGCGGGCATTATTTCGAAGGGGGTATACTACTATGACTAAGAAAACCAAGGTAAAAACCTTTGAAAATTTCTGGGAAAGAAATAAGGTTTCCGGAGGATATTTACTCCGGAAAAGAATAAAAGAATATGGCGTAAGCATTATACGTTTTATCCTTTTGTTCGGTATGTGTTTTATGATACTTCAGCCTATCTTAAATAAGATATCCGTAAGTTTCATGACGGAAGAAGATTTATATAACCCCATAGTAATTTCCATTCCCGAGCATTTTACGACCGAGAATTATCAGCTGGCTGCGGAGATAATGAATTATAAAGACGGACTTGTTAATTCACTTATCATATCCCTTACCATAGCTGTACTTCAGATTTTCGTATGTACACTTGTAGGATATGGATTTGCAAGATTTAAGTTCCCTCTTAAGAAGTTTTGGTTTGCATGCGTTATTTTGGTAATACTTATACCGCCGCAGCTTATTTCAAACTCCCTTCACCTGCATTTTAAATTCTTTGATATTTTTGGAATATTCAAAGCAATAACAGGTGAAACCATCAACTTAAGAGGATCGGTAATTCCCTACTATTTGATGAGCGCAGGGTGTATGGGCCTTAAGAATGGTTTATATATTTATATGATAAGACAGTTCTTCCGTAACATCCCCGGAGACCTTGAAGAGGCAGCATATGTTGACGGATGCGGAACGCTTAAGACATTCTTCAGAATTATGCTTCCCGAAGCAAAGCCTATCATTACATCATGCTTCCTGTTTGCTTTCGTATGGCAGTGGACAGACGGTTTCTATTCAAAGCTTTTCTTGGGAAGCAAGACTTTGGTAAGTACATCACTTTCGAGAATTGTAGATTCTTTGGGAGCATATATTCAGAAGCTTCTTGGTGTTAAGACTACTATTTCAATTGCTTATTCGAACTGTATTCTTGCTACCGGTACATTGATGATTATTATGCCGCTCATTATATTGTATTTGTTTGCACAGAAGCAGTTCGTTGAAAGTATAAGCAGTACGGGTATTAAGATGTAATTACAGTAGTTATTTTCGTTGGAAACATACGCAATATGTGGTATAATTAATGAGTGTGAGTTTTCTCTTACCGGAATATAGAGAAAACATCATATATATTTAATGAAAATAGGATTCATTAAACATTATAAGGAGGAAATTAAGTATGAAAAAGCCTATGGCAAAGAAAGCTTTAGCAGCAGCAACAGCAGCAGCTATGGCTATGAGTGCAGTTGCTTGTGGCGGCGCTACAGAGCCCGCAGCTCCTGCAGAACCTGCTGCAGAAGAAGAGGCTCCCGCTGAAGAAGCTGCAGTTGAAGAAGAAGCAGTTGAAGAAGAGGAAGAAGAGGTTAGCCCTTATACTGTTCTTACAGATGCAGACGGTAACGTATACGATTTAGGTGGTATGGAAGTTATCGTACGTAACTGGTGGGCTCCCGAAGAGCCTGCAGAACCTGCCAACGACTACGAGGAAGCTCGTCAGGAGTGGAGAGATTGGGCTCAGGAGACATATAACTTCACAATCAAAGAGCAGGCAATCGGTGACTGGGGTTCATGCCCTGCTGATTTCGTAGACTACTGTACAACAGGTGGTGACGAGAATAACTATGTATTTACACTTCGTGATGACCCTGCTATTACATCAGCAATGGCTAACGGATTAATGTACGATTTAGCAACTCTTGATTGCTTAGATTTCTCTCAGGATAAGTTCCAGAACAATAAGGTACATGAACTCTACGCTAAGGGTGATTCAATCTTCTGTATGGCAACAGGACTTTCTGAAGCTCGTACAGGTGTTTACTTTAACAAGAGAGTTCTTCAGGATGCAGGTATTGACCCTGAGTCATTATACGATATGCAGGCTGACGGAACATGGACTTGGGATAAGTTCGATGAGTTAATGGGAACATGTCAGAGAGATACAGATAATGATGGTGTTGATGATGTTTACGGCTTAACAGTTAACGAAGGTAACATGACAACAGCAGCTATCTTCTCTAATGGTGGTTCTTATATCGGTAAGGATGCTAACGGTTACTTCTATAACCTTGAAGCTCCTGAGACATTAGAAGCTCTTGAGTGGACAGTTGATATGTTTACTAAGTACGATCAGCACGATCCTGAAGGTGCTGAGTGGGATTACTACAAGGAAGAGTTCTGTAACGGATCTGTAGCATTCATGGTTGATGATGAGTACTGTGGAACACCCGGTAACTTCTTAGACGATATGCAGGACGAAGTTGGTTTCGTTATGTTCCCTAAGGGACCTCAGGGCAAGGATTATATCAACGTTTGGGCTAATAACTCTTACTGCATCCCTGCTTGCTACGATGCAGACAAGGCTTGGAAGATCGCATTCGCATATAACCTTTACACAGAAGATCCTGCAGGTTACGAGAACTACAACGGATTCCTTTCTACAGCACGTGAAGGTAAGTTCGATTCAAGAGCAGTTGATGAGACAATCGCTATGATGTCTGAGTCAGCTCACGGAACAATCGCTCATCACGGTTTGATTCCTGATCTTGATCTTGGTGCTCAGTTCGTTTGGAACATTGGACCTAACTCTGTAGTATCTGAGCAGGTTGAAGCTATCAGAGATACATGGAAGGGTTATGTTGATGCAGCTAACCAGTAAAATGGTTCTATAATCAATTGACTTAATATTTTAAGGGGCAGTGTTTTCCGGGCACTGCCCCTATTTTTGCCTATACATATTTTGCGAACTTTTGAAAGAAAGTGGGCAATGATTGATAAGTATTGATATATATTGCGATATATTATGTTTTAAGATATAAAAGTATTTTGATACAAGGAACGAAAGAATTTAGCAAAGATGAGATTATACGGTTTTATGAAAAACCTGAATAATGCCCCAAAAGTACATTCAAGCAGCATTCGACTTGTTATGAGTGGAATCATTGGTGCTTGTATTTTTTTGAGTGGGTGCTCTAAGTCTACCGAAGAAGCCGTGGTAGTAATAGATGCCGAAGAAGAGAACATGGACTACGGTTTAATAAGCGTAGTGCGTGATGATGTTGTTTTGTCAAAACCTCTTACCTGTACATATACACAGACCCAGGAACAGACTGTATCTTTTCCTGTAGGCGGTAAGAGAATTACCAAGGTTCATGTAAATCCCGGTGATGAAGTAAAAAAGGGTGACCTTCTTATAGAATTAGCGGAAGGTGACATTCCGGAACGGATTGATGAACTTGAATATAAAATTAAGAAAAACCAGCTCCTTTTAGGATATCTTGATAAGGCCGAGGAATTTGATGAAGGAAGTGCCTATACAAATTTTGTCAGCAATAATAAGAATATCGAAGAAGAGGATGTGAAGAGATTTGATGAAAACCAGACTGAGCTTAAGCAGTCTTATGAATACAGGAGAGAAGATTACCGCGATGAAATAGAATTTGATCAGAAGGAACTTGAAAAACTCAAAACAGAGCTGGGCAATACCAAAATTTATTCAACCATGAACGGTAAGGTGTATACGGTAAAGGATTATCTCGAGGGATCTACCTCCAAGAAGGATGAAGTGGTTATGACTATCGTAGACGATGCTTCGGGATTTTTTGAGACAGCAGAGCCCGACTATGCGGAGTATTTTGTCGAAGGCGGTATATATGAAATGTCTGTAGTATACGGAAATGCGCAAGGAAGTTATGAACTAACCCCTTATAACATGTCGTCGTGGAGTGATACTCAGAAATTTGAAATTGTAACAGGACCTGATAATGAGGGAATTGAAGTAGGGACTACGGGAACGCTTAAAATAATACTTGAACAGAGTGACCAGGTACTTTGCATTCCGATAGGAGCGGTATACTATGCGGACGGAAACCCCTATGTTTATATACTTGATGAGAATAATCTAAGACAGATGAAATGGATAGAAGTAGGACTGACAGGAGATGACAAGATTGAAGTAACAGGCGGTCTTACCGAAGGAGAAAAAGTAGTATACAGATGATTGGATTAAAGAAAACTTTAATCAATTTAATAGTTGCAGGACTGATGGTAGTTGTTCTTTGTGGGTGCTCAGCCATCAATCTTCCGTTTGGTAATGTTGGGAAACCGGAAAATGTTAAGGATTCGCAGTATGCAAGCAATGACGAGATTGAACTTATCGAGCCTGCAGGCAGTGCCCTTAGCTATGTCGTGGCTGAAAAGCGGGATATTTATACAGTATCGACACATTCGGGAATGATTAGTCCCGATTCCATAGAATACATGTATGATTCCGATACTCCATTCGGAAACTATGCTGCTCTGCCCGGAAATGAGGTATCAAAGGGTGATACTTTATTTTACGGTAGTCTCGAAAGCTATGACGATGAAATCGAAAAGATAGAAGAAGAGAATGCAGATAAATTGGCCGAACATGTTGATTTTGTTTCGGACTATTTAGTGGATGTGGCCAAGGCAAGGGATAATGAGTATAAGGCGGCAGGTGCATATCAGGATATGTGTGCATGGGAGCCTGAAGATAAAGAATCCGATGCATATTCTATGTGGGCAAAAGCTGCTTTGCCTGCGGAGACAGCGGCGAAGAATGCGAAGATGGCCAGAGAAAAAATGGAACAGAATTATCTTGAGACCACAGAACTCTTTGACCTTGATTATGCATATAACAATCAAAGAATTGTCCGCCTGCAGGAAAAGGAAGCAGAGAATTCCGTCACTTCCGGTATTGACGGTTTGGTTGTATCGTCTAACTATTTTGTATCGGGGGACAATATTCCGGCGGGAATGGATATTATGGCTGTCGGAAATCCGAATGATAAAGAAATCGTATGTGATTTCGTAAGTAAGTCGATAATAACCAAGGCTGTTGATTATTATGCAATTATTAATGGCGTAAGGCATGAGGTTACATATGTAAATATGGAACCTGAAGAATATTCGCGTCTTATGAAACTTAATGATGCTGTATATTCGACCTTTAAGATAGAAGATGAGAATAATGAACTTCCCCTCGGAACTTTTGCAACCGTTGTTGTTGTGGAAAAAATGACGAAGGATGTTCTTTGCGTACCTAAGGGTGCAGTCCTTAAAGATGATTCCGGTTCATTCGTATATCTTTATAAGGACGGTGAAAGTGTATATACTCCGGTTCAAACCGGTGTGTTTGATAACAGCTTTATCGAAATCACTTATGGCCTTAACGAAGGTGACAAAATAGTGTTTGATGTTGATTACAATGTCGGAACAAAGAAGGCAACCATCACGAAGGGAAAGGTAGATTATACCTTCAGTACCGGTGGATTTTTGTTCTATCCGTTTAGTGAGTGGGTATCAAATCCTGCAAAGAACGGAACCTGCTATGTTAAGGAATTGTGTGTAAGTGATTATGAGCAGATAACAAAAGGTCAGGTTCTTGCCAAAATCGAAGTAGTGTCTGACGGAGTGGAGGCTGAAAGAATCAAACGAAAACTTCAAAGACAGCAGGAGCGACTGACTGATTTATATACCAAGAAACAGAGTACATATAATGAAGATGAACTGATTACCCTCGACAGGGCAATCCGTGACCGAAATCAGTCGATTGAGGACTTGAATAAGCAACTTAAGAAGGTTTCGATGTACTCGGGAATAATCGAACTTACGGCTCCTTATGACGGAATAGTAACAGCAACTACGGACATTAAGGACGGCTCTCTTATAGGCTACAGAGAGGGAATTATTCAGATTGCTCCCGATGAGTCAAGTTATATTATCGTTGAGGATAAGGAAGGTCTGCTTTCGTACGGTAATGAAATGACGGTAACCTTCAAGAATTCTAACGGACAATCATTCCCTATGACGGGTATGGTGGCGAATTTAAGCCCCTATGCTACCTCTAAAGATTTAAGAACCGGTTATTCGATTATCAAAATTAGTGATGAAGATCGTGAAGCACTTTCAGCAGCAGGATCTGATTTGAGTAACGGATATTGGAGCAGAAACAGATATGATGTTTCCGGTTCAATTCGTAGTATGGATAATGTACTTCTTGTTCCGAAAAATGCCGTATACAAATCCGGAAATGACACATATGTCATAACAAAGGATGAGAACGGCTTGGCCAAACCGGTTAAGTTCGTGGCCGGTGGCTCGGATAATGCTAATTACTGGGTTGCTTACGGCGACATTAAGGAGGGTATGGAAATATGCTTGGAATAATGTTGCAGAAAATGTGGCAAAAGCGATGGATGAATTTGAGCCTTCTTTTGGGCTGTATTTTGCTTATTGCCACGACGGTAAGTTTTCCTCTTTATCAAAAGGCGGCCTATGACCGCATGCTTCAGGATGAGTTTACCAATTATGTGGCCAAAGAAGGTAAATGGCCCATGGTAATCAAAATGAGTGCAACCTGCAAGAAGGATAAAAAAGACACCATAGGCAAAATCGAAAAGTATGCGGATACTTTGTACACTGAAATGGGTGTGCCTAAGGCTCAAACCGTTGAGTATTTAAATGTATACAGGGCGCCTATTGTTTCATCGATTAAACGTGATGATGCCGAAGATATGTCTTTGTCGCTTAGCACAATGACGGATTTGGAAAATCATGCATCGATGATTAACGGTCGTATGTTTGGTGAAACAGGTAAGGATGCCGACGGTGCCATTGAGGTAATCATTTCTCAGGCAACCCTTGTTAATCAGGGATTGCTTCTTGATGAAGAACTTACCTTTGAAACACTTAAAGATACAGAGGGTAATCCGATTAAGATTAAAATTGTCGGTGTGTTTACCAAAGATGATAATAAGGATTTCTATTTCCAGGAGAATCCCGAGAGTTTTGTTGAAAACTGCTTTATGAACGATGATTTGTTCAAAGAGATGTTTACGGGAGAGAATGCAGCGAAGTATACAATCGGAATTTCCGTATATGATTTGGTTGACTACGAAAACGTTACGGCTTCCGATATTTCAAAGATAAATGATTACACAAATTATATGTGTAATGAGGGCAAGTATAAGAGCGTAATAAAGGATCCGGAGTATCAGTCTATTCTGGAAGAATATGAGCTTAAGAAGGTCAGAATTTCTACAACACTTATTATTCTTCAGATACCGGTGCTCGTACTTTTGGCAGCTTTTCTTCTTATGATATCGGGTCAGATGTATGAGATGGAGCGGAATGAAATATCTGTTATTAAGTCAAGAGGAAGCTTCCGAGGCCAGATACTGCTTTTATATATTTATCAGGGATTGTTCTTAACGCTTGTGGGAGCGGCAATAGGAATACCGCTTGGCGGAGTATTCAGCCGTCTTTTAGGCTCAACACGTAATTTCCTTGAGTTTGATTTTAGCCAGAGCCTTAAGATTACTTATACTTTTGAAGCGTTTCTGTATGCTTTGGCAGCTATGTTTATTACGCTTCTTAGTATATCTTTGCCCGCGGTTAAACACAGTAAAGTTTCAATTGTTCATCTTAAGCAGCAGAAGGCACTTAAGAAAAAGAGTTTCTGGGAAAAATTCTATCTTGATATTGTACTTATAGGCATATCGGGATATGGATATTACAGCTTTAATAAGAGTATGAACTCAATATCCGAAACAGTTTTGTCGGGAAAGAGTCTTGATCCGCTTTTGTATATAAGTTCATCATTGTTCATAGTAGGTATGGGACTGTTTTTCTTAAGAATACAGCCATATATCGTTAAACTTATATATTTGTGTACGAAACGTTTTTGCGGACCGTCTTCATATATTTCGTTTATGGAGAATATTAAGAACGGACGTAAGATGCAGCTTATTATGTTGTTCCTTATTATGACGATTTCGCTGGGAATGTTCCATGCGACCGTTGCAAGGACCATTCTCGAAAATGCTGTTGAGAATACCGAGTACAGAGACGGTGTTGATGTTATCCTTAAGGAGAACTGGCCTGCTGTAATTGATTCGTCGGGAACACCTACGGGACAGTATATGGAACCGGATTTCGGTAAGTATGCGTCAATGGATTTTGCCTCATCATATACCAAGGTATATTACGACAATGCCGCGTATGTTAAACAGAGTAAAAACTCAAGAACGGCAATGACTTTGATGGGAATTCATACAAAAGAATTCGGTCTTATGACCAAGCTTCCCGAGGAGGTTAATGACAAGTTCTATTATGAATATCTTAACGAGCTTGCCGGGACCGAGGACGGTGCTTTGCTTTCAAAGAATTTTCAGACCACTCTTGATTACAAAGTGGGTGATACGATTGAATTTACCAATGTTGACGGAGTAAGCGCGAAGGCTAAAGTAGTCGGTTTTGTGGATTATTTCCCGACATATTCGCCTACTGTTACCAGCATTAATCCCGATGGAAATGCCGTTACGGAAGATAACTATTTGATAGTAACGCATTATGCATATCTTAAAAAGGAATGGGGAGTTAAGCCTTACGAAATATGGATATCTTTAAATGAAAGTGCCAATGGAAATGATGTCGCACAGTTTATTGATAAGTATTCCATGAAGGTTAAAAGATATGTTAATAAAGTTGATGATATAGAAAATACAATGACGGATCCTTTATTACAGGGAACGAACGGAGTTCTTACGATGGGATTCGTTGTAACGATTTTGCTGTGTGCGGTCGGATATTTGATTTACTGGATTATGTCTATTAAAGAACGTGAATTGGTATTCGGTGTACTAAGAGCCTGTGGCTTCCATAAGGCGGAAATTGTTAAGATGCTGGTTATAGAGCAATTGTTTTCGGGAGTATTTTCGGTACTTGCGGGAATCGGAATAGGTAAGTTAACGTCCGATATGTTTGTCCCGATGCTACAGGCATCCTACGCTACATCAGAGCAGGTGCTTCCGATGAAGCTTATTACAAGAGCATCGGATATGTACAGACTCTATGGAATTATTGCAGCAGTTATGCTTATCAGCGTATGCGTACTCATTGCGCTGCTTTTTAGAATGAATGTAACCAAGGCACTTAAGTTAGGTGAAGAATAATGTCAGATATTGTAATTAAGGCCAACGGAATAAAGAGAGCATTTGACACTCCGGCAGGTAAGTTCTGGGCATTGAAAGGTATAGACCTGGAGATACCCGAAGGTGCCTTTGCAATCCTTAAAGGGCGAAGCGGTTCCGGAAAGACAACGCTTATGAATATCATTAATTCGCTTGATGATCCTACCGAAGGTGAAGTGTTTATCGAAGGAGAATCCCTTAAGCATCGTTCCTTAAAGGAAAGAGAGAATTTGCGAAGAACCAAGATGGGATTTGTTTTTCAGTCGGTATCTTTAATACCTTCGCTTAATGCATTTCAAAACGTTGAATTCAGCATGCGAATGGCAGGAATGAAGATAAATAAGGATACTGAAAAGAGAGTCGAGGAATGTCTTAAACTGGTGGGCCTTGGCAATCGAATGAATCATATGAGCGCCGAAATGTCGGGTGGTGAACAGCAAAGAGTAGCCATTGCAAGAGCCCTAGCACATAAACCAAGTATAATTTTTGCGGATGAGCCTACGGCCGAACTTGATTCTGCCATGGCAGCAAGCGTTACCCAGATGTTCAAAGAGATGACGCGTCGTGAGGGAATAACGGTGTTGATGACGACGCATGATGTTGGACTCATGGGTGCGGCAGACATGATTATCGAACTTGAAAACGGAGAAAGAATTAATGCCTGAAAATGGGGTAATGGTCCAAGCTGACGGACTGGTTAAAATTTATAAAACTAAAGAGACAGAAGTCCTCGCACTGCAGGGATTAGACCTTACCGTTAATACCGGAGAGTTGACGGCTCTTATAGGTAATTCGGGATCCGGTAAGTCCACTTTCCTTAATATGATAGGCGGACTGGACAGACCAAGTGCAGGTTCGTTATGGGTAGACGGTAAGAATCTTTTTACAATGACGGAAAAGGAACTCGTTTTGTACAAGCGTGATACGGTTGGATTTGTATGGCAAAACAACGGGCGTAACATGCTGCCGTATCTTACGGCTATCGAGAACATTATGCTTCCGATGAATTTATCAAGCACGAAGCATAAAAAAGATAAAGCCCTTGAACTTCTTGAAATGGTGGGGCTAAGTCATAAGAAGCACAGTAAGATGAATATGCTTTCCGGCGGTGAACAGCAGAGAATAGCAATAGCAATAGCTCTTGCAAATTCTCCTAAATTGCTTCTTGCCGATGAACCGACTGGTTCCGTTGATACAAAGACGGCGGATTATATTTTTGACCTGTTTACGGAACTTAATAAGAACGGACAGACCATACTTATCGTTACGCATGATATGGCTTTATCCAAGAAGGTAAAAAGAGTAATCGCCATAAGAGACGGTAAGATAAGCTCGGAGCGTGTTCTTAAAGAGGCCTTTGTTGACAGAGTTAAGGAGAGCAATATAGACTGGAGAGCAGAAGATACTCAGGATGAATATGTTGTTCTTGATAAAGCGCATAGATTACAGATACCGATGGAATTGATTAATGAACTGGGCCTTAGTGATAACAAAGTTAAATTAGAATATAAGGATGGCCGGATTATTATAAGTAAACCCGAATAATTAAGTAAAAGGAGATTAATTATGTCAGTAATAGCAAACAACCCATTATTAGCAGGATTTTACCCCGACCCGACTATTTGTGCAGTAGGAGAAGATTACTATATTGTCAATTCTTCTTTTGCATATTTCCCGGGACTTCCCATTATGCACAGCCGTGACTTGGCACATTGGGAGCAAATCGGAAATGTTCTGACACGCGAATCGCAATTACCTCTTAAGGAGGCGCAGATTTCAAGAGGATTATTCGCACCGACAATGAGATATTATGACGGTGTTTATTATGTTATTTGTACGAATGTATCTTTCGGAGGCAATTTTATAGTTACCGCCGATAAACCGGAAGGCCCTTATTCAGATCCGCATTATCTTGAAGGTGCAGACGGAATTGATCCGAGTTTATTCTTCGATGAAGACGGACGTTGCTACTATATCGGTACACATCCGAATCCGGATGGCTGCAGGTATGATGGTGACTGGTTTATCTACATTCAGGAAGTTGATATTAAGGAGTTTAAGCTTATTGGTGAACCTAAGAATGTATGGAACGGTGCAATGAAGGGAGTTCATTGGCCTGAGGGTCCGCATCTATATCATATAGGTGATTATTATTACATCATTCACGCCGAAGGCGGTACAGGACCGGAACATGCTATTTCGGTGGCAAGAAGTAAAGAAGTTTTCGGACCTTATGAACAGAATTTCTGTAATCCTATATTTACACACAGACATTTGGGACAAAAATATCCCATCAAGTATGTAGGACATGCAGACATGTTCCAGATAGCAAACGGCGACTGGTACATGGTAATGCTTGCGGTACGTCCTGCCAATAACTATACGACAATGGGAAGAGAAACCTTCCTTGCACGAGTGATTTGGGAAAATGACTGGCCGGTAGTTAATCCGGGTCTTGGAATGCTGGCAGCTCAGATGGTTATTGACCTTCCTGAAGCAATCCCCGAATGCAGACCCACATCAGTTCCGAATGTAAGTAAGCTTTATGACTTTACCAAACAGTTTAAACTGGGACCGGAATTTATGTATCTTCGTAATCCCAGAGAAGATATGTATAAGCTTGTTGAGAACGAAGGTCTTTATTTAACATGCAGTCCCGAAAAGATAACAGGTTTCGGTAAGCCTTCATATATTTGTCTTCGTCAGGACTGTCACTGCTTTGAGGCAGCAGTTACCTTTAAGGGGGATGACCTTTATGACGGCGCGGTTGCAGGTTTATGCCTGTTCCAGAATGAGGACTTTAATGTACGCGTAGAGTACGGCGGATGTCACGCTGATGTGATTGTACGTAAGGACGGTAAGGAAGAAAAGGTCGGCTCATTAATGGCAGCACAGAACCTTGTAACTTTCGTGCTTAGCGTAATAGGTACAAAAGCAAATGTATTTATGGTAAATGAAGGTAAACTTGAGAACCTTGCAAAGGATATAGATGTATCAAATCTTTCAACAGAAGTTGCAGGTGGTTTTGTAGGCTGTACAGTAGGAATTTATGCACAGAATTACGAAGAAAATGATACAATGGTAAGAGCACTGTTTAAGTCATTCTCATATAAGAGAATTATTCCTGTAAAAAAAGACGAAAAGAAAGAAGAGGTTAATGGATAAAATAAGATTTCATCTTCCCGGACTAAGATACAATTTCCCTCTTAACATGATGTGGATTAGTCTTATGGAGCAGCATCCCGAATATTTTCGTGATAACATCGAGATAGGGTCGTTTTTTGGCGTGTTTCCTTTTTCATTGTGGAATGGGGGACGCGTATTGCCTATAACGGATCAATGTGATTCAAGGTATGTTGAAAACGTAATTCACAGTATTAATGCCAAGGGAATTCCGGTAAGATTTACGTTTAATACAACACTTGTTAATGAAGAAGAACTTAAGGATCCGTTTTGCAATTATTGTATGGATGTAGCCAATAACGGTATGAACGAGGTTATGGTTGCCTCACCTTTATTGGAACAGTATTTAAGAGAAAAGTATCCGAATTTTGCATACAACAGTTCTACCTGTAAGGAAATAAAGGATATCGACGGACTAAACAGTGAACTTAGCAAAGATTATAAGTACGTTGTTGCCGATTACAATGTCAACGGTCAGTGGGATATTATAGATAAGCTCGAACACAAGGAAAAGCTTGAAATACTGGTTAATGCAGTATGCAATCCGGCTTGTAAGCGTCGTGGGGATCATTACGATTATGTGGCAAAGACACAGCGTATTATTAAGAAAAATCGGACCCTTCCGCCGGAGCATCAGATAAAGATTGATAATTGGTATTGTGATGCCGGAGAGCATAATTGTTTGTATACGATTATGGATTACCCGACATTTGTGTCGGTTGACAGTATAATGAATGAGTATATGCCGCGCGGTATAAATAATTTTAAGATTGAAGGAAGAACGGCATATCTTTTCTCACTCATAGAGACATACAGTTATTATATGTTAAAGCCCGAATATGCAGGACAGACCAAATTACTGCTCCTTCGTAATTTGGAGGCAAACAAGATTATTTCGGTTAATAAGCCACGTCCGTCGGTATGGCCGTAAAGGGTATTAGTTTTAGAGGGTATAATATTGGATAAAAAGATATACTGGCATCTGCCGGGATTTTGTTATTTCTTTTACCTTAATCAGGTAATTATCAACTTAATGAAAGAGTATCCGGATAAGTTTAATGAGGGATATGCAGTAGGAAGTGTATACGGCACCTTCCCGGGAGCTATCTGGAACGGCGGAAGAGCGGTATTTGGTGTTACGGCCAAAGGCGACATGCAAAAAATCATAAAGACCTATAATGATTTTGGCGTACCTGTCAGATTCACATGGACCAATTCGCTTCTTGAAGAAAAGCATGTTAACGATACATATTGCAATCTTATAATGGATATTGCCAATAACGGTAAGAATCAGGTGCTTGTGAACACACCGGTGTTGGAGGAGTATCTTCGCAAGAACTATCCTGATTTTGAATTTATTTCATCAACCACAAAGCGTATAAAATCACTTGATGCCCTAAAGGCTGAACTTGATAAGGATTATGCTCTTGTTGTGCTTGATTATGACCTTAATCATGATGAAGAAGTGCTTGAAGAACTAAAACCTGTGGCTTCAAGAGTAGAGATATTGGTGGATGAGATATGTTTCCCTAATTGTCCCAAGAGAGTTGCTCATTATAAAGATGAATCATACCGTCAGCTGACCTTTGATAAGGGAACGACATTTGACTGTCCAAACAGAAAAACTGTTCCTGCTTTTAAGGAATGTATGAAGCGTGATGCTTTTATCAGTAAGGAAGAAATCGCTTCTTACATTGATAAAGGATTTGTTAATTTTAAAATAGTGGGACGGGGATTACCCATTGAAATGGTAATCGATTCGTATATTTATTATCTGGTAAAGGATGAGCATAAAGACTTTATCAGAACTAAACTGGAAAATACTTTAGCTAAGCTTACGGGAAGAAAATAGGTAAGCAAAAGGGGGATGTGCTAAATGATGTCTGGTGGAAGAGAAACTTCGTTAGAGGTGCGACTTACACAATTTTTTGTTCTTTCAATGTGTGTCTGGAATTTGCTGGATACCATTATTTCTTTTGCAGTGGGATTGCCCAATGCAATTATATTTATGTATTTGTGTAATCTGCTGTGGATTATAATTAATGTATTGCTCGGACACATTATACATAAGGTTCAATTGTTTAAGTATATCTATTTGACCAGCAATCTTATTATTATCCCTGTTATGTGGTTTTTCTTAGGCGCCGCGGAAGGTTC
This sequence comes from Lachnospiraceae bacterium, assembly GCA_045629045.1. GTDB lineage: Bacteria > Bacillota > Clostridia > Lachnospirales > Lachnospiraceae > JAILLW01. The sequence continues at coordinate 24,848 of JAZQQM010000030.1, forward strand.
GGCCAATATTCTTTTTGTATGCTTATATGTTTCAATGATTATGTGTTTTTCAGGTAAAGTCAGCAATGTATACCTGATTGTTTCATTGATACTTACGCCTATAAGTCAAAGACTGGGCACGGTAGTTTCACGTCCGGAGTGGCTTACTATGGATCAACGACAGGAAAGTATCTGCTGGTCGATGGTCGGTCTTTCTACAAGTGTTGTGATCGCGGCACTGCTTATCAAACTTAAAAGTGAATATGCCAAAGAAAGAGACGCGGCAGTGGAATCCGAAAAAGCTCTTGAAAAGAGTAATATGATGCAGAAGAACTTTCTTGCCAATATGTCTCATGAAATAAGAAGCCCTTTAGGTATTGTTTTGGGATTTAACGACCTTATTTCGGATTCGGATGATATAGAGTGTATCCATGAGTATTCCCGCAATATTAATAAAGCAGGAAGAACACTGCGTGCCGTTATTAACGATATCCTTGATTATTCAAAGATTGATTCGGGAAAACTTGATATTATCGATACGGATTATTCCTTTGACGAAATGATTGAGGAGATAAGAACCGATATTAAGCTTAAGGCAGGTGAAAAGGGTATTAAGTTCATCCTTAATGTTGATAATAATATTCCCCATTATCTCAACGGCGACTGTGTCCGTGTAAGACAATGCGTGCTGAATATTTTGTCAAATGCCGTCAAATATACAAGCGCAGGTACAATTACATTTGAAGCCTTACGTGTAGATAACAGTGATGATTCGATTTGCACCATAAAGTTTGTCGTTAAGGATACCGGAAGAGGAATAAGTAAAGACGCAATTCCTAAGCTGTTTGATGCGTTCCAGAGACTTGATGAGGGTATTAACAGAGGAATTGAGGGTACCGGCCTTGGCCTTTCCATAACCAAGAATTTGGTTGATGAGATGGGCGGAACTATTGATGTGGACAGTACTTTAGGTGTAGGAACAACATTCACCATAGTATTAAGTCAGAAGGTGGCAACCAATACTAAGATAATGGATGAAAGTGTTATCGATGATATGGACTTTACCGGAAAGAAAGCTCTTGTTGTTGATGATACTAAGATGAATCTTACACTTATAAGCAGATTCTTAATAAAGTTCGGAATGCGCTCTGTTGTATTTGATAACGGTAAAGATGCCCTGGCGGATTGTGTTGATAATAAGTATGATATTATTTTCCTTGATCATATGATGCCTGAAATGAACGGTATTGAAGTATTTAAGAGACTTAAGGAAATGAAGGGTATTAATGAAGCAACACCGGTTATTATGCTGACTGCCAATGCTATGGCAGGTATGAGCAAGGAATATCTTGATCTGGGATTTGACGGATATGTCAGCAAACCTATTGATGTTAATAAATTAAAGGCAGAGATTGCAAAGGTATTAAACAGCGAGGCATAAATGGTTAATTTAGAAAATGAAGTTGATTTTGAATCCGACTTTGATTTGCTTGAAGTGGCAAACAGTGTTGCAGATACTGTGCTTAAGGGCGAAGAATGTCCCAAAGGCTGCGAGGTTGAGCTTCTTATTACCGATGAAGATACGGTCAAAGATATAAATTCGCAGTACCGTAATATTGACAAAACTACAGATGTATTGTCTTTTCCCAATGTGGACTGGGATTCGCCGGCAGATTATAATTCGGATTCCTTTAATGATGATTATCTTATTAATCCCGAAAGCGAGCTTTTTATGCTCGGACAGATAGTTCTTAATGATTCCCGTATAGTTTCACAGGCTAATGATTACGGTCATTCCGTAAAAAGAGAATATGCTTTTTTAATAGCCCACAGTATGCTTCATCTTTTGGGTTATGACCATATGGAAGATGATGAACGGGAAGTTATGGAAGAAAAACAAAGAGAATATCTTTCAAAACTAGGGATTGAAAGGTGATGGGGATTCCCGATAATAGAATACATATTAGGAAAGTGTTTTAAACTGCGTTTTGTGACGCAAAAAGAAGGTTTTTTAAGGAACGTAATATTTTGAAAGGAGAATTTATATATGAAGTATGTATGTTCGGTATGCGGATATGTACATGAAGGTCCGGAGGCTCCTGAACAGTGCCCTCAGTGTAAGGCACCTAAGGAAAAGTTCACTGCGCAAAGCGGTGATATGACCTGGGCAGCAGAACATGTTGTGGGAGTTGCAAAGGGAGCAAGACAGGATATTATTGATGATTTGAGAGCAAACTTTAACGGCGAATGCTCAGAAGTCGGAATGTATCTTGCAATGTCGAGAGTTGCAATGAGAGAAGGATATCCTGAGATTGGAATGTATTGGGAGAAGGCAGCCTTTGAAGAAGCAGAACATGCTGCTAAGTTTGCTGAATTATTAGGAGAGGTTGTTACGGATTCAACCAAGAAGAATCTTCAGATGAGAGTCGAGGCAGAAAACGGAGCTACAGCAGGCAAGACGGATCTTGCAAAACGTGCTAAGGAATTAGGCCTTGATGCTATTCATGATACAGTTCACGAAATGGCTCGTGACGAGGCAAGACACGGCAAGGCCCTTAAAGGCCTCTTAGAGAGATACTTTGGTTAAGCTACAAGCCTAGCAAAATAAAAAAAGAATGCGCCGCTCATCATGTTTACATGAATTGATATGATTCCCTTTAAGTAGACAAGGTAAATAACCAAATTCTACTTAGAGGGGATTTTTTATGGCTAAATCCAAATACTCTTCCGAAATGAGGATACTGATTGCTCAGAAGTATCTTGATGGGAAAGCTTCATCAT
>JAZQQM010000031.1:0-34018 GCA_045629045.1 Lachnospiraceae bacterium
TCAATTCCCACGGGAGTATCTGGATACTTTCCTTGATAATACAGTTCAACACATTTTCTTTTAAATTCATTACTATAGCGCATAAAAATAACCCTCCTTACTGGACATTACTTTGTCCAGTAAAGAGGGTACATATCAAAAACGTGGGGCCCTTAATCATTGCAAAAATTATGTTTATTCAATAGTATAGGTTTTGTTCTTAAGTCGGTCTACGAAATCGTCTTTGGGAAGGGGCTTGTCGAAGTAATAGCCCTGAACGAGATTACATCCGATGTCGGCCACATAAGCTAACTGATTCAAAGTCTCGACACCTTCGATAACTACATCCATACCTACAGACTGGGACATCTTAATCATGGTTTCGAGAAGCATTCTTGCTTTGAAGTTAACCTCCACATCATTAAGAAGGGATTTATCAATTTTAACAATATCGGCATTGTAGTCTTTTAACATATTGATTGAAGAGTAGCCAACGCCGAAATCATCGATTGCCACGGTAATATCATGATCATGAAGTGTCTTAATGAAATCAAGCATGGTATTAACATTGCTGTAGCCTGACATTTCTGTTATTTCAATCTGTATATATTTGCCCGGAACCTCATTCATCTTAAGAGTATTGATAATTCTCTCGGCAGTATTAACGTTATGGAAGTGATGTCTTGAAAAGTTGGTGGATATTCTTACGGGTTCGATACCTTCTTTAAGCCAATTGTGTATATCTTTGCACACCAAATCAAGTACATAGAAGTCCAAATCTACAATTAAACCATCATCTTCAAGTACCGGTATAAATTCAAAAGGAGGAATTACCTTTCCTTTTTTGACCCAACGTACGAGACCTTCGGCACCTACAAGCTCCTGGGAGTTAATCTGGGCTTTGGGCTGATAGTATACGGTGAACTCTTTGTTTTTAATAGCTATGGGGAATTCGGCAAGGATATCCTTGTTGTGGGAGAAGGTCTCCATCATCTGCTCATTGAATACAGATACAAGTCCTACACCACGACCGGCCTTTGCGCTTGTTAAAGCTATACTTGCAAAGGACATAGCCTCGGAAATCGTAGCATCGTTTGAAATAAAATATACGCCAACCCAGGTATCGATATGAATATCAATAACTCTGGCAAATTTCTGTAAGGGAATAGTAATCTGGCTTATCTTAAGGAGTGCCTCGTTGTAGTTTTCCTTTTTGACAAGCATGATTGCATTGTCACCGCCGGGACGGGCACAAAACTCGTCTTTCTTACAAATAGACTTAAGTGTTCCAAAATAGTCTTTAATAAGTCGGTCACCGGCTTCATTTCCTTCACGCTTGGTGAAAATTCTAAAGTTCTTAATATTAAGGAACATCAGAACATAATCCGATAATAATCCGTCTGCCGCAAGGGGCTTTGTAATAGCCATAAATCCCTTGGCGTTGGGTAAGCCTGTATCTCCGTCGGTAGAAACGGCAATATCAAGTAAACGCTTGATTCTGGCTCTGCCGTGAACGATATATATTAACTGAATAAGTGATTCAACATTGGTTCTGTCATCTTCAGACCATGGATTGGAACGACTTGCATAAAAAACGATAGTTACAACACTGCCTTCCGGAGTGTGAAACTCTCTTTCGTAATAACTATCAGGGTCTGAATCGTTGGAATCGTAAAGAACGTAAGAATAATTTGTTTTTTCGGGGGCAACATGTGCATTAACACCCTCGAATTTAATTGTAACTTTGGCGAAATTATATGCTTCGGAAATTAAGGGCAAATTTTCTTTGTAAAGTCGAATTTGCTCTTCGAGTTCGAATGCATCAACGCAAATTGCTTTAATAAAATTTAACAGGAGTAAATCTTTTGTCACAACAATCTCCCAAAACTTAATTGCTGAACGATGAAAATAGTAATATTTTCATCCTACCTCTATTTTCCCTTTACGCAAAATATTATAACAAAAGATAGTAAAAAAATAAGGAAATTATCCAATTACCACAAAATATTTACAGAATTTGCAAATATTTTAATAGTTTGTGTATTTGGTTGGGGAGTGATATGATAATTTAAGTTGAATTATTTAGTATTATAAGGTGAATTTTTAAAAATATTATTTGCTTTCAAAGTGTAAAAGTCGGGAGGTTATGTTAACTATGAATTACCTTGATTATTTTAAAGAGATTGCTAAAATTCCCCACGGTTCTGGTAATATTGAGGCAATAAGCCGCTATCTTGTTGATTTTGCTAAGGAGACAGGATTTTATTACAGACAGGATGAAGTAGGAAACGTAATCATTATAAGAGATGCACATCCTGATTATGTAAACCATGAACCCATAATCCTTCAGGGGCACATGGATATGGTTGCCGTAAAAGAAGCAGGTTGTCAGAAAAACCTCCAGAAGGAAGGTCTTGATTTGGTAATCGAAGGCGACTATCTGTCCGCAGTGGGAACTTCACTGGGCGGAGACGACGGTATTGCGCTTGCATACATTCTTGATATTCTTTCAGGTGATTATAAGACTCCCAGAATCGAAGCTATATTTACAGTGGATGAGGAAACGGGAATGGATGGTGCCAATGCTCTTGAGGTTTCGGATATTACAGCAAAACGAATGATAAGCCTTGATCAGGAAGAAGAAGGTGTTTTCGTGGTTTCGTGTGCAGGAGGCACTCATTTGGATATTACCATCCCAACCGATAAGGAAGTTATTTGCGGTAAAAGATATAAGATATGTGTATCAAATTTGAAGGGCGGTCATTCCGGAGTTGATATTAATAAAGGAAGAGGCAATGCTTTTAAAATTCTGTTTGATGAGTTATGTAAACTATCGGCAAAAATTGATTTCAGGTTGATAGATATTGAAGGAGGAGACGCAGATAATGCGATTCCAAACTTCTGCAGCGCATATATTATGTTAACCGAAGACACTAATCCCATACTGGCAGGAGAAATAAAGAAGCTGTCCGGAACGGAATTGTATTTCGGAACATGCGACGATATGGACTGCGGAATTGTTTCGGTTACCGAGGAAGGCGAAGATGAAATGATAGCCTTTACTCTTGAATCTACAAAGGCAGTTATTGAGTTCATGACCAAATGCCCTAACGGTGTTACGGCAATGCAGGAAGCAGATCCGAATGCGGTTGAGACATCTCTTAACATGGGTATTGTTAAGACTGATGAAGAAGGAATTACGGTATCAATACTTGCAAGAAGCAGTGTAGATGCCAACAGGAACAGTCTCACTTATGAGTTATGTAAACTAGCAAAGGAATATAACGGTATTGCCGACATTAACGGCACATATCCCGGATGGGCATACAAAAAGGATTCTGCGGTACGGAATATCTTTGCGGACAAGTATAAGGAAATGTTTGGTGAAGCACCTGTAATAGAAGCAATTCATGCAGGACTTGAGTGCGGTATTTTTGCTTCAAAGATAGAAGACCTTGATTGTATTAGTATCGGACCTACAATATCAAATATTCATACATATAATGAAAAGATGTCACTTTCTTCCGCCCAACGTTGCTTTGATTTGCTGGTTGCGGCTTTGGAAGAATGCTAATTAGGAGCGGCTTTTATGAACGAATTCATATGCGGCGCAGATATAGGCTGGGCGACACAACTTGAATCCATGGGGTATTACTGGACCGATGATGCCGGTAATAAGAAGGATATTTTGGAAATCCTTAAAGGTTACGGGACGAATGCCATAAGATTCAGGCTGTTCGTTAATCCTCCGGCTACCTCATGGTGGCAGAAGAATGAAAATGAAAACGTTATGCTTGGTTTTTGCGATACAAACAGCGTTATTGAAGCTTCAAAGCGTGTTGTAAAAGCAGGAATGAAGCTAATGTTTGACTTCCATTATTCGGATGTGTTTGCCGATCCCCAGCATCAGCATATTCCGGCTGCATGGGAGGGTCATAGCGTTACGGAACTTATTAATGATGTAAGAGAGTATACACTTTGTACATTAAGGGCGTTTAAGGATAATGAAATAACACCTGATTGGATACAGGTTGGAAATGAGATAAATCCCGGAATGATGCTTCCGGTGGGGGATTCTGCCCAATCTATGGATACGCTGGTATCATTTTTGAATGCAGGTTATGAGGCTGTGAAAGAAGTCTTTCCCAATACGGCCGTGGTAACGCATCTTGCTTCGGGAGGATGCGTAAATGAGATAACAACCTGGTTCGACAGATTCTTTGAATGTGGCGGAAAAACAGATATAATCGGGCTTTCGCATTATCCCTACTGGAATAAGATAACACCAAATATGGAATTTACGGATTTAGGGAACAACATGCTTTTGTATTATAAGAAGTATGCAAAGCCCATTATGGTGGTTGAAGTGGGTGAAGACGAAAGTGAATGGGAAGAGTGCTATGGGCTTATTAAGAAAACTATTTCGGACCTTAAGGCAATACCGGATAATAATGGTCTGGGAGTGTTTTACTGGGAGCCTGATGTGGGTAAAGATGTTCTTAAGGACGGTTATCCACTTGGAGCATCTATATATATGGGGCAAAAAGATATACGCTTTACCCCTGCACTTAGTGCGTTTTGCTTGAAATAGAGAGCTCTTTCTATTATAATGGAGTAGCGCTTTGCTGTGATAAATCGGCATAGTGCAGTTCTATACATACTTATTATGAGGAGAAATAATCATGAGTAGTGCATCTTTTTGTATTCTTGCGGTAATTGTTATCTACTTACTTGGAATGGTTGCAGTAGGATTTTTGTTCAGTAAGGGACAGGACAACAGCCAGGACTTTTACCTTGGCGGTCGTAAGATGGGTCCTATTGTAACAGCTATGTCTGCAGAGGCTTCTGATATGTCATCATATCTTTTGATGGGTCTTCCGGGACTTGCATATCTTACAGGTATTTGTGACGTAGGCTGGACTGTTATAGGTTTGGCTTTGGGAACATATCTTAACTGGCTTCTTGTTGCCAAGAGACTTAGAAGATATTCGGCTAATATTAAGGCAATCACGGTTCCCGAGTTTTTCTCAAAGAGATTCCATGATAACAAGAATATTCTTTCACTGATTGCTGCGATTGTTATTATTGTATTCTTTATTCCATATACAGCATCGGGATTTGCTGCCTGCGGTAAGTTATTTAACTCACTGTTCGGAGTTGACTATACACTTGCAATGATTGTTGCTGCCATTATTATTGTTTTCTATACAGTACTTGGCGGATTTAAGGCAGTTTCCACTACTGACCTTATTCAGTCTATCGTAATGACGATTGCACTTATTGTTATTGTATTCTTCGGAATTAGTGTTGCAGGGGGCTGGGATGCGGTAGCAGATAATGCAAAAGCACTTCCCGGATACCTTAATATGAACGCCATGTATGATGTTAAGACTAATTCGGCAACACCTTACGGCGGTATTATTACTATAATATCTACTATGGCATGGGGCCTTGGTTATTTTGGTATGCCTCATATTTTACTTAGATTTATGGCAATCGAAGATGAAAACAAGTTAAAGATTTCAAGAAGAGTTGCTTCCATCTGGGTTGTTATAGCTATGGCAATTGCAGTTATTATCGGTATCGTAGGTCTTGGTATGACTAAGGCCGGAGCTATTAAGTTCCTTGAAGGATCAAGCTCTGAGACCATTATTATCGAAATTGCTCATTTGCTTTCTGAACATGGTATTTTGGCTGCTATAGTAGCAGGTATTGTACTTGCGGGAATTCTGGCAGCTACAATGTCTACAGCCGATTCGCAGATGCTTGCGGCAGCTTCATCAGTATCACAGAATATTGTTGTTGAGTTCTGCGGCAAGAAATTATCCGATAAGGCTAATTTGTGGTTTGCAAGATTAACTATTATCGGTGTCAGCATCATCGGTTTATTCCTGGCACTTAATCCGGAGTCATCCGTATTTGAAATTGTATCCTTTGCCTGGGCCGGCTTCGGTGGTGCATTCGGCGGCGTAATGCTTCTTGCATTATTCTGGAAGAGATCTAATTTCCAGGGCGCTTTGGCAGGAATGATTTCAGGTGGCGCAATGGTATTTATCTGGAAGTTCTTAATTAAGCCTATGGGAGGCATTTTCGGAGTTTACGAGCTCCTTCCCGCATTTATTGTTTCCGTAGTTTTCATGGTTGCAGTAAGCTTGGCTACCAAGGCTCCGGATGAAGAAATTATTAAAGAATTTGAAGCCGCTAAATAATTATAAAAGCTGATTGATTGGTAATTGTGGGGGATTCAAATATATGGCGCTCGGGGGTAATCTTCGGGCGCCCTTTTATGAAGTTATGACTAATAGAAAACTTAGTCCCGGAATGGTGGTTTTCGGAGTGTTTCTCTGGATCAGCTTTCTGGGATGTCTTGCAACAATTATATATTTGTCCGTACAGGACGGCGAGTCGGCCAAGTTACTCGGTAAAGAATACATCAGAAAATTTGCTGTGTACTATTACGGCAGAGATAATTTTACTTCGGAGGAAATGGTTGACATAACATATAGATTCCGCCAGTATGGCCGTATTCTGATTTTTGCCGTATTGGGATTTCTGGGAACTGCGACCTTCCATCTTACTTTTCACAGATTATGGTGGATTGTGCGCGCAATCATTTCCGCGGTATTCCTTATAATGGTTGCGGTATTTACCGAAAGATATAAGATTTACTTACCCACGAGACATTATAGCCCCATTGAAATGCTTTACAGCATTATGGGTGCTATGGCAGGCTTTTTGTTTGTTTCGCTGGTTACGCTGTTTTATTCGCTGGGTAAAAAGATAGGAGATACTTTTAAGTGAAAAAGATAATTTCTGTATTGATATTGTTAATTGTCGCCGTTGCGGTGGCTCTTGGTGTCTATACTTATACTAAGTCGACTAAAGAAAATGAGGAAGCAGAGGTTGCGACTGAACCTATTATGGATGAGCCTGAGAATGCAGATGCTGCTGAGACTGAAGGTGTTGAAGCGGCAGCTACGGAAGCGACGGTTACATGGGATGATTTCTATAACGGCAAAGTACCTGCACATTATACGGATGGTACAGAGGCCTTCTATTATCCGGATCTTTATATAATGTCACAAGACGATCCGAATTATGATATTGAAGCCTATTACCTGGGAGAAATGCTTGATTATGATAATGACGGTGAGGAAGAGTTATTTATAGGCGGTATGTTCGATAGTATGATTATTGATATTACCGATGGTGCAGTCAGTATATTGGATATGGGCGACGGAACCGTAAATGTACTATCCTACATCTATTATGATGCTGCATACTGGATTGTTCATTCGGATTTAACCCATGCCGGAAGACAGATGCGCCATTTTGATAAGTATTCGGGTGTCGGTAACATAGTTGATTCTTTTGATCTTAATGCAGAGTACTGGGATGATGAAGACGACCTGTATGACGAAAACAGTGACTTTACTTACCGCGGTGAGAAAATCTCAATGGAAGAGTACGAAGCACTTCTTAAGGAAATCTTCGGATAATGTGACAGTGGGGACGGTTCTTTCTGTCACATACTTATGTAAACTAATATAGCGGCGCACATATATATTTTGCCTAGTCACTCGGATTTGTCCGAACTAAGTGAATTACTATTACCTATGCCCGGATCGGCGTAGTTCGACATCCATGTCGAAATTACGCCTAAAACGCACATCCTGTGCGTTTTTCCTAATTGCTTGGAAGTAATTCACTAACTTCGTACTTCATCCTGCGCGACGATGACGCCAAAATATATATGCGCGCCGCTATTTATTGTCTCAATGAAAATGTGACAGTAGGACGGTTCCTTCTGTCACACTTTTATGTTAGAAACGAGCAATATTGTCAGTATGAGAGCCTTAGTCTACGCGGTACTTGACGAGGTTCTTTCGAGTCTAGTAACGTACGCAAGACTAACGGAGCGAAAGCGCCTCGAATACTGATAATATTGCTCGTTATATTATATTCTCTAAAAATGTGACAGAAAGAACCGTCCCCGGTGTCACATATGATTCACCGTATTTTTGGGTGTAAAAATCCTTATTTTTTTATTATGTGTCGAATTGAACAGGTCAATTTCGGAGCATATATTGATTTTATTAAAAGTAAGGAGGAAATCATATGAATGATGTATCAAAAAGTCACATCACTTGGGATCCTGCAACCGTAGTGACTTTAGTTATATGTATTGCAATTCCTATATTGGTTGGAGTATTTGCTTCATTTCTTACGCAGAATGCAATGGTGAGATTTAATTCCATGAATAAGCCGCCCTTGGCACCCCCTGCATGGCTTTTTCCTGTAGCATGGACAGTATTATACATTTTAATGGGCGTTTCAAGTTTCTTTATTCTTTATTCGGAAAACGAAGCTCGTTATGTGGGCCTGGTATTGTACGTGGCGCAATTGCTGTTTAATTTTGTTTGGAGTCTTATATTCTTCAGATTTGAAGCATATTCCTTTGCTGCTTTATGGCTGATTGTACTATTGTCACTGATCATTGCGTTGATAGTAGGAGTGGCCAGATATTCAAAGCCGGCTATGATAATGCTGATTCCATATGCTGCATGGTGTTGTTTTGCCTTATATCTAAACATCGGAATTGCTATTCGAAACTAAAATGTGACAGAAAGAAATCGACCTCATCGTTAAGGGGCTGTATCAACGATACAGCCCCTTTATTGTTTAATTATGCGCATTCGACGTACGCGACTCTATTTCTGATTTATGATATTCATAAATTCTTCTTTTGAAAGTGATGAGCGTCCGATTGCTTCATCAAGAGTGATTACCTTGTCACTTACCATAGAATATAAAGTGGCAACTGCTCCATAATTCTGTCCTGAATTATAGCCAGAGTCATAGCCCGAATCATAACCTTCCTGATAGGATTCTTTCTTAACTACATTATAGTATTCTTTTTCATCAAATTCGCCCCATGCCATAATCACCGGGGACGGTTCTTTCTGTCACACTTTAATCGAGGCAATAAATAGCGGCGCGCATATATATGTGCGCCGCTATATTAGTTTACATAAGTATGTGACAGAAAGAACCGTCCCTACTGTCACATTATTTGATTTCGGTATATTTTTCCTCGCAGTACTTGCAGCGGTAGATTTCTGATTCTTCATCCGAAAGAACGAAGATATGAGGAAGCCCCTGCTCGATTGATGTGATACAACGGGGATTCTTGCACTTGATGATGTTTTTGATTTCTTTGGGAAGCTGAAGTTCCTTCTTATCAACGATTTCGCCGTCTTTAATAACATTAACGGTGATGTTGTGGTCGATGAATGCAAGAACGTCAAGGTCAAGGAGATTGATGTCACATTCTACCTTAAGAATATCTTTTTTTCCCATTTTGTTGGAGCGGGCATTTCTGATGATAGCAACGGTGCAGTCCATCTGGTCTAAACCAAGGTGATGATATATCTGAAGACTCTTGCCGGCTTTAATATGATCAAGTACGAAACCTTCTTCGATTTTTCCTATATTTAACATGTGAGAAATTCCTTTCTGAATATATTATGTAAACCAATTCATCTTAATGCATTATGTAAACCAAGCCGCATTAAGATATTATGTAAACCAAACAATGCTATACTAAAATGAACAATACTATACAAAACTATACTTCTATTTCAAGAAGAGTAAGTATTAATGCCATTCTTACGTAGACGCCGTATTGAACCTGCTTGAAGTATGCGGCTCTGGGATCATCATCAACATCTACCGAAATTTCATTGACACGAGGCAGGGGATGAAGAACAAGCATATCTTTTTTCGCAAGATCCATTCTTGCTTTATCAAGGATGTAGAAGTCTTTTAATCTTACGTAGTCTTCTTCGTTGAAGAAACGTTCTCTTTGAACTCTTGTCATATAAAGGAAATCAAGTTCTGACATTACCTCATCAAGTGAAATAACCTGCTTGTAAGGAATGTTCAGTTTCTTTAAGTTGTCCTTTATATAACTGGGAACCTTAAGCTCCGGCGGAGAAATAAATACGAAGTTGATTCCTTCATATCTGGTCAGGGCATTTATTAATGAGTGAACGGTACGTCCGAACTTAAGGTCGCCGCAAAGGCCGATTGTAAAGTTCTTAATTTCGCCCCTCAGTGAACGGATTGTAAGTAAATCCGTAAGTGTCTGGGTGGGATGCTGATGACCGCCGTCACCTGCATTGATAACGGGTATGCCGGATTTTGATGCGGCTACCATGGGAGCACCTTCCTTGGGGTGGCGCATGGCGCATATGTCTGCGAAACATGAGATTACACGGATGGTATCTGATACGCTTTCTCCCTTGGCTGCGGAAGAGGAATTGGCATCCGAAAAGCCTATTACGCTGCCGCCTAAGTTAAGCATTGCACTTTCGAATGAAAGTCTGGTACGGGTGCTTGGCTCATAGAAGCAGGTTGCCAGCTTCTTACCCTTGCAGGCCTCCTTGTATTTGTCCATATTGTGTTCAATGTCAGTGGCCAATGTAAAGAGTTTCTCAAGTTCATCGACCGTAAAGTCCAAAGGACTCATTAAATGTCTCATGTTGTACTCCCTTCAGTAAATATAATTGTAAGGATACAGTGTAAACCTTCCCCTAAAAAAAGGAACGAGTAAATACTCGTCCCTTAAAAATTATTTAAATACCAATAAATCGGATACTTCCTTTCGCTTGGGAGCGATAGGTGTCTCATCCGGATATCCGATAGGAATTAAACAAGCAACTTCCTGTGTGTCGGGAAGCTCTAATTTAGAAGCAATAATATCTGCATCATATATTCCCATAATAACTGTTCCAAGACCTTTGTCATGAGCGCTTAAGCAAAAACTCTGAGCATATATTCCGGAATCGAACATCTGCCAGCCGCCTTCTTTGGTGGTGGAATAGCTGCCGTCTCGCTCAAAGCCCGAACGATTCTTAACAAATGTCATTACGATAAGCATGGGAGCTTCGGCAATAATTTCACCGTTATGGGGATATGCAGGAGTTCCGACCTTGCCGATTTCATCTTTTAATGCACCTTCAACTGCGTAAAATCTGGCAATCTGGGTGTTTTTCCAAGATGGCGAGAATGAGGTTGTCTTAATCAGTTCTTCAATAATACTATGATCAACAGCGTCCGGCTTGAACTTTCTGACGCTTCGTCTTGTTTCGATACATTCTACAACGTTCATAAGTACCTCCTTCGTAAAAAAGTATGCTACATATAGTGTCGCATAAACTCATTTGATACATATTAACAAATTAGAATAAGGTTAGTCAATGGTTAGTTTGAACTCTTTTTGGATTAGAACCGTGACCGATTTTGGATGAAATCTGATAGACAATAGTCGAGGATATCGTATATTATATTCTTTATAATTATATAAGGAGTTGATGTGTAATGGATGGATTTGAAAAAATTTCGGAATTTATGGGAAATATGCAGGATACAGCGGAAAGATATGCTGATTATCAAAGAGTATCCCCTGCCAAAATTGAGTATCATGAAGTTGAAAATGATGATCAGCTTATGCTGGTAAAAAAGGCAGGAAGCAGTAATGCCCTTATTATTGCGGTTGTGTTGCTTGCCTTTGCGGCAACCGGTATCTTTTCGATATTTACGGGCAGTATTCCCGTGGGTGTGCTGCTACTGGCATTTGTCGGATTGCTTATGTATTTTTATCTTCCTGCCGTAACGGGAAAACCTATGGTTAAAGAAGGAAAAGCAATCTGGAAGCAGGCTAGAAGAACCGGCCCCAAAAGACGTAAAGGATCTAATCATACATACTTTGTTACAATTATATTTGAAAGTCCCGAAAAAACTCTTTGCCAATTGGTTCAGACCAGCAAGAGGGATTATGAGGAAATAGTTGAGGGTACCCCGATGCTGCTCATTAAAAAAGGCAATATGTTTTATGCATGTGTTGACAGGACACACATGACTGATTATTGATTTTATTGTTAAAGGCCGGACATAAGTCCGGTCTTTGATGTGTTATGGGGAGAGGTGATAATATGCCCGGTGGACAAAGAGGCGGCTTGGGACCGCGTGGATTCCTTACAGAAGAAGAAAAAGCTAATATGCCGAAGGTGGACGGAAAACTGATAAAGAGGATACTGTCTTATCTTAAACCATATCGAATACAGTTCATTTTTGTATTTTTGGCTATCCTTGTTTCGGCAGTGGTAGGTCTGTTACCTTCCATTATTACAGGGCGTATAGTTGATGAGGCCTTAATAAATAAAGATATGAAGCTGTTAATCAAGCTTCTTATTGCTGCATTTGCAACCCTTATAGTGTCACAGGTAATAGGGGTGCTGGAAACATATATAAATGCCTGGATATCGCAACGTATCATTTTTGATATGCGTAATCAGATGTATTCACATTTGCAATACATGTCTCATTCCTTTTTTACTACGGAAAAGCAGGGAGATATTATTACCCGTATGAATACTGATATAAGCGGCGTAAGCACTATCATATCGGGAACACTTTCAAGTATCGTTAGTAATACCGCAACTGTGGTAACTACGATGATAGCCTTGTTTTCGATGAGCTGGCAGCTTGCTCTTGTGGGAATTATTGTTATTCCCATGCTGGTACTTCCCCACTAAATCCGTGGGAAAGAACCAGTGGAAGATTCGCACCGATTCTCAGGAGAAGAGCGACGAAATGAACCAGCTGATTAACGAGACCTTAAGTGTGAGCGGCTCTATGCTGGTTAAACTCTTTACGAAAGAGAAAAAAGAGATAGAAAAGTTCAGAAACGTAAACGAAGAAGTGAGTCGTCTGTCAATGAAAGAGATGCGCAGCGGCAGCTGGTTCAGGGTCATAATGGGAATGTTTACGCAGGTTGGTCCTTTACTTATATATTTTGCCGGCGGATACCTTATCATTGCACATATTGATGAAGCGCTTACGGTAGGTACGATTACGGCCATGGTGGCACTTATTAACCGACTGTACAGACCGGTTCAGTCTTTACTTGATATTTCCGTTGACTTTACAAGAAGCCTTGCTCTGTTTACCAGAATATTTGATTATTTTGATATGGAAGAGACAATATCAAATCCCGTAAACGGCAAGAAGCCCGAAGTAAAAAACAAAGAAATCACATATGATCATGTGGCATTTTCGTATATTGAGGAAAAACCGTTGCTTACGGATGTTTCTTTTACCGTTCCGGGCGGAAATATGTATGCAATAGTCGGCCCCTCCGGTTCGGGAAAATCCACAGTCGTAAATATGATTCCGCGACTTTATGATGTAAACGGCGGAAGTGTAAAAATAGCCGGAGTGGATGTCAGGGATTTTGATCTTGAATATTTAAGACAGAATATCGGTGTTGTTACCCAGGAAACATATCTGTTTAACGGGACTATTAAGGATAATCTGTTGTATGCAAAAGATGATGCAACGGACGAGGAGATAGTTAGCGCCTGTAAGACTGCCAATATTCATGATTTTATTATGAGTCAGCCTGAGGGATATCTGACGGAGGTTGGTAACAGAGGCCTTAAACTTTCGGGCGGAGAAAAACAGAGATTATCTTTGGCTAGGGTAATTCTTAAGGATCCGGCAATATTGATTCTGGACGAGGCTACATCAGCTTTGGATTCAATTTCGGAAAATGCCATACAGGATGCGCTTACGGTACTTATGAAAAACAGAACCAGTATCGTTATTGCTCACAGGCTGTCGACCATTCTTAAAGCAGATAAAATATTGGTTGTCAAGGACGGTGTGATTAAAGAGCAGGGTAAGCATGAGGAATTGCTTGAACTTGGTGGTATATATAAGGAACTGTATGAAACACAGTTCAGACTGGCCATCGAATCAGAAAAGGACCCTGTTATGGCCAGCGATTATGCTGGAATAATAGAAGAGGATGTTAATGGCTTCTAGGGAAAACGCTACTCAACTGTTTGCATATACAGATGGGATTTAGTATACTTAATAAGTGGTATTCATGTGATGTTTATTACAATGAAAGGTGGTAATTACTATGGCTGATGCATATACAGAGAGAAAACGCTGGGGATTCTTCGGTATTCCGTGGACATTTACGGTATATCACATTAAAGAAGATATCCTTACAATTGACAAAGGATTTTTGAATAAAGTGGAGAATGACTGCTTTATGTACAAGATTTCCGATGTAAAGCTTGAAAGAACTTTCTTCAACAGATTGTTCGGGCTCGGAAAGGTTATATGCTATACCTCCGATGTAACCGAACAGAGAATAGAAATTGTAAATATTAAGAATTCCAAGGAAGTTAAGGATTACATCCTCATGAAATCCGAAGAAGCAAGATTAAAGAGAAGAACTCTTAATATGCAGAATATAGGAGCGGACGTTTCGTTGGCGGATACTGACGGTGACGGAGTTCCGGACGGTATATTTGAATAATGTTTAAGGGTATGGTAACATACCCTTTTTCTTTGGGCTGCGCTATGGCGCTCCGTAACATACGGTAAAAGGATATAATGATAAGACTGGGTTTAGATAGCATAAGTTATTTATGCGAAAAACTTAATAATCCTCAGGATAAATTAAGATTTATCCATATTGCAGGCACTAACGGAAAGGGTTCCACAGGGGCTTATATTGCCGCGATTCTCAAAGAGGCCGGATACCGGGTCGGACATTTCAGTTCCCCTGCCGTATTTAGCAGGGAAGAGATAATCAAAGTCAACAATCGTAATATTTCCAAGAAGGATTACGACGAAGGAATGGCAATGATTGACGGTCTGTGCAACGAAATACGGAACGAAGGCCATCCGGTACCTACGGAATTTGAAAGACAGACAGCACTGTGCTTCTGGTATTATGTAAACCGAAAGTGCGATATAGTGGTTTTGGAATGCGGGATGGGCGGAAGAACAGATGCCACCAACATCGTGTCGAACACACTGGTAAGCGTGTTTACGGCTATCAGTCTGGATCATACGGATTATCTTGGCAAAACAATATCCGAGATTGCATCCGTAAAGGCAGGAATAATTAAGCCCGGCGCAGCGGTAGTCAGTGCACCCTGCAGTGGTGAAGTATTAAAGGAACTTACAAAAGAGGCTTCGCAATATGATACCGATGTTAAAATAGCAGAAGTTATTAAATTCAAACGCGGTGTATTGGGTATGAAGGGCAGTAAACAGCCCCAGAATGCATCCCTTGCAATTGAAACGGTAAAGGCACTGCCGAGGGACATATTTAAGATCACCGACAAAGATATAGAAATCGGTTTACATAACACCAAACTTCCCGGTCGGTTTGAACTGATTAAGGAAAAACCCAATATTATTATAGACGGCGGTCATAATCCGGATGCGGCTCAAAATCTTTTTGACAGTCTTGCGATGACATATCCCGACAGGAGAATTATATTTATTGTGGGAATGCTGTGTAACAAAGATCACAAGAAGTATCTTGAGACAATAATGCCGATTGCAAGTGCGCTCTTTACCGTGTCAACGGATTCCGACAGAGGCTATAGCGCCCAGGAACTGGCAAATGATGCTGTTGAAGCAGCCTCCGATCCTAAGGTGGTTACTTCCATAGGCGGGGTTGAGGAAGCAATAGATATTGCACGTATGATGGCAGATAAAAAGGATGTAATTGTGATTTCGGGATCCTTTACCATTCTTGCAAAGGCCGTAAAATACATCTGTAGATGAATACAATTACGGAGGTTATTTATGGAAAGATATGAAAAGATAATTCACAATGAAGTTTACATAACACACATCAGAAGGTGCGAAGAATTCGAAAAGGACAGGAAGTTCGGCCACCACGATATGGCCCATTTCCTTGATGTGGCAAGAGTAGGTATGCTTATTAATCTTACGGAAAACTACAATATTCCAAAGGATATGATATATGCGGCTGCACTGTTACATGATGTTGGAAGAGATGTTCAGTATTCTGACGGAACGCCTCATGATGAAGCTTCGGTAACTATTGCAAGAGAACTTCTTAAGGAAACTGATTATTCACCTAAGGAGCAGGAAGAAATACTTACGGCTATAGGAGACCACAGAAAGGCCGATATCAGATATGAGAAGTCCTTATCGGGCCTTCTGTACCGAGCAGATAAGGAAAGCCGTCCCTGCTATTTTTGTATAGCTGAGCCTGAGTGTAACTGGAAATCGGATAAGAAGAACACGGAACTTATATGGTAATAATGGGAATACTAAACATAACGCCTGATTCTTTTTCGGACGGCGGTATGTTGGGAACAACTGAAAATGATATATTTGTCCCTGATATGGATAAGGTTCTGTTCAAAGTCGAGCAGATGATTAATGAGGGAGCCGATATAATTGATGTGGGCGGAGAGTCAACAAGACCGGGCTTTAGCAGGGTTGAGGCCCGGAAAGAAATTGATAGAATAGCGCCAGTTATCGCAAACATCAAATCAAGATTTAACATTAAGGTGTCGGTGGATACATACAAAGCAACGGTGGCCCGGGAGGCTGTCCGATGCGGGGCCGATATTATTAATGATATAGGCGGATTTACTATGGACGAAAACATGGGATATGAAGCTGCCCGGCTTAATGTGCCCTATGTATTAACCTACAACGGATTTTCTCATGATCCTTTTAAAGACATTAATGGATTGATAGATAAAGCCTGTTCCTACGGAATAAGCAAAGATAAACTGATAATAGATCCGGGAGTCGGATTTGGTAAGACCGCAGATGAGTGTCTGGAAATGGTAAAAAGACTTGCTGAGTTATGTAAACTAGACGCTCCTGTGCTGCTCGGTACTTCACGTAAATCTTTTATAGAGCCAAATCTGGAAGCACTTAGGGAACTTATACCGGGAAAACTGCTTGCGGCAATAGACGAATACGAAAATCCCAAGCTTAGGGGAACCTTAATAACTACGGCTCTTGCTGTTAAAGCAGGCTGTTATGCCCTAAGAGTTCATGATATTAAAGAGAATGTAAGAATAGTAAGTTTGGCCGATGAGTATTATAATGGAAGATAAGACAAGCCATAGGAGATAATATGGATAACAGAAGTATTATAGAAATTAAAGGTCTTCATGTATTTGCCAATCACGGAGTATTGGATTTTGAAAAGAAAGACGGTCAGGAATTTATAGTTGACGCAAAGCTGTATTGCGATTTATGTAAACCAGCCTTCGACGATTCCATAAATTCTTCAACCAACTATGCAGCTGTTTGTGAGACCATCAATGATTATATGAAATCAACAACATTTGATTTGATTGAGAAAGTGGCTTATGAACTTACAAAAGAGATTCTCATTACCTATCCGTTGGTGGACGAGGTTGACATAACGTTACACAAACCCAATGCTCCCATACAACTTGAATTCGATGATGTAATGGTTAACATAAGTAACAGATGGAACAGAGTATATCTTTCTATAGGTTCCAACATGGGTGATAAAAAAGAATATATTCGTACGGCATTATGTAAACTTGAGGACTCGAAATATATCAGAAGTATTATACCATCGAGTTTAATAGAGACAGAACCGTACGGTTATGTAAACCAAGATAAGTTCATAAACGGAGCCATATCTTTGCAGACGGTATTTAATCCCTACGAGCTTCTTGCGTTTTTACACGAAATCGAAAATGACTGTAACAGGGTAAGAGAGATTCACTGGGGCCCCAGAACTCTTGATTTGGATATAATTTTTTACAATGATTTGATAATGGATGATCCGGAATTGCTGATTCCCCATGTGGATATGGCAAATCGCGAATTTGTATTAAAGCCCTTAATGGAACTGTGCCCGAATTATGTTAACCAAAGAAACGGGCTTACGGTTAGACAGATGTATGAAAGATTGGAGAAATAATGAGCGCTTGTGAAGAATGTGCATACTATGCATATGATGAAGATTATGATGAATACAACTGTGAAATGGATTTGGACGAAGATGAAATGGCTAAATTCATGTCATATTCTTTTAGAGACTGCCCCTATTATGTTCCCGGGGATGAGTATTTGGTTGTTCGCCATCAGATGTAATTTGTGTTATAATGTCGAAGTTTGAGTGTTTACTTACCTAAGTCTCGCTCATAAGATTTAAGGATTATAGAAGTAATTAATCAATGAAACGAAATTTAAGCAATTTATTAAATAAAATAGCGGTTACCGCTTTGAGTGCGGCACTTACTTATACACTTTGTATATGTGCGGCTGCTTCACCTAACGTAGCAAACATACCTACGGCAACGGTGAACCCCGCTCAGGCTACAGTGCCTACAACAACGGTAGCTCCCGCTCAGGCCACAGTACCTACAACAACGGTAGCTCCCGCTCAGGCCGCAGTACCTACAGCAGTGCCTACGGCAAATCCTGTTACAGTACCTACAGTACCGGTATCGCCGGCACCTGTGGTATCACCTTCCAACATTGCAGACGGAAGCGCCAATACAATTCCCTATACTCAGGTGACTGAATTTAAGGCACCTGCAGAACTTATTAATCTGAAACCATCAGCCAACTGCTTTATTATATTCGGTGACAGCCGAAGCTGTTCTTTGGCCTGCACGTTAATTACCGACAAGACCTGGAAAAAGATATACGTAAGCAACAATTATCCCTATTCTGACATAGTAGCCGTTAAGGATAATACAATGATTGTTATCTGTGCCGAAGCAGGCGGATATTACGATAATGGCGCATATAACAGAGCTTATTCCCGCTTTAACAGGATTAATAATGTAACTACCGGAATAGCTAACAGCGCAGTTCATTATTACTGTAATTTGTTTGGTGTTAATGATGTTATGATAGCTAGAAGAAATTCCACTTCGGATTATCTTAGAATGAATGAGGCAATAAGAAGTGCCAATAGGAATGCCGAGGTATTCTATCAGTTCACCGCGGGCCCGATTGACGAAGTGGGAACTGCGGAGCTTACCAATGAGGAAATTGAGAAATTCAATTCACATTATAAGAATACCAAAAGATGTGCAATTATAGATTTGTATGCGTATTTGGCGGATTCGGGATATAAAGCAGCCATAACGGCAGAAGATACAACGGGTCTTCACTATGATACGGATACGAATTATAAGATTCTGGGACTGATTCTTTCACTTGCCAAGGCTGAAAATACGACATTTGCAACGACTGCAGCTCCTGCAACTGTACCGACTGTGGCACCTGCGGCAATTCCTTAGAATATTAATAATTACTTCTTTTGATTGGCGATAGCAGCTTCGCTTGCAGCATTAAAGAAACCGACAGAACCGCCGTTAATCGGTACGTGGTAAATATTGTTTGGATCCTGGAAGGATCTAAAATATGCGTAATTCGAAGTAAGATTTATATCTTTGTACACCCCGTCCATAATCTTCTCGGGGGAACTTCCATCAATTCTTATTTTCATAAGTGCCGGGAAATCCGCATCCGATTTCTGGTAAAAGATATATGCATCGGAAACGTTGTAACAGTCGACTCTGTCTTCCGTTAAAACATCCACGGTCTGGGTTGAAGGATTGTAGCGGCATAAGCGGTAATTGTTCGGGACATCAAGATAATAGATGTATCCGTTGGAATACTGAGGAAACCAGATATTGCCTTCAAACATGGTGTAGGCGGTATCGGTCTGGGTATTAAGTGCATACAAATAATGATTCTTTCCGGTGCCGTTATAGTAAATTGTTCCGTTGTAGGCATTGGCAGGGTCCAGAATTTCGTCCGAAACCAGGATGGATTCGGATTTGTCCGTTTTAATCTTAAAAAGCTTGGGAATATTCTGGTTATCATACTTTTCGTAATAAACGTAATCCCCTATAAGCTGCATGGAAATAACCGCTTCTCTGTCAAGACAGGCAGCGTCTTTGCCGTTTGTTTTGGAGCGATACAGCCCCACTGTTTTGATAACATAGCCAAGACCTGTTCCGCCGGTTGCGGTGTCAATGTAATAGTAGACATACTTGCCGGAAGGGCAGATGAACTTTGAATTGGAACCGTTAACCTTTTTGATATCCGTCTCATCGGGATTCATAGAGTACATATAGCCGTTATCGTAGGCATTTGAGAAGTAAACACGTCCGTCCTCACTGTTTGTGGCAAAGTATCCGCCGTTCTGGATATTTCCCGGTGTGTTGCCAACGTAGGAAATGGGATTGGACGGAACCTTGGAAGTTATGTAGTTAAATACGGTAAGGCCCGTAAGAAGTAACAAAAAAATTACCAGGGCCAATATGATTTTTAGGTTATGTTTAGTCTTTTTATTCATAAAAATAGTCTTTCTAAATGGAATATTTCTTATAAATATTATAAAATAAAGAGTATGTTTGTGCAAACGAATAGAAGCATAATAATTATTAGTGGGGTGACGTAAATGGACTTATCCGCCGAACGTAAAAAGATAGACGAAATCGACCGAAAACTTGTTAATCTCATAGAAGAAAGAATGGATTTGTGCCTTGAGATAGGACGAATCAAAGCGGCAAACAATGCACCTGTGCTTGATACCTCAAGAGAACAGGAAAAGCTTGATAAGATTAAAAACATGACTGTGAATGAGGAGTATAAAGAAGCGACCAACAATATCTTTGTAAAGGTAATGGAAGAGAGCCGCAAATTGCAGTCTAAAATAGACAGATAGGAGAATAAATACAATGCGTGAACAGGAGTTGATTGTTTACAAGCATTTTGATGGTGAAGAGGCATCATTGCTTACGGATATGGTGTTTCTTATGGAACACTATGATGATGAATACTATAACGAGGAGGACGTTCGGGGACTGTTCTACGAGAACATGCACCGCCTGCTTGAAATAGCCGGGAATCATGGATTCTACGGAAACTTGTGGCATTGTTATCTGGCCAATCTTCTTGTTAATAACGAAAATTCCTATTCCAAGGCCTGTGAAATACGTGGTGAAATCGAGGGCTCGATCAATGAAGCGGTGCTTCATGATATTGTAATTTTTAAGGAGTTCTTTGATTATGATTTCCACCCTATTGTGGAGCATCTGGGAATTAACGGCTTTGAGTTAATTGAGAATTATACATCCTCTGATTCGGAGTCCAAAGTGTATAACTCAAGAATCAGGGAAAGAATATGTAATCTGGCAGAGAAATTTACTCAAAACGATACACCGTTGGAGATGAAAGCAACTCTTACGGAATTCTATAAGGATTACGGAGTTGGCAAATTTGGTTTACATAAAGCGTTCAGAATAGAGGTCGATCCGGAAACGGATAAATCCATGATTGTGCCGATTCTTAATATTGCCCATGTTAAGCTTGATGATTTGGTAGGATATGAAATTCCAAAGCAGAAACTTGTGGAGAATACAGAGGCATTTGTTGAAGGAAGAAGAGCAAATAACTGTCTTTTGTTCGGTGATGCCGGAACAGGAAAATCAAGCTGTATCAAGGGAATTACCAATGAATATTATGAAAAAGGTCTTAGAATAATCGAAGTATATAAGCATCAGTTTAAGTATCTTAATGAGGTTATAGCTCAGATTAAGAACAGAAATTATAAGTTTATCATCTATATGGATGATCTTAGCTTTGAAGATTTTGAGATTGAATACAAGTACTTAAAAGCCGTTATCGAAGGCGGTCTTGAAAAGAAACCCAAGAATGTTCTTATTTATGCAACTTCCAACAGACGCCACCTTATTAAGGAATCCTGGTCGGACAGAAACGATGTGGCTATGGAAGACGGAATGCATCAGTCGGATACGATTCAGGAGAAACTGTCCCTTGCGGCAAGATTCGGTGTAACTATTTATTTCGGAAAGCCTGACAAAAAGGAATTCCAGAATATTGTTAAAGTACTCGCAGGAAGAAATGATATTAATATTCCGGAAGATGAACTGTTGCTTGAGGCTAATAAGTGGGAGTTATCACACGGCGGCTTGTCCGGAAGAACGGCTCAGCAGTTTATAGACCATATTCTGAGTATTTCATAATGGTTTACATAACACAAATCAGAGACGGTCATAATACAAAGCATAGGATGCATACAATAAAGGGGTTAACATAACTATGGCAAATACATTTGCGGCTATTGATGTAGGTTCTTATGAACTTTCAATGAAAATATTTGAAGTATCCGCCCGTAAGGGAATGAAGCAGATAGACCATATCGTGCGCAGTATTGATATGGGTACCGAAACATATGCAACAGGTAAACTGTCTCCCGAGCGTATTACGGAGCTGTGCGAAACCCTTAAGGAGTTTCGTAAGATCATGAAGTCCTATAAGGTAACCGAGTACAAAGCCTATGGTACATCGGCCATAAGAGAGACTGTAAATACCACGATTCTTCTTAGCCAGATTAAGCAGCGTACCGGAATTGAAATCGAAGTTTTAAGTAATTCGGAGCAGCGTTTCCTGGATTACAAATCCATAGCTTTTCAGGGGGAAAAGTTCGAAAAATTCATCGAAAACAGCACTGCAATTTATGATGTGGGCGGCGGCAGCATACAGATTTCCCTGTTTGAAAAGGATACCCTTATTTCAACCCAGAATATGAAGCTGGGCGTACTTAGAATGCTTGAAAGAATGAATACCTTAAAGGCTTCCATAAGACAGTACGAAGATTTGGTGGGAGAACTTGCCAAAACACAGCTTGGCACATATAAACGTCTTTATCTTAAGGATAAAGATATAGACAATTTAATCATAGTAGACGATTACATCTCAAATATTCTTAATAAAGGTAACTATGGGGCAAAGTCAAATAATACGGCGGATCTTGAGACCGTTAACGAACATCTTAAGATGGTTAAAACAATGTCCCGCACGGAACTGGCCAAGGCCCTTGCTATTTCCGAAGATGAGATACCGAGACTGTATATATCTTTGATACTGCTACAAAATGTTATGTCAACCACAGGAGCAAAGGTACTTTGGGCTCCGGGTGTTACTCTTTGTGACGGAATTGCATACGAATATGCGGAAGAAAACGGAATAGTGTCTTCAAATCATAATTTTGAAGAGGATATCATTTCCTGTGCCCAGCAGATTTCAAAAAGATATATGGGAAGCAAAAAACGTTCCGAAACCCTTGAAACCATTGCCCTTACGATTTTTGATGCTACCAGGGAATATCACGGACTTGGTGACAGGGACAGACTTCTTTTGCAAATTGGAGCATTGCTTCATGATTGCGGCAAATATATTTCAATGGCCAATCTTGCGGAATGCTCATATAACATTATTATGTCAACCGAAATCATAGGCCTTTCCCACAAAGAGAGAATTATTATAGCCAATATGGTTAAGTATAATCAGCAGGTATTCGAATATTACCAGGAATTGTCCGAGCATGAATCTATCGAAAAAGAAGACCATATGCGTATTGCCAAATTAACCGCAATCCTGAGATTGTCCAACGGACTTGACCGTTCTCATAAGATGAAGTTTAAGGATGTTAAGGTATCAATCGAAGACGATAAACTTCTTATTATGGTACAGACGGATGAAGATATATCTTTGGAAAAGGGATTATTCGGAAACCGTGCCGATTTCTTTAATGAGGTATTTAATCTGCAGCCTGTAATTAAGCAGAAGAAATCTATATAGAGTTATGTAAACCAAACCGGAGATTAGTATGAAAACTTACGACTATCAGGACACACAATATTATGAGAACCGCGAACTTAGCTGGCTTAAGTTTAACGAAAGAGTTCTTTCGGAAGCTAAGGATGATAATCCGTTATTTGAAAGACTTAAGTTTCTTAGCATAACGGCATCTAACCTTGATGAATTCATTATGGTCAGAGTGGCTTCTTTGATTGACATGGAAAGAGCCGGAATAGAAGTGACGGATATTGCCGGAATGACGCCGAAGGAACAAAGAAAGGCAGTCAGTGCGGCTCTTCATAAGTTCGTGGATGACCAGTATGAGATATATAACAGGGAACTTGTTCCAGCTCTTAAACGAAACGGAGTAAGAATTATCGATTCCTATGATGATTTGTCTGCAAATGACAGACTCTACGTGGAGAAATTATTCGAAAACGAAGTATATCCCGTGCTTACCCCAATGGCGGTCGATTCATCAAGACCCTTCCCACTTATAAGTAACAATTCCCTTAACATAGGAGCTCTTGTTACGGCCAAAAAGGGAGAAGGCGAAAAAGCCTTGGAATTTGCTACGGTTCAGGTGCCTTCGGTACTTCCGCGAATTGTGGAACTTCCCGTTACGGAGGGAGAACCCAAAACCGTTATTTTCCTTGAAAAAGTTATCGAAAAGAACATGGACAAGCTATTCTTAAATTATGATATTGTTTGTTCATCAACATACAGAATATCCAGAAGCGCCGACCTTAGTATCGACGAAGACGAGGCAGAGGATTTGCTTAAAGAAATCGAAAAGCAGGTCAGAATGCGTAAATGGGGTGCCGCAATACGCCTTGAGGTAGACAAAGATATAGATGAAAAACTCCTTAATGTGATTAAGGAGAATCTGCTTCTTAAGGATAAAGGCATATTTAAAATTGACGGACCTCTTGACCTTACCGTGCTTATGAAAATGTATGCATTTGAAGGCTTTGATCAGCTGAAGGAACGCAGTTATGATTCCGAGCAGGTATTTCCGTATCTTCCGGAAGGCTGTGATATCTTTGAAAAAATAGCGCAGCAGGATATGCTGCTTGTTCATCCCTTCCAGTCATTTAAGCCTATTGTTAATTTCATTGAGCAGGCAGCGGATGACCCGAATGTTCTTGCTATTAAGCAGACACTGTATAGAGTATCCGGTAATTCACCTATTATTGCTGCCCTCGCCAAGGCCGCAGACAACGGAAAACAGGTTACGGTTCTTGTTGAATTAAAGGCAAGATTTGATGAAGAAAACAATATTATCTGGGCGAAACGTCTTGAGCAGGCAGGCTGCCATGTAATTTACGGACTTGTTGGTTTGAAGACACACTGTAAGATTACACTTGTTGTAAGAAGAGAAGAGGACGGAATCAAAAGATATGTTCATTTGGGAACGGGTAATTACAATGATTCCACGGCAAAACTGTATACTGACGTTGGATTATTGACTGCCGATGAGTCAATCGGTGAGGATGCAACAGCTGTATTTAACATGCTTAGCGGATATTCGGAACCCCGTAACTGGAATAAATTATCCCTTGCGCCCCTGTGGCTTAAGGACAGATTCCTATTCTTAATCAATCGTGAAAAGGAGCATGCCCTAAAGGGTGAAAAGGCACATATTATAGCTAAGATGAACAGCATTTGCGATCCCGATGTTATTAAGGCATTGTATGAGGCGGCTGCTGCAGGAGTTAAGATAGACCTTATTGTAAGAGGAATATGCTGTGTGAAACTTGATACTCCGGGAATTGAGGGGAATATTAAGGTTAGATCGATAGTAGGTAATTTCCTTGAGCATGCGAGAATATTCTATTTCGAAAATGCCGGAAAGAATGAGTATTATTGTGCAAGTGCCGACTGGATGCCTCGTAATCTGGAGCGAAGAGTTGAGATATTATTCCCTGTTGAAAGAGAAGAACTTCGCAAGAAACTTAGTAAGATTCTTAAACTCCAGCTTGATGATAATGTTAAAGCACATATTCTATCAAAAGAGGGGATTTATCAACCGGCCAAGGTTGTTGACAGAAATGATCCCGATCTTATGACTAATTCACAATTAGAGTTATGTAAACTAGCCTTGGAAGAGGCTGAATATATGAACAAAGATTCCAATTCGAGAGTTTTTGTTCCGAGAACTTCAGAGGTGTAAGGGGAAATGAAAAAAAGTATATCTTTGTCCGTTATCGTATTAATGATGATAAGCCTTCTTATGGGCTGCACATTGTTTGAAGAAACCGGTTCTTCAAAGGATGATGAGCGAATGGAAGAGTCTGATAACAAGGACAGCAAAAAGGATAAAAAGAAAGAAAAGAAGAATAAGAAAGACAAGACCGACAAGGACGGTAAAAAGGATAAGAAGGACAAAAAACGTCACAGCGACGAGCCGGAGTTGGCAACGGAAATGGCCGTAGATCCCAATGAAGAAATCGAAGATGCTCCCGAAAGCGGTATGCGCAATGTGTTTGCTTACTATGCATCGGGAGATTATATGGAAGTACCGATTGTATATGCCTATGCCACATCCCAGCTTGATATTGAGGAGGATTACTATAAGTATCATCCGGAAAACCTGTATGACGGCGACACATCAACGGCTTATGTTGAAGGCACAGACGGTGACGGAATAGGTGAAATGGTCAGATTTTATTTTGGAATCGATGATGACAGATGCACATACCCGATTACAAGAATTAAGGTTTGGCCGGGATATCAGAAGTCAAAGGAAGTATTCGAAAATAATTCCGTTCCCACATTACTTGAATTTTATTTTACAGACGGATCGATGGTAGACTGTGAAGTTCCCGAAAATTACAGAGGCAACGGACCTATCAGTATTTCGCTGCCTAAACCTGTATTAGCAACAGGCTGTACCATGCTTATTGCAGATGCGGTTTCCGGTAAAAAATATAATGACTGCTGCATAAGTGAGATTGAATTCGATTATCAGGAAACTGACGGAATGATGTATTACGGACACAATACTTCTTCCGGTGATGCGAAATTTACTTACGAGATTGATGCGTATCTCGGTGATGAGATGTACTGGTCATATACCACCAACAACATGATTACGGAGCTTACTTCAAGCGATCATATCTTTGCATTCCGTAAAGGAACAATATACGCATATGATGACGGGAAGATAATTGCCATAGACGGTCTTACAGGCAACAAAATATGGGAAAATGAAGAATTTGGCGGATATCCCATAGCCTGGGATTTTGATGATGCGGGTAACTTATATCTTTGTGGATATTACGGCCCGGACCTTGCAATAATTGATAAGGACGGCAATACGGTAAGACGTTCTACGGATATTACGGATGATACTGTATGCTGGCCGAATATGATCATTGTTAACAAGGGAATTAACGAAGGAAAGGTAAGTATTTATTATAACCATTGTGACGGTTACGATGATTATCATGGAATAATAATTACCGTGGATAAATAATTTGGGAAAAGCTATTTTAGTAGGACTGTGTACCGACAACGAATCACAGATTGGTAACTCTATGGAAGAGCTGGCATCACTTGCCGAGGCTTGTGATATGGAGGTTGCAGGAACAATGGTGCAGACATTGGCGCACCCTGTTTCGGCAACATATATAGGTCAGGGTAAAGCTGAAGAAATATCATATATGGTTTCCAACATGGAAGTGGAATATGTTATTTTTGAAGATACGTTAACACCTACCCAGCATAAGAACTTAAGTAAAATAATTAAGGCCGAAGTCATGGACAGAACCGGCCTTATTTTAGAGATTTTTTCACGCCGTGCCCAGACACGCGAAGCTAAATTACAGGTTGAAACCGCGCAGCTTCAGTATATGCTTCCCAGGTTAATCGGAATGTGGGAAGCAATAGGTCGTCAGGGAGGAACAAGCGGAAGTAAGAGTAGTAAGGGTGTGGGTGAAACCCAGCTTGAACTTGACAGACGTTGGATTCAGCGTCGTCTTACCCAGCTTCGACGTGAACTTGAGACTATTGAACACGACAGAAATGTTCAGCGTGCCCGTCGCGAAAAGTCCCGGTATCCTCTGGTATCTTTGGTGGGCTATACCAATGCAGGCAAGTCCACATTGATGAACAGACTTCTATCTTTGTACGGAGACGAAGATAAGCAGGTGCTTGAAAAAGATATGCTTTTTGCCACACTTGATACTTCTGTACGTAAGATAGATATGCCTGATAAGAAGAGCTTCTTGCTGTCCGATACGGTAGGATTCGTAGATAAACTGCCGCACTCCTTGGTCAAAGCATTCAGATCTACCCTTGATGAAATTAAATATGCGGATTTACTCATAGAAGTAGTGGATTATTCCGATGAGCGCTGCCTTGAACATATGCGGGTAACAAACGAAACCCTTCGTGAACTGGGGGCTAATGAAATCCCAATCATTCATGTTATGAATAAGGCCGACCTGTGCCCTTCGGAACTTAAGTTTCCCCGGGTATCCGGAGATAAAATATATATGAGCGCTTCTTCCATGGTGGGCATGGATGAATTGCTTGAAATGATAAAAGAAAGAATTTATTCCGGTAATAAAGTTGTTTCATTGTTGCTGCCCTATGATAAGGGCGCGCTTGTTAATGAAATCAATAATGACGGTAATGTCATTAAAAGCGAGTATCGGGAAGACGGTGTATACATTGAGGCAGACCTTACTCCCGTATTGCTTGGAAGATGCCGGGAATATGTGGTTGGGGATTAGAAGATGTCAGATAATTCATTAACAATATTAATAGATATGGACGATACAATTGAATTACTTGTGGATGCATGGGTTGACCATCTGAATGCCAAGTACGGATATAGTACTACTGTTGAGGATGTAGTAGACTGGGATGTAACAAAGGCATTTCCGGGACTTACGAGAGAACAGGTTTATTCCGTTATAGGTGAGCCTGAATTCTGGAAAAGTGTAAAACCGGTGCCGGGAGCTTCGGAAGTAATCAGGGGTTTCCTGGATGCCGGTCACAAGGTATACATCGTTACAGCTTCGGGACACGATCAGGTCTATAGTAAGATGGAAAATGTACTTTTTAAATATTTCCCGTATTTTACATTTGATGATGTGATTATTACCACCCATAAGCAGCTTATCAAAGCTGATATTTTGATAGACGACGGATTCCACAACCTGGTGGGCGGCGACTATCATAAGATTTTGGTGGATGCCCCTTATAATCGTCAGTTTGATGCGGAAGGTAACGGAATGGTGCGCGTCTACAATTGGGAAGAAATTGAAAGAGAAGTGAATGCATATATATATTCTTTGGGCAAATAAGTATTTACATTTGTCCGATGTCTAAGTTAGCCTATTGGTACATAATTGTGTTAGTAGGTGAAAACGTCTATTTTTTTCGTAAATACGTAATCTTTTAGCCATGTAAGAGGCGCTAGGGGTACGTAAATCAAGGAAAACAAGTCAAATACGTAATCTTTTAGCCACGTAAGAGGCGCTAGGGGTACGTAAATCAAGCAAAATTAATCAAATATGTAAATAGGAGGGCAATGAATGGAAGAAAACTACAAAGTATTTGATATTAAAAGGGAAATAGACGAAAGACTGTTATATTTGCGAAAGCAGCGGATAATTTGACAAATCTGTTTGCTAAATTGCCGGAGGGGAATTTACTGGTGTCCCCGGGAAAAACGAATGATTCCTTCAAATATTATAATCGAAAATCACCACAAGATAAGAGAGGCGAATATTTAAGCAAGTCGGATGATACATTAAAAAAGAAACTTGCCATAAAAAAGTATGTAGTTACCGCTAATAAAAATATTTCCAGAGAAATTAATAAACTGGAGAAGATTAAGAAGATGCAGCTTTCGGATTCTATTGTAGATACATATGTAAGCATGAATCCCGGAGTAAAGAAAATAATAGATCCGATAACTGTTGATGATGAAACATATGTGAAAATGTGGAAGAGCATACCATATGAAGGTTTGGGATTTTCTAAAGATGATAAGACCGAATACTATTCGGATATAGAGGAACGCATGCGTTCGAAAAGTGAAGTTGCAATTGCAAATCAGCTTCTTAAGAGAGGAATTCCATATAAATATGAATGCCCGGTAATCAGGAGTAATGGTGAGGCGCTTTATCCGGATTTTACTATCTTGGATATGCGGCGAAGGCGAATTATATATTGGGAACATCTCGGAAGAATGGGAGACATATCTTATGTATCAAAAAATATATGGAAACTGGATGAATATAAGCAGAATGGAATATATCTTGGAATAAATCTTTATGTCACATATGAATCCGGCACGGTGCCGTTGGGAACTAATGATATTTTAAGAATTATTAATGAAATCTGCAGTAATTAAGGAGAAATATAATCACCCATCATTAAGAATGGAAACAATCTGAAGTCATTGAACAGATGTATTTTACAGCCATATGATATTAGGAAAGTCATAAAGATACGTACTGATTATTGAAATGAGAATTGTTATGTTAACCAGATTGCGTTTATGTTATTGCATTGGCAAATACAATTAGTAAGCAGCAAAAAATATTCTGTGCATCATATATGATTATGCAATATAATAGTTATTGAGGAAAGGAAGGTGATGCATAATGCATACTTCGAATCATATCTCGGAAAGAGATATTTACCTCAATAGGCGGTAGCCGATAATTGGTGAGCCGCATCATATATATCGGCTCCTACGGTGTTTATTGTGGGGGCCCTTTGTATATATGTGTTTATGAAAAGAAAGTATTTGCATATGGCGAATAAAATTAGAGTAAGATAGGCCAATTTGAGTAGGGTAGTTCAATTTCAGTAAAGGGGGGGCTTTTACGATGGAAAGATTATTATGGAAAGACGAGTTTAATCTAAATGTTGATTATATTGATAATGCACATCAGAAATTGGTTAGTGTGCTTAATAAGACTATATCTTTGATTGAAGAACAGGATTACGCGACTACCAAACATGCCTGTATAGAATCTGTTAAATTTTTAAAATCATATACTATAAAACACTTTGCCGAAGAGGAAGCTTATCAACGGGAAATTGGATATGCCGGATATGCAACTCACAAAGCAATCCATGATAACCTTAGGGAAAATGTTCTTTCGGCACTTGAGGAAGACCTTGTGCAGCAGGACTTTTCGAAGGAAGCGGTAACTTACTTCCTGTCAGTATTTACCGGCTGGCTGTTTTCACATATTTTGATAGAAGATCGTGCCATTGTTGGTACGGCACTGAGTCGATATAACAGACCTGCGGACATGGAGGATGCGAAACTTCTTGATACGGAATTTAAGGAACTTATGAAGAATCTTTTTGGGATAAGTGCCACGCTGGTTGATTCTCATTATCAGGGGCAACTGCTCAACGATGCGTTATATTATGTTCTTGATTTTGAACATAAGGATACAGGAGAAATCACGAAGATTGTCATTATCGGCGAAAAGAAATTAATCATATATATGATTAAGGTACTGACAAACGGCGGTTTCACTACCCTAGATAAGGCGTCTCTCGGTGCTTATTTCCAACTTGCATATAATTGCGCTATTGAGATTATGGACTTACTTTATGCAGATGGAGATTATGAGTTTAAATCCCATAAGATAGTTGATAATGATGAGTTAAATCGAATCTATGAGCATCAGCTTCCGGAACACGGCATAATCTGGAAGACGGATTACGGTCGCATCGGATGTTGCGTGCTTACTATGTAGCAGGAAGTCTGAATTTCTAAAAGAGTTGATTGATTTAGCAGGTATTGAAAAATAAAAAATTTAAATAGAACTGTTTAATGCGGGGGCTATATGAAAGAACTTTTTGATCTTGACATGAATGATTATAACTTGGGCGGAAAAGTGTATTCCAGACCATCTGCCAGAGCGATTATCCATAAAAACGGGAAAGTTCTGCTGGTTTATTCTAAGAAATATAATTATTATAAGTTTCCCGGTGGCGGTATTGAAAACGGAGAGATGCCAAAGGATGCTTTAGTGCGTGAAGTCAGAGAGGAAACCGGTTATTGTATTATTCCCGAATCGATAGAAGAATATGGCAGGGTTTTGCGCCGTCAAAAGGATTCATATGACGAAAACGGAATTTTTGAGCAGGAAAATTTATATTTTTTTGCATCCGTTAGTGAGTGCCGGGAGAACAGAGAACTTGATCCTTATGAAGAGGAGGAAGGTTTTACCCCCGTATGGGCGGATGCGGTAGCGGCATCCTGCCACAACGAATATGAATATCACCCGGATGGAGCCGATTTAATTATGATTAAGAGAGATGCCAAAATACTTGATATGGTTGATCTCGAAATCAGAAGACGTGAAAGAGAAATAAAAAATAAGAATGCAATTACAAAATTAGGGAAACTTGATTATCAGGAAATGCTCGATTATGTTGAGCGATGTTTAGAGGAAGATTCTGAATATACGCAGAGCGGAAAAAACGATATTGCGTATAGTCGTTTTGAACACACAAAACGAGTATTAGCGTGGGTTAAACGATTATATGATATGTCGAAAAATAAAGAGAATTTGCGATATGAAGATTTGATAATTGCAACAATTTTTCATGACGTGGGCAGAACTATTGCGGTTAAAACCGGTGAATCCCATGCACAGGCAGGTGTCCCTATTACTATGGATTTTCTGCTCAAACATGAGTTTCCCAAAGAACGTGCGGAGTATATATGTGAATTGGTGAGAAATCATTCCGATAAAGAGAGAATGAAGGAAAACAACCTGGATGCTAACCTGTTAATGCTTATGGAAGCGGATCTTTTGGACGATATGGGAGCACTGGGGATTGTGATGGACTGCATGATAACCGAAGCAAGAAATCCGGAAGCTAAATTTACTGATTGCCTGGATCATATTATGCGTTTTACGCATCGAATTCAGAATGATAATCCTATGGTCACAGATGATGCAAGGCAGCTGTGGGATGCTAAGACGAAACTGGTTTGTGACTTCACGAATGCATTGAGATATGATATTGAAATGTAATGAAAATGAGTTAAAGAGATTTCAGAAATTTGAGGAAGAAAATGAACAGTTTATTTGGTGAATTCAAAATTATTTGTATGCGTTTGAATGAGGTAGGAATCGTGCCTACACTAATGGGTTCACTGGGGTTAGGATTTGTATCACAAATTGATTGGGAACCAAAAGATATTGACATTCATGTTCAAGGGGACCCAAGAGGCTGGGAAGCGCCTGACGAATTAAGAATATATGACTGGGATAAAATAATGCTGATTATGAACGAATTGGGATACATTTTGACAGATGTTCATGAGCATGAATTTAGAAAGAAAGATATCCAAGTGCAATATGGTTCAATAAACTCGTTATATGATTTTGCCGGAATACATGAAACAGATATATGTTTTGCTAAGTCTGAAAACGTAAAATTTCGTGTACCTGATTTGAAACAATTTTTAGATATTTATAATGCTTCTTCAAAAGATTCATACAGAAATGATAAAAATAACAACAAGGATTTTAAGAAGATTGATTGGTTGGAACATCATTTATAAATTCATATTTAGTGAGGAATGATAAAATATATGAAAGTATATAGTAATTCATTTGAAAATAACGGAATGATTCCAAAGAAACATACAGGATACGGAGAGGACAAATCACCGGAGTTGATTCTTTCGGATATACCGAAGGAAACGGTTTCTTTGGCGATTATTCTCGATGATTTGGATGTTCCGTGGAAGAAAAACTACAATCATTGGATAATATGGAATATTCCGAATACGGAATATATTCCTGAAGGTATACCATTGGGAGCTGAAATAGACAAACCGATAACAGCCTGTCAGGGAATAGGATGGGGAAAAATGGTTATCGAGGTCCAAAACCACCATTCTTTCTAAGAAAAGTACATAGGTATGTATTTTATATTTATGCTTTGGACACTGATTTGGAATTATCAGTAAAATCAAAAAAGCTGGATCTTGTTGAAGCGATGCAGGGACACATATTAGCAAAAACATCGATGATTGGATTATACAAGAATTGTTAGTATTTGTTTGAGTTCAAAATTCTGATTTACTGTGGGAGGTATAAGTATGTTAATTGAAACGGAAAGACTAATCATAACTGAGTTTACAATGGATATGGCCCAGATTGTTCAGGAAAACTCAGTGGATGAAGATAATAAAAGATTTGTTCCTGATGAAGTTTGGGAATCGGTAGAAGAAGTAGAGGAAACCTTGGAATTCCTTATATCACAATATGGTTCTTTTGAAGGACCGCTTGTATATCCGATTATTGTTAAAGGAAATAATGACAATGTAGGCTATGTGCAACTGGTCCCTATTGAAGATGGAATGTGGGAATTGGGATATCATATTGCAAAAAGATCCACAGGAAATGGGTATGCAACTGAAGCAGTAAGGGCATTTCTTCCGGTTATTGCGAAGGCAGCTAATCTGACAGAAATTTATGGTATTTGTTTGGCAGAGAATAAG
>JAZQQM010000032.1:0-44299 GCA_045629045.1 Lachnospiraceae bacterium
AGGTGTTACGCTTAACACTTATACACATCTTTCCTTTGATGATGCCAAGGAAGAAATGGATAGGCTTGTCGTAAATGAGTAAATAAATATAATGAGTTGTACGGGAATCAGATTTACAACTTTTTTTACAACTTTTGCTGATACTTTTATGCAAGATTATGACAGAATATGCTATTTTACGTATTTTTTCATCTGTTGTAAAAGGGTTGTAAATTCCCGAAATACAAGGAAATAGAGGATGTTTTTACGATGATTCGAGTGCTTTTTATATGCCACGGCAACATCTGCCGCTCGGCAATGGCAGAAATTATGTTTATAGAAGAAGTTAGACGAAGGGGGCTGCAGGATATGTTTGAAGTGGATTCTGCGGCGACCAGTTATGAAGAAATCGGGAATCCCATGTATCCGCCGGCGGTACGGGAACTGGCTAAGCATGGGATGAGGCCTAACGGCCATCGCGCCAGAAGATATGTTGAGGCGGATTATGACAGATTCGATTATCTAATTGGAATGGATAATGAAAACCTTCGCAATATGAACAGAATGTGGCCGAATGATTCGCAAAAGAAGATTCATCTTATCATGGACTATACAGATAGACCGCGTGCCGTTGCAGATCCATGGTATACGGACAATTTTGAATTAACTTATAACGATTTGGAAGAGGGCATTAACGGATTCTTGGATGCAATACTTTGAATAATACGGGTTTGTGTTACGGTAAGATATGCTATAATGATTACGGACGTTTTGCATTTGCTAAATACATGAATGTGTGAAGGATTGGCTCATGATTGCTATTTATTTATCTTGCTGCATAGCATCAATTGTATTATGTATCTGGTATTATCTTATCGATGTCAGGAGAAGTGTTGTTCAGAACATCATGTTTTTGCTGCTTGTGGCAATTAATTTCGGTTATCTGTCTCTTGCGCTTTCGACCGATATTTCGGGCGCAATTATTTCCCAGAAAATAGTATATTTGGGAGCATGTTTCTTACCAATGCTGTATTTTTTTACAGTTTGCGAAGTATGTCATTTCCATATTCGTAAGCTGTTTTTGTCTGTTTTTGTATTCATTCAAACGGTAGAGTTCTTCTTCGTTTGTACCATCGGATATTCGGAACTTTTTTACAAAAATATAAAGTATATAAATATTGACGGGGTCGGCACTATGTACAGAGAGTACGGACCATTGCATTTAATGCATCCGTTGACTATATGTTTTTATTTCGTGGCATCTATCACAGTTGCCATATTTACCTTTGTTATAAAGAAAAATGTTGAGAAGACAGTTGTTGCGGTTCTGATATGTTTTTTGGCAATAGCATCGGCTTCATATCTTATTCAAAGCACCTTTGGAAACAATAAGGATTTTACTCCGATAATTTATATTGTTTTGTTTATTGGTGCGATTTTCCCCATTTATAAGTCGGATATGTACGATATTGTTGATAATGATGATGTGATTCGCGACCAGCTTAACAGAGCCGGTTTTATTGCTTATGACCGCAAACTTCATTTTATGGGAGCTAACGATTATGCAATGAATTTGTTTGAGTTCCTCAAAAAAGCAGAGTTTGGTAAAGCGCTTTATTCATATCCGCTTAGCTTTGAACCAATAATAAAGGAAGTGGAAATTTTCCTTGATGAAAGCATGAATGTTAAAGGCCAATGCCATGTTGAAGGTACCAATTTTAAGATTAATGATAAAACCTATAAAACAGAAATCCATTCGCTTGTTGACCATATGAAGAGATGCGTGGGTGCAATTCTTGAAATTCGTGATATTACAGAACATGTCACTATGCTGGAGCTTAGAGAAAAATACAATGAACAGCTCGAAAAAGAGGTTTGGGCGAAGACGGAAAAAATAAGAACTATTCAACAGAGAACTATTCTTGGAATGGCTCAGATGGTTGAATCTCGTGATTTAAGTACCGGAGGTCATATTAAAAGAACAAGTGAGGTTGTCAGAATTTTTGCTGACAAATTGGTAAATGCCGATATGGGTTATAACAGACATTTTTTGAATCTTGTTATAAGAAGTGCTCCTATGCATGACCTTGGTAAGATTGGTGTTGATGATGCTGTTCTTCGTAAGCAGGGCAAGTTCACCGATGAAGAGTATGAAAAGATGAAGAAACACTCTGAAATAGGTGGAAAGATGGTAACGGAAATACTATCGGGAGTTGAAGAATCTGAGTTCGTTAAAGTAGCATTTAATGTTGCTAATTATCATCATGAAAAAGTTAACGGCAAAGGATACCCACTGGGACTAATCGGTGAGGAAATTCCGATTGAGGCCCGTATAATGGCACTTGCGGATGTATTTGATGCACTTGTTTCGAAACGCTGTTATAAGGATGCTTTTTCATATGACAAGGCATTTTCGATAATAGAAGAAGATGCGGGCACACATTTCGATGCCAAACTTGTGCCGATTTTCCTTAGCTGCCGTGATGAACTTGAAGCTTATTATGATTCGGAAAACAATAGCTAAGCAGTAAGAATTAAGAAGGATGGGAAAAATATGATAAGAGGCGAAGGTATTTCAAAAAAAGAATTAATTAATTGTAATTTGTGTAATAATCCCAAATGTACGGCTTCATGCACTAAAAATATGGATCCGGGCAAAAATATACGATCAATATGGTTTGATAATTCGGAAGTTGCGTCAATGGAACTTCCGGAGATTAATCCATGTACTGACTGCGATGCCGATTGCGAAAAAGGATGTGTCAAAAATCCTAAGGTTCCGATCAAAGATATAATGAATCGGCTTTATGAAATCAAAAAAGAAGACCATGAAGTTGCCAGGATAGATTACGATGTTTTAAAAACAGATTTTTGCGGAATTCCCTTGGAAAATCCGTTTTTACTTTCTTCTTCCGTAGTTGCAAGCACCTATGATATGTGTGCAAGAGCATTTGAAGCGGGATGGGCAGGTATATCTTTTAAAACCATATGCAATTTTGATATACATGAAGCGTCCCCCAGATTTTCGGCAATTAAGGGAGATGACGGCGGATTTGTCGGATTCAAAAATATAGAACAGCTTTCGGATCACAGCGTTGAAGAAAACATGGAGATCTTTAGGCGCCTTAAAGAGAAGTATCCTACGAAATTCATTTTGGCATCTATTATGGGTCAGACCAAAGAAGAATGGGGATATTTGGCTAAGAAGTGCGAAGAGAACGGCGCTGATGCCATTGAACTTAACTTTTCGTGCCCCAATATGCAGGAAGACGGATTAGGTTCTGATATAGGTCAGATTCCCGAACTGGTTGAAGAATATACACGTATTGCCAAGCAAAGTTGTAACATCCCCGTATTGGCCAAGTTGACTCCAAATGTTGATAACATGTCGCCTGCGGCAGAAGCGGCTATAAGAGGCGGAGCTGACGGCATTGCGGCAATTAATACAATCAAAAGTGTTACAGATGTAAATATTTATACGCATGTCGCGTCACCTGCCGTACACGGTGCTTCCGCATTCGGCGGTTACAGCGGTAATGCGGTAAGACCTATAGCCCTGCGGTTTATTGCCGAACTTGGCAAGAATGAGAAACTTAAAGGTACACATATTTCGGGAATGGGCGGAATCGAGACATGGAAAAACGCAGTTGAGTTTATGCTTCTTGGGGCAACATCCCTTCAGGTTACGACGGCTGTAATGAAATACGGATACAGGATTATCGATGATTTAAAATCAGGTTTGACACTATACCTTAATCAGTGCGGATACAAATCAGTCAGTGAACTTGTGGGCGAAGGCTTGGGAAGTATATATTTGTCCACGGATAATCTTGAGCGTGATACTATTGTCTATCCTCATTTTCTTCGTGACAAGTGTGTCGGCTGCGGCAGATGTGAAATCAGTTGTATGGACGGCGGTCATCAGGCAATTAAATGTGATGAAAATGGCAAGATTACCATGGATCCTAAGAAATGTGTGGGATGTCATCTGTGTATTCTGGTATGTCCCGAGAATGCAATTATCCCGGCAAAGAAGCGCGTTTAACCGAAAGTAACTGATAATGAATCATGATATAAAAATAGATAATTCAATTGAAAATGAGACTTTAAATATACCTGAAGGCAGTAAAGTGATTGTGGGCTTGTCCGGAGGCGTTGATTCTTCTGTTACGGCCAAGCTTCTTGTAGACAAAGGATATACCGTAATCGGCGTCACAATTGTAATGTGTGAATTTAATGACGGTGGTGTCAGTGATGCTAAAGCAGTTGCCAAGGCACTTAACATAGAACATCACGTAATTGATGCGAAAGATTCATTTAAAAAAGGTATAATGGATTACTTTTGCAAGGAGTATATGGAGGGAAGGACTCCGAATCCCTGCATCAGATGTAATGAACTGATTAAGTGGTCAAAGATGCTTGAGGTAGCAGACAGTATAGGCGCCCAATATATTGCAACAGGGCACTATGCCAAGATACTTAAACTGCCTGACGGAAGATACAGCGTGGCAAATTCTGCTACTGCAACTAAAGACCAGACCTATGTGCTGTATCGTCTCGGTCAGGATATGCTCCAAAGGACGATTATGCCCCTTGGAAATTATGATAAGGAAGCCGTGCGGAATATGGCATTGGAAGCGAATCTTCCGGTTGCGACCAAAAAGGATTCGCAGGATATATGCTTTATCCCGGATAAAGACTATGTTGCTTTTCTTAGCCAAAATTTTGATAAAAACAAGCTTCCGGGGAAGGGGAATTTCCTGGACGAGCAGGGAAATGTTATAGGAACCCACAAGGGATATACTCATTATACAATCGGCCAGCGAAAAGGACTTGAGATTGCCGCAGGGCACAGAGTTTTTGTAAAGGAGATACGTCCGGCAAGCAATGAGGTCGTTATTTCGGATGAAGATGTATTTTCGATTAACCTGTCTGCAAATGATATTCATTTTATGGGAGTGGAAGAGAACGTGAATACGGAGTTTCGCGGATTTGCCAAAATAAGATATGCGCACAAAGGTCAGTGGTGTAACATCCGAACAGTAAACGACGGAACAGATAAACGGATTGATATTACATTTGATGAACCGGTTCGGGCCGTTACTCCGGGCCAGGCGGTAGTAATCTACAATGATGATTCAGATGATAAATACATATTAATGGGAGGCACTATTATATAGTGCCTTTTTCATTTATAGATTATAATTACTAAATATGGTATACTATCCGTGTGCGGCCAACTATTACTTGTATGGAAGGGGAACATATGAATATTTTA
Source organism: Lachnospiraceae bacterium (assembly GCA_045629045.1). Taxonomy (GTDB): domain Bacteria; phylum Bacillota; class Clostridia; order Lachnospirales; family Lachnospiraceae; genus JAILLW01. The sequence continues at coordinate 5,258 of JAZQQM010000032.1, forward strand.
GTAATTAACGGAAGTCCTAAAGGCGAATATAGTATTACGTACCAGACCGTCCTTTACCTTCAGAATGTTTTTAATAACCATTCATATGAGGTCCTTCATGTCGGCCAGACATATCGTAAGTATGAAAAAGATTTTTGCGAAGCAAAGGCAGCGATAGAGAAAGCTGATTTGCTGTTGTTTTCTTATCCTGTTTATACATTTCTTGTGCCGTATCAGTTGCACAGATTCATAGAATTAATAAAAGAGAATAAAGTTGATTTGAAGGGCAAGGTGGCAACACAGATTACCACTTCAAAACATTTTTATGACGTGACTGCTCACAGATTTATTGAAGATAATGTCAAAGATATGGGGCTTAAGTATATTAAAGGATTTAGCGCCGATATGGATGACCTTCTTACTAAGAAAGGCCAGAAGGATGCTTTGGTTTTCTTTAGAATGCTTATGCTCGATATAGATAATAAATTATATGAGCCGTCCCATCCTTCACTTCCTATCGCCAATCATGTTAAAGTTACAAAACTGACACAGGAGTCAGAAAAGAAAGCAGATAAGGATTCGATACGTACTGTTGCTATTGTGGCTGATTTACGTGATGATGATTCCCAGCTTAAAGATATGATTGAGCGTTTTAGTATAAGAATGGGAATGTGCAATATAAAAACAAGATTCGTTAATATTCGCAAAGCCAATATTAAAGGCGGATGTTTAAGCTGTTTTCACTGTGCATCGACAGGTGAATGTGTTTATAAGGACGACTTCCAGAATATGCTTCGTAATCAAATTCAGGAGTGTGACGGAATTGTTCTTGCCTTTAGCATCAAAGACCATTCGATGGGATCCACATTCAAAATGTATGATGACAGACAGTTTTGTAACGGGCATCGAACGGTTACCATGGGAAAGCCTTTCGGTTATTTAATTTCGGGTAATCTGAGTGTTGAAGAAAACTTAAGAATGGTTATTGAAGCAAGAGCCGAAGTGGGAGGTAATTTCCTGGCATATGTGGCAACGGATGAATTTAATCCGGATACAGAGATTGATACACTTTCGAAGAAACTTAATTTTGCGTTAAAACATGAATTCTATAGGCCGGCCAATTTTTACGGAGTCGGAGGAATGAAAATATTCAGAGATTTAATTTATCTGATGCAGGGCTTGATGAGAGCAGACCACAGATTCTACAAAGAGCACGGACAATATGATTTCCCTCAAAAGAAAAAGGGAACATTGCTAAAGATGTATGCTGTGGGTGCGCTGGTTAACAATCCCAAAATACTTAAAAAGATCGGCAAAAATGCCATGAACGAGGGTGCAATTAAGCCCTATAAAAAAGTTATTGAAAAGAGGAAATGAGTAGGATGAAAAAAGGTATCTCAATAAGAAGATTTATGTCACTTCTTTTGGTAATTCTTTTATGTACGGGAGTTACATTAACAACTACTTCATGTACTTTGTTCAGTGATGAGGAAGAAGTATCTGAAGCCAAGGAAAAGAAAGACAAGGATAAGAAGAAAGACAAAAAGAAGAACAAGAAAAAAGATAAAGACAAGGATAAGAACAAGGACAAAGACAAAGACAAAGATAAAGAACCTAAGGAAACTCCGAGTCCGGAACCGACAGAGGAACCTGATCCCATTGATGAAGAATTGTCATTTGCCAATATTACATTGACTGTTCCGAAGGAATGGTACGGTAAATATTACGTAGATGAGGGAGACACATATATAAGTTTTTACCAAAAAGCTTCCTATGATATGGGAGAAGGACTGGGATTCCTGTGCGGTATTGAAATACTTGATGAAGTATTGCCGGGATACGCAGGATACACTTTGATTGCATATTCGGACGATAAGTTTTATTACATGACTCAGCCAACTGATGTGCCCTGTTATATTGAAGATGAAAATATTTCGAATGAGTATTTTGATATGCTGATTTATAAGGAAAGCATGATTGACTCAATGGATATTAAGGATCCTTCCGTATGCAGACGCGCGGATGATTATATTATCCCCAATTCGGATAAAAAACCGATTCCAGAATATTACTGTATGAACCTTAACGAAAAGGAACTGTGGCTTGCAAGAAACGAAATTTTCGCAAGATACGGAATGGAGTTTGAGAACTCGTATCTTGACAAATACTTTACACGAAAGCCCTGGTACAAAAATAAAGGCTTAAAGCTTACGGAAGAGGATATTAACGATATTGAAAAAGAAAATCTTGCTGCCATTAAGGAAGCAGAGGCTGCATTAACGAAGTCGGAATATCCCAAGAAGCTGGAATTTAATAAAGAATATTCCGAAGATTTGGACGGGGACGGAACGAAGGAAAAGTTTGCAGTTAAATATAAGAAAAAGGATTATTATTACCAGGTTTCCATCAGCGTAAACGGTGAAGAACTTAATGCCGAAGACATAGATGAAGATGCAATTATCGATACACTGGAAACAGGCGGATATTATTTAACACAGATACGTCCGTATTTTGGAGAACTTCAGATAGCAATTCTTGACTGGGGTCCGTCGGATGATCAGGTTACACATTACTTCGATTATGAAGATAATAAACTTTATTATGTGGACGGTCTTCCGGGATTTACTTTTAAAGAATATTTCGGATTCAATCCGTTCTATGATCAGGGATGTGTTGTTATTGAAGACAGAGCCGATATTTTAGAGACAACCTATTATTACGGTGAAGCCTGGTACGACAGGGATGAACATCAATTCCGTGATCAGACATACGGCCAATGTGAAATAACAGGTCTTCATGAACATACAACATTAAAGGATATAGAGGTTTATACAAGTGAGACTTCTATTGATACGAAGGTAATACCTAAAGGAACGGTTGTTTATTTCATAAGCCAGGATCCGCTGTCCAAAAAGGTTAAAATAAGAACCAAACAGGGCGTTGAAGGATATTTGCAGGGAGGATCACCTTCTTCCGATACCGTAATCGCTCCGAGCAATGATAGAATCATGGATATGTTTGACAATATAAATTTCTGTGATTAATTAAAAACTACTTATAATAAGAAGAATTACACGCCGAGTTTATGAAACTCGGCGATTCTTTTTTCGAAGGTTGTGTAATATTTAAAACCGCAGTCGAGAAGATAATCTTCGACAATATTAAAACCATCGGCGAGATGTGATGCATCATGGGCATCGGAACCGACAGTTATTATTTCACCGCCTAACTGTCTGTACTTTTTAAGTATATCTTTGCAAGGGTTGAGCTCTTTAAGATTGTGACGAAGAGCGCCGGTATTTACCTCAATACCCTTTTCCATTTCAAGTATTTTTTCGAGAATGGGATCTATTATATCTTTGTACTTATCATATGAATAGTCGGCATCCTTGTTCTGACCGTATCTGACAATATAATCAAGATGACCCCATACATCAAAATTACTGAACATATCAAGGGATTTTTTGAGTTCCAGGAAATACTCCCTGTAAGCTTCTTCTTCATTACGACCTTCAAAATAGGCGGGATAGTAGTAGGGGTCCTGATGATTAACAAGATGAGTAGATGCAATAATAAAGTCGAATTCATGTGACTTGGCAAATACAGCAAGCTCACGGCGCAGATGGGGCTGGACACCGATTTCGACACCAAACAGAACATTAATCTTAGAAGCATACTTTTCACGAAGACCGAGTAACTCATAAAGATATGAGTCCGCATTAAGATTAAAGGCAACCTCGCCGGGGTGCTTGGGGTCTTCCGGGAAATCAAGATCGTGATGTTCTGTAAAGCATATATTTTTAAAACCTAATTCGATTCCGCGAAGAATGTGGTTTTCCATTAATTCCGTAGAATCTGTCGAATGATTTGAATGTACGTGATAATCACTTAATATAGGCATATATTTGTCCTCCGCAATACCTCAATACTAAAATATTTGTACTATTCTAACACTTAATTAGTCAAAATGCTACAAAGCCATCAACATATTGAAGATTTATAGGGCATAATTCACTCTTGCACTTTTGCGTAGATTTATGTAGAATAGTAATGCTGATTAAGTTCGACAAACTTTTAACACAGTGATGGTTAAGTTTTAGGTCGAAAAATATAAAACATTTCATTTTTAGGAGGAATCTAAAATGGCAGTAAAAGTAGCAATTAATGGTTTCGGTCGTATCGGTCGTTTAGCATTCAGACAGATGTTTGGTGCAGCAGGATACGAAGTAGTAGCAATCAATGACTTAACATCTCCTAAGATGTTAGCTCACCTTCTTAAGTACGACTCTTCACAGGGTAAGTACGCTAAGGCTGACACAGTTTCAGCTGGTGAAGATTCAATCACAGTTGATGGCAAGACTCTTAAGATTTACAAAGAGCCCGATGCTAACAATTGTCCTTGGGGCGAGCTTGGTGTAGATGTAGTTCTTGAGTGCTCAGGTTTCTATACATCAAAAGAAAAGGCACAGGCACACATCAATGCCGGCGCTAAGAAAGTAGTTATTTCAGCTCCTGCTGGTAACGATCTTCCTACAATCGTTTACAACGTTAACCACAAGACATTAACAAAGGATGACAAGATCATCTCTGCAGCTTCTTGTACAACAAACTGCTTAGCTCCTATGGCTAAGGCTCTTAACGATTTAGCTGGAATCAAGTCTGGTATCATGAGCACAATTCATGCTTACACAGGTGACCAGATGATCCTTGATGGTCCTCAGAGAAAGGGTGACCTCAGAAGATCACGTGCAGGCGCTATCAACATCGTTCCTAACTCAACAGGTGCTGCTAAGGCAATCGGCCTTGTTATCCCTGAGTTAAATGGTAAGCTCATCGGATCTGCTCAGAGAGTTCCTACTCCTACAGGTTCAACAACAATCCTTGTTGCTACAGTAGAAAAGAGCGTTACTAAGGAAGAAATCAATGCAGCAATGAAGGCAGCTGCTACAGAGTCATTCGGATACAACGAGGAAGAAATCGTTTCTTCTGATATCGTTGGATCAACATATGGTTCAATCTTCGATGCTACACAGACAATGGTTGGCGAAGACAACCTCGTTCAGGTAGTTTCTTGGTATGATAACGAGAACTCTTACACATCTCAGATGGTTCGTACAATTAAGTACTTCGCTGAGCTTGGCTAATTAGTTCTTAAGAACAGATTTTGACTTTAAGGGTCCGGTCCTGTTGGGCCGGACCTTTTTAAGTTTTCTGTGACAATGCGCAAGTTACAGAAAAATATATTTTTTTAGGAGGACAAAGATATGTCATTAAACAAGAAAAGCGTTGATGATTTTAACGCAGCCGGCAAGCGCGTACTCGTTCGTTGCGACTTTAATGTTCCTTTAAAGAACGGTGAAATCACAGATGAAACACGTATCGTTGCTGCATTACCTACAATCAACAAGTTATTAAAAGACGGAGCTAAGGTTATTCTTTGCTCACACTTAGGTAAGGTTAAGGAAGGCCCTAACGAGAAGGAGTCACTTGCACCTGTAGCTAAGAGATTATCTGAAAAGCTTGGTAAGGAAGTAGTATTCGTTGCTGATTATAATGTAACAGGTCAGGCTGCTACTGATGCAGTAGCTGCTATGAAGGATGGAGATGTTGTACTTCTTCAGAATACCCGTTTCCGTGGCGAAGAAGAAACAAAGCCTAATAAGGCAGGTGAAGCTTTCGCTAAGGAATTGGCTGATTTAGCTGATGATTATGTATGTGATGCATTCGGTTCTGCTCACAGAGCACATGCTTCTGTTGCTGTAGTAACTAAGTACATCTCAGAAAAAGGCGGAGTTAATGCTGTTGGATACTTAATGCAGAAGGAAATCGACTTCCTCGGCAATGCAGTTGAGAATCCTGTTCGTCCTTTCGTTGCTATTCTTGGCGGTGCTAAGGTGGCTGATAAGCTTAACGTTATTGATAACCTTCTTGAGAAGGCTGATACACTTATCATCGGTGGTGGTATGGCATTCACATTCCTTAAGGCTAAGGGATATGAAATCGGTAAGTCACTTGTTGATGATGAGAAGATTGACTACTGTAAGGAAATGATGGCAAAGGCTGATAAGCTTGGTAAGAAGTTATTACTTCCTATCGATACAGGTATTGCTGCAGGTTTCCCTGATCCTATCGATGGACCTATCGATGTAACATACGTTGATTCAAGTGCTATCCCTGCTGATATGGAAGGTCTTGATATCGGACCTAAGACACAGGAATTATTCGCAAACGCTGTTAAGGAAGCTAAGACAGTTGTTTGGAACGGACCTATGGGTGTATTCGAGAATCCTACTCTTGCAAAGGGAACAATCGCAGTTGCTAAGGCTCTTGCAGAGACAGATGCAACAACAATCATCGGTGGTGGTGATAGTGCTGCTGCTTGTAACCAGCTTGGATTCGCTGATAAGATGAGCCACATCTCAACAGGTGGTGGAGCTTCTCTTGAATTTTTAGAGGGTAAGGAACTTCCCGGCGTTTACGCTGCAGACGATAAATAAATAATTAATTCGCTTCGGGGCTTATTGCCCCGGAGGCGATAAATAAATGATTAATTCGTTTTTTTGGGGTGTTGCCTCGGAGACGATGGAGGAAATAAAATGGCTAGAAGAAGAATTATTGCCGGTAACTGGAAGATGAATAAGACTCCCAGCGAGGCTGTTGCACTTTGTGCAGAATTAAAAGATTTAGTTAAGAATGATGCAGTAGACGTAGTATATTGCGTACCTGCAATTGATATTGTTCCTGTAGCTGAGGCTATCAAGGGAACAAATGTAAAGCTTGGTGCTGAGAACTTCTATATCGAAGATAAGGGTGCTTTCACAGGCGAAATTTCAGCTCCTATGCTTAAGGATGCAGGCGTTGAGTACATCATCATCGGTCACTCAGAGAGAAGAGATATCTTCGGTGAGAACGATATCCTTATCAACGCTAAGGTTAAGAAAGCATTTGCTGCAGGTCTTAAGCCTATCCTTTGCTGCGGTGAGTCACTTGCTCTCCGTAAGGCAGGAACATATAAAGAGTGGATTGCACGTCAGATTAAGTGGGATCTTACAGACGTAACAGCTGACCAGGTTAAGGAACTTGTTATCGCTTACGAGCCTATCTGGGCTATCGGTACAGGCGAAACAGCTACAGCTGACCAGGCTCAGGAAGTATGTAAGATGATCCGTGAGGTTATTGCTGATTTATATGACGCTCCTACAGCAGAAGCAGTTCGTATTCAGTACGGCGGTTCTATGAATGCAGGAAATGCTGCAGAACTCCTTGCTAAGGACGACATTGATGGCGGACTTATCGGTGGTGCAGCTTTGAAGCCTGACTTCGGACAGATCGTTAATGCATAATAAGCTAAATATAATTATTAAAAGACTTCAACGGTTGTTGAAGTCTTTTTTATTTGATACAATATCTTGTGGTTACATATTTACAGAGGGGAACATCTATGGGACGTAAATTTTCTATTATAATTCCTTGCTATAATGTTGAAGAATATATTTCCGAATGTCTTGACTCCATTATTAACCAGACTATTGGACTTAATGATATTGAGATAATTCTGGTGGATGATTGCTCAACGGACAGTACCGTACAGATAATACGTGAATATGAGGAAAAATATTCTGATAACATATTACTTGTATTGCTGGAACAGAACGGTCGGCAGGGGCATGCCAGAAATGTGGGTATGGAGTATGCAAGCGGTGAATATATCTGCTTTATTGATTCTGATGATTATGTAAGAACAGATATGTTTGCAATCCTGAAGATGATTGTAAGTGTCGCGGATCTTGATGTGGTGCAGTTTAGATACAAAATGTTCCTGCCGGAGAATAAGCCTCAATATGAAGTTGTTGAAGATATACCTAAACTTCTCGGTACTGACATTTTTACTGTTTATGAATACGGCAAATTCCGTAAGAAACTGCTTACTGATTTCGAAATACTTAATGAGTCCTGTACGCAAAAGATATACAAAAGAACCATGCTTAATAAATATGGCTTTGCATTTATGGAAGGCGGAGCGTATGAGGAACCCCTGTTTACACATCCTATTAAATATGTAGTTAATAATGTAGCTGTTTTGGAAATGCCGTTGTATTGGTACAGAGCCAATTCGGAAGGTACTACTTTTAATTATATGACGGACCCCAAAACAATTCTTGACCATGTGAATGTTCAGCTTAAATTGAGAGAATACCTTGAATCAACTAATTTGTATGAAGGATTTAAGGAAGAATCGGACTTTTATTTTATTCATTCCTTTTATTCGGAACCCTTTATCTTCATGAAACTTCGCGGATGGATTTTACCGGTTGGTTTATTTAGATATCTCAAAAAAGAAGTAATAGAACATCTGCCGGAGTGGGATAAGAATTGTTATGTTTATGATCCGGGTATGAAGAAAGAAAAGGAATTGTTTGATCTTTTGAAGACGGATGAACCGGATGATGATAAAATGCAAAAAATAATTGATGGTGTTGTTGACAGACTGGTTGTAGGTCAAAACTCTTTTTGATACAATATATTGTGCATGAGGATTAATTTGTTTCGATACATAGTATGTTTACTGAAAGTAGGTATTGTGCATGAAAAATTATCACGTCGCATACAGTAATGAAAAAAATATAAATGCAGCATTTGAAGAAGTGGTTCTTCAAATCAGAAAATGGTCGGAGGGGAGAAACCCCATATTAATTTTGTTTTCTTCTAATGTTGACGATTTTTCATTTGTCGCAAAGGAAATGTACGAGAAGTTCCCTGCGTCAACGGTTATGGGAATGTCATCATATATTAATTTTAGTTCCGAAGGTTACGGTATTAACGGAGTGAGTGCTATAGCCGTGTATGCCGGAATTGAGTGCAGCTCGGGAGTGCTCTATGATATTACGACTTATCCGTTAAGATATGTTCATAATGTTAACGATGCATTAAATGCTATCGGAACAGTAGAAAATCTGGTGACATTGGAATTTACGCCTGCATTCGGTAACTGCGAAGAAATAGTACAGGATACATTCAGAACGGCCTTTACGGGAGTCAGAGTTCCTGTAGTAGGTTCTTCTGCAGGGACACCTAACGGAAGAGAAGTATCATATGTGTCTTTGAACGGACAAATATATGACGAAGCTTGCGTATTTACAATAATACGTAATTTAAACGGGCCTGTTCATATCTTTAAAGAGAATCTGTTTAAACCCACAGGTGATGAATATAAGGCTACTGATGTTGATTGTGATGAAAGAGCGGTTTATGAGTATGATTCGCGCCCTGCGGCTGCAGTTGTTGCAAACGCATTACATATTCCTATCGAAGACCTTGAGGATGAACTGTTAATGCATCCTGTGGGTAGAACGGAAAAAGGCGAATTGTACATAACCGAAGTTGATAAGATACATCCTGACGGAAGAATTACATATTTTTCACGTATTTATAATAATTGTATTGTGCAGCAACTTGAGCTTGACGATATGGATATGGTTTGGAAAGAAACGGCAATGAATGTACATGAGAAGGTTAGCGATATATCTTTTTCATTAGTGGTTAATTGCTGCTCACGGTCAAATTATTTCCTAAAAGAAGATAAGTTTGATGAATATAACAGTTTCCTTACGACGGAGTACGGTAATTTCTTCGGAGTATCAGGCTACGGTGAACAGATGAATTTTACACATCTTAATCAGACTATGTTGCTGGTATGCTTTGAATGATTGAAGATAATATATTTTTATACTAGAATGAGAGTGTTATGGACAGCAGATTATATGTTGTAATCCCGTGTTATAACGAAGCGGAAGTCCTTCCGGAAACAGCAAAGCGTATTAAAAGCAAAATGACAGAGCTTATTGGTAACGGAAGCATTGATGCCGATTCGAGAGTTTGTTTCATAAATGACGGATCGAAAGATACGACATGGGAGATAATTAAACAATTACATACTGAAGATAAATTATTCAGCGGAATTAACTTAAGTTGTAACCGCGGCCATCAGAACGCATTACTTGCAGGCCTTATGACTACTATGGATAATGCGGATATGATTATCTCTATGGATGCGGATTTGCAGGATGACATTAATGCGATGGATGAGATGATTAAGAAATACCATAACGGATGCGATGTGGTTTACGGTGTAAGATCCAATAGAAAGAAGGATTCATTTTTTAAGAAAAAGACTGCCGAAGGCTATTATAAGATGATGAATCGAATGGGTGTAAAGACCGTATTTAATCATGCTGATTACAGGCTGCTGAGTAAAAGAGCTCTTGACGGACTTGCGGGATTTAAAGAGGTTAATTTGTTCCTGCGGGGAATCGTGCCTATGGTAGGCTTTAAGTCGGATGTTGTGTATTACGAAAGAGGTGAACGCTTCGCAGGAGAAAGCAAATATCCGCTTTCGAAGATGTTATCCTTCGCTGTTGAGGGAGTAACGTCACTATCGATTAAACCAATACGATATATAACGGGACTTGGATTTTTAGTATTTTTGTTCAGCGTTATTATGCTGATTTACAGTTTCATCAGACATTTTATGGGTGAAACAATTCAAGGTTGGACGACTCTTATGGTTTCCATATGGGCAACAGGAGGACTGATTTTGTTTTCACTTGGAGTTGTAGGTGAATATGTCGGAAAGATATACCTTGAAACGAAAGGAAGACCGAGATTTATCATTGAAGAGTTCCTAGATGAATAGGAACTCTATCAATTTATTTGGGGAATTGTAGGGGAATTATGGTTACATTATTATCAAAACTGATTATCAAAAATAATAAAGAATATAAGGATTCTGCTGTTCGCAAAGCCTATGGTGTTTTGTGCGGTGCGGTGGGAATTTTTCTTAATCTGTGCCTATTTGCATTTAAATTCATAGCAGGAAGCATAAGCGGATCGATAGCAATTACGGCAGATGCATTTAATAACCTGTCGGATGCCGGTTCATCGCTTATTACTCTGGTAGGGTTTAAGATGGCAGGTCATAAGCCGGACCCGGATCATCCCTTTGGCCACGGAAGAATTGAATATTTGTCGGGACTAATGGTTTCGGTAATTATTATTATTATGGCCTATGAATTGATGAAGGATTCTATTATTAAGATTATTCATCCCGAAAGCACAGAGTTCAGCGTGATTGTTGTGGTTATTCTGGTGGCTTCCATTTTGGTTAAGTGTTATATGGCTTTGTATAACAGAACAATCGGAAGCAAAATTGATTCCGCCGCAATGAAAGCGACTGCGACAGATTCACTTTCTGACACAATTGCCACTTTTGTGGTATTAATCGGAACCTTTGTAACACATTTTACCGGAATAATGATAGACGGCTATTGCGGTGTAATTGTATCGCTGTTTATATGCTTTGCCGGTATCGGTGCTATTAAGGATACTGTAGGACCGCTGCTTGGACAATCTCCGGATGAGGAATTCGTTGATGAAATTACTAAGATTGTGATGTCGTCGGAACATGTTGAACTGGGAATTCTGGGAATACATGATTTGATAGTTCATGATTACGGTCCGGGTCGAGTTATGATAACACTTCATGCAGAGGTTCCTTCCAACGGTTCGATTATGGATCTTCATGACCTGATTGACAATATTGAGCATGATCTTCAGACGGAACTTAATTGCCAGGCGACAATTCATATGGATCCTGTTTTGGTAGATGATGAAGAAACAAACAGAATGAAAGCGATAGTGGACAGTATTATAGAATCTGTTAATTCTTCGTATAAGGAACGAATTGAATCATCCAAATCGAAGCGTAAGTTCAGAAATGTAACATTCCATGACTTTAGAATTGTCAAAGGCCCTACCCATACCAATTTGATTTTTGATATTGTTTTGCCCTTTGATTTTGACATGACTGATGACGAGATAGTTGATTTAATTCAGCTTGAAGTCAGAAAGACAAATCCTTCGTATTTTTGTGTTATAGATGTGGATAAAGCGTATGCTTAATGCCGAAAGGATATAGTTACTTTGGAAACGGTAAGGAAAAATATAAAATATTTAATAATTGCATCGATTATGCTGGTGATTACGATTATTGGTATTATCTTTAGTGTTACTGTTTCCAAGGTTGATGCTGTATACGGTATAGATGTTCTGCATCGTAATGATGAGGAACAGATTTATTCTGTTACCCCTATACCTTTGGACAAAGGTATATATGAAATTACAATTAAGTACAGTTCTTCAAACGGTGCATTGGTTAATATTTATGCTAATGACACCAAATCTCATAAGACTCTTTATACCGATAATCCCGAGCTTAATAAATATGAGAATATTAAATCTTTTGATATATGGGTTAATGATAATATCAATGATTTGGGAGTTGAAGTGCGTCCTAATGAGGGTTCTTTATATGTTGAATCGATATCTGTCAGGACTGCATGGAATTCCGTGATTTATGCTGTTACACAGTATATATTGTCATTTGCTTTAGTTATTTTGACATTGTGTGCCTTTAAGTTCAGATATAAATATAAAAAATACGGAATTCAGATTCTTGTTATTACATTTATAACATTGTTTTCGTCCTTGGGACTTTTCGTAAGATATCTGCTTCCGGGGCATGATTTGGTGTTTCATCTCCTTAGGATTGAAGGAATTAAGGATTCAATATTGATGGGAGATATTCCATCCCGCGTACAGACCAACTGGATATTCGGATACGGATATGCGGTTTCTGCCATGTACGGCGATACAACATTATTGTTACCGGCATTGCTGCGTATTCTGGGATTCCCGATTCAGACTGCGTACAAAGTATTCATGTTTGTGATTAATCTCGGAACCTCGATTCTGACCTATTGGTGCTTTAGGAAAATGTGTAAACGTAATGTTTCGGCATATATCGGAACGTTTTTATATGTTTGCGCACCCTATCGACTTATCAATATATACAACAGAGCAGCTGTGGGCGAAACGGTTGCAATGATGTTTCTTCCCCTTGCCGTGCTTGGCTTTTATTATGCTTATCATGAAGACGACGGCAGTGAAGGTTACGGAAAGCATATAGTGGCTCCCGTTATAGGCTTTTCGGGACTTATTCAGTCGCATTTATTGTCATGTATTATTCTGGCTGTATTTGCCGTTCCTTTTTGTCTTATTAATATCAAAAAGACATTTTCGCGAAACAGATTATTTTATTTGCTTAAGCTGCTTGGTCTGACATTACTTATTAATCTGTGGTTTATTGTGCCCTTTATCAGATTTATGAATGAACCGCTGCTTGTTACTTTAGGGGAAACAATTCCTGCGGATTTCCAGTCCTACGGACTTACAATACCGGAATTATTCGCGCAATATTCATCGGGTCATTTCTGGTATAATTTCGCATTTATGACAAGTCTGTCACAAAGAAATACCATGTCCTTTGGCAACGGCATCGCAATTATACTTATGGGCTTTGCAGTACTTATGATTCTTAAGAAATTCAAGAAGAAAACAAAGCATTTAACAGTATTGTCAATTGTCTGCCTGGTTGCATTGTTCTTATCGAGCAATCTGTTCCCGTACAGCATGCTGATTAAGTATTGTCCGATATTAGCCAAGATATTAACTAAGGTTCAGTTCCCTTACAGGTATTTGTCCATGGCAGTACTGTTCGGAAGTATATTTGCAATGGCGTTTTATGATAAGTTTGTCAAAAAATGTAAGAAGGAATTTGTTATCGTATTTACCTGTGCCGTACTTATGACGGCTTCGTCCCAAAGCCTTAATCACGTATATGCGTTGTTGTACAGCGGAAATATAGTTAACAATTATGATGATGCTTCTTTGTACAGTGCGGAAGTGATAGGTGCTCAATATCTATATACGGATACCGATATTGACGAATGCGAATTCGAACGTAATGTTACAGGAACTAATGCAGATATTACAGGATATAAACGAAGCAGAAACAGATTTGATGTTGACTGTATTTCGAAAGGCGGGGATTCGCAGCTGCTTTTGCCGGTATTTGCTTATCCCGGGTATATTGCAACAACGGAATTCGGTGATGAACTTAATGTGGGCAGAGGCTTAAATAACAGATTGACGGTAGAGGTCCCGGATAATTATATGGGAACGATTATGGTAAGATATAAAGAACCGATCCTATGGCGTGGCGCAGAACTTGTTTCTTTGCTGGGAGTTGTATTATTAATATATCTTTATGAATGTAATAAGAAAGGTTCAAAAGATGAGCAAATTCAGTGAAATGTCAGTAGAAAATAAAGAAAAAATCGAATATGGTTTTATCGCGGTACTCAGTGTTATCGGATATTTGATATTGATGTGGATATTTACGGGAAACGGTATTCTGTCACACAATACTTATAATTCTTATGCGCTTCAGGCTGATTCGTGGAGAATGGGACGTCTTGACCTGCTTGAGAATTATTCATATTTGGAGCTTGCACAATATAATGGAAAAATTTATGTTTCTTTCCCGGTTTTTCCTTCGTATATACTTTATCCGCTTACGTTTATATTCGGAGCGGAGACTCCGGACGCACTGCTTTTATGGACCTCAGATGTTATCATAGTTTTTTATCTTTATAAACTGGCGCTTAAGTTCCATTTATCGCCGGTTATATCTATGCTTCTTAGTTTGTTTGCGATGCTTGGAAGTAATGTAAGCTTTACGATGCTATATCCCTGGGTATGGTTTTGGGCACAGACCTTATGCTTTATGTTCGCTGTGCTGTCCATATATTATGCATATGACGGAAGAGGAGGATTGGCATTGGCGTTTTGGGCCTGCGGAGTGGGATGCAGACCGATGCAGTTTATTATGCTGCCCTTGCTTCTGGCGATTATATACAAAATTGAAAAACATAAGTATCCGGATGCAACCTTGCTTCAAATGATTAAAAACAGACTGACCTGGGTAATCGCACCGTTTGTTATCGGATGCTCATATATGATTCTTAATTATTTAAGATTTGATAATCCTTTAGAATTCGGCCATAATTATCTTCCGGAATTTACTGAGGCAGAATACGGTCAGTTCAGTATTGTTTATTTTAAGAATAATCTTAAGATACTGTTTCATATTCCTACCTTTGACAGCGAATCGAGAATGGAGATAGATCATTTTGGCAATCTTAATTTTATGATTGTAAGCCCCATTGTTGTATTTGCCCTTTTGCTTATTATTGTATTGCTTATCAAAAAATATAGGAGAATGGCACTTTGGTGCATGATAATTATATGTTTTTGCTGCATTTATCTTGTGGTAACCATGATGCACAAAACCATGGGAGGATGGGGATTCGGTAACAGATATTCCAACGATATTCTTCCCTGGATTTATTTGATATGTGTAATCGGAATTAATAAATCGCCCCGTACGGGAAAATATATTATGCCGGCCTTTATATTCAGTATATGTTTGAACGCTGTGGGAGTGGTTGCGGTGTATAACAATATGTATATTAATTAGATATTATGAGAACTAAAGTAATAGATTATTTTAAAAGAAGAAATTATACAAATGCCGATGCCGTCAGGGTGTATTATGCACTGATGGCTTTTGCGCTGCTTATTATTTCTGTTCTTGCCGAAGTGTTTGTCTTTAACTACAAGCATTGGAGCACGCTTAATAATTCACCTGAAAGTATACCCTTTGTATGTAATGACAGTCTTGTAAATGAAGGCGATGGTGTTTACAGGGTAGTGGGTGATGAGATTAATATCGAATTGGTTAATCTTAATAAAGAAGTATCGATTCTGTTTGCGGAGATAGTGAATATTGATGCTTTGGATTCGGATGAGGGCAGCATAATTACCGTGGATTTTGATGCGAAGGACTATTCCCATTACAATTATTATTCACTTAACCGAAGGGTTGTATCGTCTCTTGAACCAAGAAGCTATTATTATACGCTTCATTTGTACGGCGATGCCAAAGCTATTAAGATAAGGCCCTATATCGGAATTGATGCGAGGGTAATTATAAATCTTGTTGTAAATCCTGTTATTCCTATCTTCTTTAGGTGGGAGAGGATAATTCTTTTATATGCTGTTTTGCTTCTTGTTCTGTTCTTCAATCCGGGCTCATATCTTCATAAGATTAAGTACACTAAGTTGAAGTTAAGTGTTAAATATGTAATTCTGTGCACGTTTTTAATAGCTAATGCGCTTATTTTGTATTGGGTTAACGGACTTAATCCTTTCTATCAGACGGAAATGGGAGTTAATACGATTCAGTATCAGGAACTGGCGGAGGCTTTTAGCAAAGGGCAGTTATCCTTGCTGGATGAACCGACCGATATCCTTAAAAGCATGGAAAATCCATATGATATGGACCATCGCGGAGATCTGATGGAATTTGAGGAATGGTATTTCGACCATGCTTATTATGATGGTAAATATTATGTGTATTTCGGAGTGGTTCCCTGTGCTTTGATTTACTTCCCGTATTATATACTTACGGGAAACCATATTCACAACCATACGGTATGCTATATGGGAATTTTGCTAATTCTGTTGGGCATGGTATTACTGCTTGACGAAACTATTCGCAAGTATTTTAAAAAGTGCTCTGTGGCAGTATGGTTTTTACTGGCCGAATTGCTGCTGCTTGGAAGCTACGTTACATATGTTACCAAGCGACCGGACTTATATTCGGTTCCCATAATTTATGCGGTGGCTTTTGCGTTCCTGGGTATGTGGGGATTTATGAAATCCATACCCTGTAATGCCAAGATGCAACCGGGAGTTTTGAATAAGGGATATCTGGTTTTAGGCTCCGTTCTTACGGCTTTGATAGCAGGTTGCAGGCCTCAATTGTTCCTTGTGGTAATAATTGACGTGATTATTATGAAGGATTATATCTTTGACCTTAATTATCTTAAGTCTTCTGACGGAATAAAATCCCTTATAAGCGTCTTTACACCGATGATAATAATCGGCGGGCTTTTTATGACGTACAATTATCTTAGATTTGGATCGTTGCTTGATTTCGGCGCTTATTATAATCTGACCTTTAACGATATGAGGTACAGAGGATTTGCCTGGGACAGAATTCCTTACGGAATTGCTGTATATTTGCTTCATCCCATGGAATTCATACCGGAATATCCATATTTCGGAAATATAGAGAAGGCGACCAAATATATGGGCGTTACCATTCAGGAAACCACATACGGCGGATTGTTTGCGGCATGTCCTTTTGCACTTGTTTCTTTGACATCCCTGTTCGGGGCAAAAAAGATGAAAAAGAAAATGACGCCATGGCTTATTTCGATAGCTTCGGTTGCGATAGCCATAGTGGTAATGATTTTTGATACGGAAAATTCCGGAATTCTGGCAAGATATTTCTTTGATTTTTCATTCCTGTGGATGATAGGTGCGGTTATGGCTTCGCTTATTCTTTTGAACATGAAGAAGCTTAAGAACACAACGATAAGAAAGGTCCTGATATGGATTCTTGTGGCGCTTGTTATATATGAAGCAGTATATCAGATGCTTGTATTTATGCTTGATTCGGGTGACTACCTTAAGGGAAGAAGACAAGATCTTTTTTATCATTATTATTATATGTTTGGATTTGGAATATAGGTGTGCTATAATCATTCGTTGGAAATTAATTGATTTTATTATAGAAAGGATAAATTATGAGTAATAAACCTGCAGTTTTATTGATCCTTGATGGATACGGATTAAATGATAAGGCAGAGGGAAATGCCGTTGCAATGGCTAAAACCCCTGTAATGGACCGCCTTATGAAGGAATGCCCTTTCGTTAAGGGTAACGCTTCGGGAATGGCAGTCGGACTTCCTGAGGGACAGATGGGTAATTCCGAAGTAGGTCACCTTAACATGGGTGCCGGACGTATTGTATATCAGGAACTTACCAGAATTACCAAGGAAATTCAGGATGGCACATTCTTTACAAATCCCGGGCTTATGAGCGCAATCGAGAATTGTAAGAAGAATAATTCTTCATTACATATGTACGGACTTTTATCAGACGGTGGCGTTCATTCGCATAACACACACCTTTACGGACTTCTTGAACTTGCTAAGCGTAACGGACTTGATAAGGTTTACGTTCACTGCTTCCTTGACGGAAGAGATACACCTCCTCAGTCAGCTAAGGAATATGCAGAAGCTCTTGAGGCCCAAATGGCTAAAATCGGCGTAGGTAAGATTGCTACTGTTTCCGGACGTTATTATGCAATGGACAGAGATAACAACTACGACCGTGTTGAAAAAGCATATGATGCAATGGTTAAGGGCATCGGTAACGAAGCAGTTTCGGGACCTGCAGGTATTCAGGCTTCATATGATGCAGGAGTTAACGATGAATTCGTAGTTCCTTTTGTTGTTAAAGAAAACGGTGCTCCCGTTGCTACAATCAAGGATGGAGATTCGATTATATTCTTTAACTTCAGACCCGACAGAGCAAGAGAAATTACTCATGTATTCTGCGATGATGATTTTGATAAATTCAATCGCGGTAAGAGAATGGATATTAAGTATGTCTGCTTCTCGGATTACGATCCTCTTATTCCCAATAAGGAAATTGCATTCCACAAGGTTGAAGTAACAAATACATTTGGCGAGTGGCTTGCCTCAAAGGGAATGAAGCAGGCTAGAATCGCCGAGACAGAAAAGTATGCTCATGTTACATTCTTCTTTAACGGCGGTGTTGAGACTCCTAACGAAGGTGAAGAGAGAATTCTTGTTAATTCACCCAAGTATGTTCCTACATACGATAAGAAGCCTCGTATGAGCGCTTACACGGTATGTGATAAATTATCTGAAGCAATTACAGCTAAGAACGAAGACGGTTCATCTGTATATGATGTAATTATTTGTAACTTCGCAAATCCTGATATGGTAGGTCATACAGGTGTTGTTGAGTCTGCTGTGGAGGCTATTGAAGTTATTGATAAGTGTGTCGGAGAAATTGTTGACCTTGTTAAAGAAGTCGACGGCTTTATGTTCATATGTGCTGACCACGGTAATGCGGAACAGCTTATAGATTATGAAACAGGTGCACCTTTCACGGCTCATACTACTAACCCTGTACCGTTCATTCTTGTAAACGGACCTGAAGGAGTTAAGTTAAGTGAAGGCGGATGCCTTGCAGATATCATTCCTACTATGATTGAACTTATGGGTGAACAGCAGCCTGCTGAAATGACAGGTAAGTCATTACTTGTTAAATAGTAATACGATATGATATAGAATCTTTTTAAAGCGGCAAGTTAACTTGCCGCTTTATTTATTAAGTGTGTTATAATTAGTCGAATGATTTTGATGGAGGAAACACCGTGAATAATAACGTTAATTTTAAAGAACGTGCCGTTGATACATTTTTGAACAATGAATTTAAATTTAAATCATTTAAATTTAAATCAATAGATTTAATGTTTGTTATTGTACTGTGGGCAGTTGCGCTTCTTGTCAGAATTAAACTTTATCCGATTGTTTCTGCGGACTATTTCGGCTTCCTTGAAATATGGATGAACGAAATCAAAAGCGTTGGTCCGGTTAAGTTTTTGGCGGGAAATACAGCTAATTATTCTTCACCATACTTATATTTAATGTGTCTTGTTTCGGGATTTGCAGATTCCCTGGCAGCGCTTAAATCAGTTTCGGTATTTTTTGATTATGTTGCCTGCTGTGCTGTTTTTGCAATAATTTGGGAATTGACTAAAGATATCAGAAAATCAATCCTGGGAATGAGCATATTGTTGTTATGTCCTACAACGATACTGGACGGTGCATACTGGTGCCAATGTGATATTATCTACACATCTATTATTCTGTGGGCACTTTATTTCTTTTTTAAGGATAAGAGCAGAGTCTGCTTTATATTACTGGGTGTGGCTTTCGCATTTAAACTTCAGACTTTATTTATTTTTCCGTTTTTCGTAATAATGTATCTTAAAGGTAAAAATATTAAATTATTACATGTACTTTATGTGCCTGCGGTTTTTGCGGTTGCACATATTCCTGCCGCAATCTGCGGAAAACCTATCAAAGAAATTCTTACGATATATACATCACAGGCAGGCTATTATCCCTGGGGAACATTGCAATATCCAAATGCTTATGTGCTGCTTGATGAGACGATTGATTCTTATCACTGGATGAATGAAGTTTCTTCTGCCGGTACACTTTTTGCAATAATGGTATTGGGATTTATTGCCTATTATCTGTGTACGAGCAAATTTGAAATGACTAACGAAATTATACTGAGTATTGCCATGTTTACCGTTGCGATTGCAGTATATTTTTTGCCTCATATGCATGACAGATATGGATTTTTGATTGATCTTATTGCAATTATTTATGCGGTAATACGCCCCAGGAGACTGCCGTTATTATGTGCAATATTTTTCGTGACGGTAATGACATTTATGCCATATTTGATTGCGGTTAATGTAATGTCGGCCCGTACCCTTGCGTTCATTCAGACGGGAATTATAGTATATATGGGCTACGATTTATATAGCTTGATTAAGAGCAGTCCTGCTACGGAAGGCTGCAACTGATATATTTATGAGCAATTCACTGGTTAAAAATTCTAAATTGAATAATGAAGGTAAACTGCTTAATCAAAAAGATCTGATTATTATAGGCATTTTGATGTTTGCATTTACCGTTCTTGTTTTCTTAAGACTGGGCAATACCTATGCACCTAACACCACATATGAATTATCCGACGAAAACAGAGATATAGTGCTTGATTTCGGTGATTATATTAACATAGGCGATCTCTATGTCTATTTGGGGAACCTCAATACACGCACTGTGACTATTTCAGCATTTAACGAAGTTACCGGAGAATGGCAGATTATGAGACCGGATGTCGCTATTGAATCGGTATTTAAGTGGAATAAGATTGGCGTAAACTGCTTCGGACGATATTTTGGGTTTGTGTGTACGGATGATAAGGCTGTATTTAACGAGTTTGTATTTTTTAATGATGAAGGTCAAAAAATTTATCCTGTAAATATGGAGGAATATCCGACTTTATTTGATGAACAGGATATGTTCCCTGAAAATGACGGCGTAAGTTACATGAACGGAACATATTTTGACGAAATCTATTATGCAAGAACAGGTTATGAATTCATTCATCATCTTCCCACATACGAAACTACCCACCCTCAATTGGGTAAATGCATAATCGCATTGGGTATGTTGATTTTCGGTAATAATCCATTCGGCTGGAGATTCTTCGTGGCAATATTCGGAATATTGTTTATTCCGCTTATGTATGCATTTGCCAAGGCTTTGTTTGACAACACCTTTGTTGCCGCATGCGTGGGAATACTGGTGACATTTGACTGTATGCACTATACCTTAAGCAGAATATGTACCATCGATACGATCGTGGCGTTTTTCATAATTCTTATGTACTTTCTTATGTATTTATATATTAAAGCCGACAGAGAGTACAGAAGTAACAATAACTGGCAGGGAGATTCGTTCCCGCCTAAAAGGGTATACACTTTGCTCATGCTGTCGGGTATTGCGATGGGATGTGCGATAGCAACCAAACTTACGGGAGTTTATGCGGCTATAGGTCTTGCTGTTATTTTTATATATCATACTGTTAGAAACTGGCCTAAAAAGCAGTCTGTAAAAATGTTTTGGTTCTGCGTACTGTTTTTTATATTGATACCGCTGATTCAGTATACTCTGCCATATATTCCGGCGGTAGAAGAGTATGCGCAACTGGGAATAACCGACAAGACTGTCACTTTTGACGAAAACGGTCTTAGTATCGGATACGGATGGACCGGGCTTATTGCAAGGACACTTCGAAATACCAATTATATGATTAATTATCATAAGAATCTTGAGGCTACCCATCCGTTTATGTCCTCTGCACAGTCATGGCCGGTTATATACAGAACACTTATGGCAGCTAATGACAATGTTTCGGTAATGAACCCGGGGGACGGCTCGGAAGTAATCAGATCGGCAATAAGCTATATGGGTAATCCTGCGATTTGGTGGATGGCAATTCCCTGTATATTGGTGACACTTGTCAAGGGAATTAAAGACAGGGACGAAAAAGCCCTATTCCTGTTTGTGGCATATGTTGCACAGTATATTCTCTGGTTTGGGGTAAACAGATGCATTTTCATATATCATTATTATCCGTCGCTTTTATTCTCGCTTCTTATGATGGGCTATACGATTAAGGCGCTGATTGATTGGAAAGAAAAGTCCAAGAAGTATATAGTTGCATATTTGTGTTTGGCGGTAGTAATGTTTTTTGTATTCTTCCCGATTATATCAGGATGGCCCTGCAATTCGGATTATGGAAATGCTTTGGAATGGTTCGAAACCTGGGCGTTTATGTAGTTTGGTTTGTTATGGAAACTTATCCTTTATTTAGAACGCTAAATATAGTATAATTATTAAGTCTGTGGCACCACAGATAGTTTGCTAAGATTTATGAGTTTTAATGAAGGGAAATTTTTGAATGATTAAAGGTTCTAAAGTTCTTAAGAAGATGTTGGGAATTGTGCTCAGCGTAGCACTTGCTTTTGCAGCATTTTCTTCGATTCCAGCGGTTACTGCCGAGGCCGTGACTTCTTCGGGAAATATTGCAAAAGGTATAGATGTTTCTAAATATCAAGGCACTATTAACTGGCCCGCTGTTGCGGCATCGGGAATTAAGTTTGCGTTTATTAAGGTGGGAAGTACATATTCGGGTATGGATCCGACTTTCCCCTATAATATGACACAGGCTCAGGCCAACGGTATTAAGACAGGGGCATATATTTATTCTTATGCTACCAATACCGAAATGGCGGCAATGGAAGCACAACTTGTTATTCAGTGGCTTTCGGCTTACCAGGTATCTATGCCGGTTGTATTTGATATTGAGGATGCCTGCCAAAAGAATTTATCGCCGGCGGAGATAAATGCAATTATTAATACGTTCTGCGTACTTGTTGATGCTGCAGGCTATTATCCTATGGTTTATTCCTATAAGAATTTCTTTAATACAAAGATTGGCGCAACCCCTTGGGATAAATGGGTAGCGCAATTCGGTGATTCTCTTGATTATTCTTCATGTGCATTCTGGCAGTATTCGTCTAAGGGTTCCGTATCAGGAATAAATGCAAAAGTAGATTTAAACTATCAGTATAAGGATTACAGCAAGCTCATCGTCAAGGACGGCTTCGTGGATCATAACGGAGGCAAACGATTCTATACCAATTATAAGATGCAGACGGGCTGGGTAAATTACCAGAATGCCAGATATTTCTTTGATCCCTTCGGCTACATGGTAAAGGGTTGGCATGTTGAAGGTGACGGCAAAATGTATTACTTAAGCACGGACGATGGTAAAGCGAGTATCGGACCGACTCAGATTGAAGGCTTCACATTCTATTTTAATAATGACGGAGCTATGCAGTACGGTTTCATAGATTATGGTAAAGGTAACAGATATTTTGATCCGCTGGCTAACGGCGCAATGGCAACTACATGGTTCGCATATAACGGTCAGATGTATTATGCGGACAAGGACGGTAATATAGCTGTAGGTTACAGAGAGATTGACAAGGTTCCTTATTTCTTTGAAGAGAACGGAGCTTTAGCTATAAACAAACAGGTTGAGTCTAACGGAAAACAGTTTATGGCAGGAGCAGACGGTGTACTTACAGAAATAGTACCTGTTGAACCGGGTGATATTCCTTCGGGTAAGCTTGATGCCGAGACTATGGCGCAAATGAACGGAATCGACCTTTCAACATTGAATGAGGCTCAGCTTAAAGCATTTATGGATGCAGTTGATGCATATAATGCAATGATTCCATAATGTTATGTAAACGCCTTTAAATACTGCATTTTTTAGTACTTGACTAGGGTGTCTGCGTATGTTAATATCATACTTGCGCTTTGCAAATTGGAGGAAGTAAACATGGCAGCACTTAAATTAGTAATTCAGATTTTATTTATTATAATATGTATCGCGCTTACAGCGCTTGTACTTATGCAGGAAGGTAAACAGGCAGGCCTCGGAGCTATTTCCGGAGCAGCTGAGACATACTGGGGCAAGAACAAAGGCCGTTCAATGGAAGGTGCATTGGTTAAGATTACTAAGTATCTTGCGATTGGATTTATGCTTATCTCAATTGTTCTTAACCTTAACATTTTCGGTTAATCAATTAAGAAATGTTTAGGCATCCTGCTTTGGTAGGATGCCTTTTTTATGTTTGTGCACGGGGTGTACTTAAAATACTATGGCTAAGAAGAAAAACAATATTCCAACTATATACACAGGAACATATATCTCGAATCAAAAAGGTTTTGGCTTCGTAGAAATAGAAGGTATGGAAGAAGATTTATTCATACCGGAAGAATATACGAAAAATGCTTTTCACCAGGATATTGTCGATGTTGAAGTTATCAAAGAAAAGACTAAAGACAGACGTGCGGAGGGCAAGGTTATTCAGATTATCGCCCATACCATAAGTACGGTGGTGGGGTCCTATGATAAGGCTAACGGTTTTGGATTTGTGATTCCCGATAACAAAAAGATAGAATCGGATATCTTTGTATCCAAAGAAAATTCTATGGGTGCCGTTACAGGGCACAAGGTTGTATGTGATATTACGGATTACGGTGACAGAAAACACAAGCCTGAGGGAAGGATTACGGAAATTCTGGGGCATGAGAATGACCCCGGGGTAGATATTGTGTCTATAATCAAAGGCTTCGATTTGCCCATGGAGTTCCCGGAGAAGGTGCTTAATCAGGCAGTTCGTGTTGCCAATGAAGTGTCGGAAGCCGATATGTATATGCGTGAGGACTTAAGAGATGTACTTACGGTTACAATTGACGGCGAAGATGCAAAAGATCTGGACGATGCCATATCTTTGTCCAAAGAGGGCGATATATATCATCTCGGTGTGCACATTGCGGATGTCAGCAATTATGTTCAGGAAAGCTCTGCACTTGATAAGGAGGCACTTAAGAGAGGCACTTCCGTATATCTTGTGGACAGAGTTATCCCTATGCTACCTCATACGCTTTCCAACGGTATGTGTTCGCTTAATATGGGAGAGGACAGACTGGCACTTTCGTGCCTTATGGATATTAATAAAAAGGGTGAAGTCGTTGACCATAGGATAGTTGAGTCCGTAATTAATGTTAATGAACGAATGAATTATTCCGATGTTAATAAGATTTTGGCAGGGTCCGACTCTAAACTTACGGTTCACTATGAAGCGGAAGTTCCTATGTTTAAACTAATGTTGGAACTTAGCAAAATTATAAGAGCTAACAGGACTAAGAGAGGTTCAATTGATTTTGATTTTCCCGAGTCCAAGATTGTGCTTAATAAAAAGGGCGTTCCGGTTAAGATAATGCCCTATGAGCGTGGGGATGCAGAGAAGATAATTGAAGATTTTATGCTTATGGCCAATGAAACGGTTGCGTGCCATTTCTATTATTTGGAAAGCCCTTTCGTGTACAGAACCCATGGAACTCCTGACCCGGAGAAGATGCAAAAACTGGGCCTTTTCATTAATAATTTCGGTTATTCAATGAGAATCAGGTCTGCTGAAGGGGAAGTACATCCTAAGGAAATTCAGAAACTTCTTTCTAAGATTGAAGGAACTCCGGAAGAGGCACTGATAAGCAGATTGACATTAAGAAGCATGAGAAGAGCGGAATATTCTACCGAGTGTCTGGGACACTTCGGACTTGCGTGTAATTTTTACTGTCATTTTACATCGCCTATACGTCGATATCCGGACCTGCAGATACATCGTATCATTAAGGAACATATTCACGGCAGAATGAATGAACGGAAGATTGAACATTTCAATTCGATTCTTCCCATGGTGGCCAAGGAATCTTCGTCTCTGGAACGAAGAGCGGATGAAGCCGAAAGAGAGACGGAAAAACTTAAGAAGGCGCAGTATATGCTTTCTCATATAGGCGAGGAATACGAAGGCGTTATCTCGGGGGTGACGGCCTGGGGTATATATGTTGAATTGCCGAATACTGTTGAGGGAATGGTTCATGTATCCAAATTATGGGGGGATTATTACTACTATAAGGAAGATACTTATGAAATGGTAGGCCGAGATTCGGGCAAAGCGTATAAGCTGGGTCAACGGGTTAAGATAAAAGTTGATGCGGTTGATATGAGTACAAAGACAATTGATTTTGATTTGGTGGTATAATTGAGTCATGGCAAAAGAAGGACTTAAGTTAGTAGCGAACAATAAAAAAGCATATCATGATTATTTCATAGAAGAAAAGTATGAAGCGGGACTTGAACTTGCAGGTACCGAAGTCAAATCTCTTCGTATGGGTAAGTGCAGCATCAAGGAAGCCTTCATACGTGTGGAGAACGGTGAGGTATTCGTATACGGAATGAACATTTCGCCTTATGAAAAGGGAAATATCTTTAATAAAGATCCCCTTCGTACACGTAAGCTTCTTCTTCATAAGAGTGAAATTCGTAAGCTTATCGGTGCGTCGGCCGAAGACGGATATACAATTATGCCTTTACAGGTGTATTTTAAGGACGGACGTGCTAAAATCGAAATTGCTCTTGCTAAAGGTAAGAAGTTATATGATAAACGAGAAGACAAGAAAAAGGCGGATATGCGCCGTGAAGTCGAAAGGGACTTCAAGATGTCTCTTAGATAACCGATAATTATTTAAAATTATATAAATAAGGGCTAGTCAAGGTTTCGACAGGGATCATGCAGCTTTAGAAGCTATCCGCAGGAGTGCGTTAAACCCAAACTTAAATATAAACGCTGATTCTAAATTAGCTATCGCTGCCTAAGAGCAGCTGTCCGCCCCGGTGCACCTGCACATCGGGATACGGGCATCATCCATGCAGGAAACGACTTATACTAAGCTTTGCGTATAAGGGCGTAACATGAAGCTACCTTCACCGTAAGGGCGTTTACCTCCATGCGGATGAAGGGAATAATTAATGGTAAACTATGATAGTAGAAGGAGAGGGAATTGATTTTTGGACGCGGGTTCGACTCCCGCCTAGTCCACTAAAATGTGACAGTAGGGACGGTTCTTACTGTCACATTTTTTATGATTATAAACGTGGAGATATGGTATTCATTTAATTTTTGAGTACGTTCTCTAGTATTTCTAAGCGTTGCAAATATAAAGATGCAGTTAACGGAACGGCACCGAACTATTCGCCATCCATGGCTCAGTTAGTTCTTGCGCTTCCATCCTGCAAGCGCATGCCTGATGTGCGCAACACTAAGAAATACACGAGAACTCCCTAAAAGAATTAAGTGAATACCATATCTCCACTTTCTTTTATTCCCAAATGTGACAGAAAGAACCGTCCCTACTGTCACATTTTTAGGGTTATAACTTTATATTTTTTGACCGATATATATGCTGTAGAGGCAAATACATAAACCCCTTTATTTATTTAGTGTAAAAGGAGGATTTGGTAAATGAAAAACAAAGTTTTAGTTGCAATGGGAATCGGTATTACAGCAGCTTTAGCGCCTGTGGCATTGGGGAATGTTGAGGCAAAAGCAGAAGATTTGGATTTTAAGGAAATTGCTGAGGAAAATAAGAATAATGCCGACACTATTATAGTTGAAGAAAAGACAGAGGGCGATTTGAATAATGACGACGATATGAATGATTCTTATAAAGTCGAGAATAACAAGGATGCCTGGAATGAAATTACTAATGATCCTATTAGCGAAAAAAGTGATGATTTCGTTGACCCTGTAGAATTGGCTACGGTAACATTTACTGATAATTATGATAAGAATTTTGGCACTGCAGATGATCCTGATGCGGTAGCTGAGTTTAATGATGAAGAGAAAAGACTGAGTGATGAGGGATATATAATTGATAATGACAGTCCGGTAAAAGTGACAGATTATGAAAAAATTGATCCGAATGAAGATATTAATCATAATCTTAATGAAAGCCAAAAAGATGATAGAATACAGGAAATAGTACAAAATAATGAAAATCCGGATTATATAGTTTCGGCAGATGAAGAAGCCCTTAATTTGTTAAAGGCAGATTACATTAAAAAGGGATATAAAGAAGAGGATATAGTTTTTGAGAAAGATGCTGAAGGAAAACTGACCGGTAAAGTAACGGCTACAAAGAAAATAGGCATAGGCGAACTGGATAGTGATCCGAAAGAAAATGACATTATTAAAGATAATGACGGAAAAACATATACTGTTATTGAAGTAAATAGTGATAATAAACTAAAACTTAAAGATGCTAATGATGTTACCTATGATGCAACATGGAATAAAGAACAAAGAGACTCCGAACTTAAAATTTTAACAGAGGATGAATTTAATAAGCTGAGTGATGATGAGAAGAATGCTTCTCCAACTCCTGATTATTCCCCTTCTTCAAATGCGGTTGCTACGTTGGATAACCTTTCGGAATTCAATATCATAGCACTTAACAACTTGGAAAATAAGGGAAATATCAATGCGGCTGTTTATGTTGGCGGAACTTATACGGATGATGGCAATGGTGAATATGTGGGAAACAAAGTTCCAAGTCTAAAACCGCAATCTTATGTATTCAAGTTATCGGACGATAATACAACCCAATTCCGTGACGGTAATATAAATAACGGTTCGACACGTGAACCGAGCGAGTTAACGTCTGAACAGGTGGCGGCAACTGCTGAATATTGGAATAATTATATTACCCTTCTTGGTAAATCAAATTCCGCTAATATTACAAAAATAACCGGAGATTTTGAGGGTGGATTTGTAACCGGTAACGGTAACAACAGCTCTATGAATCATGAAACGAAGATATATTATACAGAGGAAGCAATAAAAATTACGGTAAAAAGACTTGATGGTATTCTAATAGCGCCTTATGCAAATGTTACTATTCAGAATGGCAATAATGATAAGACTGATGCATATGCAGGTGTTGTGATTGCTTATAATGTTAAGAATGAATGTAACGTTGCTCTTGCCAATGAAAATAAGGGCTTGCTCAAGAAAATGTATGGGGTAAATTCTCCTATTTATGAACGTACATGGGCCGGCGAGAATCATGTTGAAACTGATGCACGTTATAAAATATCTGCTGATGAGATTTCTCATATGGATTTAGTTTTGCAGGCACATAAGGAAACCAGTAAAACATTTTACGGTGAAAGATATATTGCCCCGGCTGAACCGCCGGCAGCACCTCCCGAGTTGCCGCCTTCAGGTGGCGGCGGAGGTGATACAGCTCCGACGACTCCGCCCCCTGCAGACTCGGCACCTACGGCTCCTGCTCCCGCAGCACCGACATTGAATACGGCCCCTGCAGCAGCCCCTGCAGCAGCTCCTGTAGCAGCTCCTGCTCCTGCAGTACTTGGTGCAAGAAGAGGAACCGGTGCGGTTCTTGGCGCTAAGCGTGGATTGGACCAGGCAGTTCTCGGTGCAAGACGTGCTCCGCAAACCGGAGACGGTATGACAGTAGTAGGATTACTTGCTTCATTAGGATCATCGCTTACAGGTGCAGGCTTTTCAGCTCGTGCACTTAAGAAGTCTAAGAAGGAAGAAGACGCTGAAAAATAATTTGGATTAATTGAATTAATGCTTGCTATAATCGCCCGAGTTGAAACTCGGGCGATTGTTCTGTATTATAAATTTTATAATACAGAACATGATACAGTTAAAAAGTGTGACAAAAAGAACCGTCCCCACTGTCACAAAAGGAGAAAAAGATGAAGAAGATAAAAGCGATGGCAATAATACTGGCACTTACATTAACGGCCTGCGGTACTGCCGAAAATATAGAAACTAAAGAAAATGTCACGGAACCGGCCAAGGTAATAACCACAGCCGAAGTTGAAACAAAGGTTGATGAATATGAAGAAGATAAGTATATCTTTGAACCGGCTGAACTGGTGTGTTATATGCCGGAAGATTTTGAGGAAACGGATTATCCGGGTGAATACCTTCACAAAAAATATCCCGACGATGTGTCGAGTATTAATCATGTGATTGTGGATTCCGAAGATGATGCAACCAAAATGACAAAGGAAGAGTTCGTTACGGATATTGAACAGGAATATTATGACGGCTACGGCGAAAAAGTTAAGGTTAATGTAACACAATATGATAAAATAATGGTAGATGGTCGCCCGGGATTATGGATTATGTATAACTTCGATTTCAGAGGCGATAATTTTGAAACTTTGCTTGTAATTCTATATAATGGAACTGAGTCACACAGCGTGACATTCCTTCAGGGACCGGGAACGGAACATATGGAGGAATTTATTGAGACAGCAAAAACGATCGGCTTTTCAAAAATAGAAGAGTAAAAGGGAATTAACGTGGATAAGAGTGAATTGATTGTTGGCGGATATTATTTTGGATCCTTTGAAGATGCCAAGGCCGCCGAAAAAGAAATAAAGAATGCAGGTTATCTTAACGAGCGTATTGCGACAATGGGCCCGGCTCAGATGAAGGCGGTTTATGATAAGATGCTTGATGAAAAAGTGTTCCAGACCCCGGTGGGTTGGGAGTTCCTTAAGTATCTTAAAAGCAGACTTAAGGATGCCGGAGTAAGCGAAGAAGACATTCGTCCAATACCTTTGTACTGCAATTTTAATGCTCAGAAGCAGGATAAACTTGATAAAGAGAAAAACAATCATATTGCAAGAGAAAGAGTAATTCCTTCACGTAAACAGGCTAAAACCTTTAAGGATATGTTCAGAGTTTCTCTTGTTATAAATATTGCGTTGGTTCTTCTTGTGGTTTTGATGTTCTTTATAACGATAAAATCGGATAACCCCAATATACTTAATTACAAGGAAGTAATTACCAATGAATATGCGGCCTGGGAACAGGAATTGACCGAGAGAGAGAATGCTCTTAGAGAAAAGGAGAATAATCTTTGAAAATATTAGTGGTCGATGATGAACAAAGAATGAGAGTCCTGGTTAAGGATTTCCTGTTACACAGTAATTATGAAGTGCTTGAGGCTT
The DNA here is from genome assembly GCA_045629045.1 of Lachnospiraceae bacterium. GTDB lineage: Bacteria > Bacillota > Clostridia > Lachnospirales > Lachnospiraceae > JAILLW01. The sequence goes on from JAZQQM010000032.1 coordinate 36,200, forward strand.
CTGACGGAAGAGAAGCACTTGATATGTTTTATAATAATCAGGATATTGATTTGATAATTCTTGATATTATGATGCCTGTGCTTGACGGTTACGAAGTGCTTCGCGAAATACGTAAGGAGTCGAAGGTTCCTGTTATTATGCTTAGTGCCAAATCGGAAGAGAAGGATGAGTTAAAAGGCTTTGAACTGGGAGTTGATGAATACGTTACCAAGCCATTCAGCCCTAAACTGCTTGTTGCAAGAGTCGGAGCAATTCTAAGAAGAAGCGGTGCGGAAACAGAAGATGATATGCTTGAGGCGCCGGGAATAGTAATAGATAAACTGGCTCATCGCGTGCTTGTTGATGATAAGGAAGTAGACTTAAGTATTAAAGAATTCGAACTTCTTTCATATTTTTTGGAAAATAAGAATGTTGCACTGTCGCGTGAAAAGATATTAAATGCTGTTTGGAACTACGATTATTTCGGAGATGCCAGAACGATAGATACTCATGTTAAGAAACTTCGCGCCAAGATAGGTGAACGTGGAGACATGATTAAGACAATCTGGGGAATGGGTTATAAGTTTGAAGAAGGGAGCAATTAGCTCCCTTTTATTTTCACATGGTTTCCTGTGTCATATTTTTGTCGTAAAGATTACGATATTCTGTCGGTGTACAGCCTTTGACGATTTTGAACATTCGCATGAAAGCCGACAGAGAGTTAAATCCCGATCTTGATGCAACTTCCATTACGTTAATATTCGGATCCATAAGTAATTTCTCGGCATAGGCAATTCGCCTGTTATTAAGATACTTATAAAAAGATACATTGGCGAATTCTTTAAACAGTCTTGAGAAATGATATTTTGAAAAGCCTGCCATCTCGGATATCATGTCGAGGGATAAGTCTTCGGTACAATGAGAATTGATATAGTCACATACGCTCATGAATTTCTCAAGGTATTCGCTTTGTTTGGTAGGCTTAATATCTGCAAACTTATCGGGGGACTGAGTGTAGCTTCTGTTAACAAGTACAAGTATCTGCAGAAGCTTGGAACAAATAGCAGCGTCCTTAAGAGGTACATTCGAAAAATATTCGTCTCTTATTTCTTCCATTAATCTGGCAACATCTGCATGAATCGTTGGAAATTCTTCGGGAGTGATGAGCGCAGCAGGCTGCATAAACGAAAAGAAAGATTCAAACTCACTAAAAGTATTCAGCAAATTCATTCCGCACTGAAGAATAATTCTTCTGCCGCTTTCGGCATTCATTCTGTGAAGTACGCCTGGACCTATAATAAGAACATCACCTACACGCAAATCATATCGTGTGTCTGCACAATAAATTGTATATTTACCTTCGGTGGGCATGAGGACTTCTATGGGTGTGTGCCAGTGAATGGGATATTCCTCGTAATCAATGTTGTCGTATACGAGTAGGTAAGAATTATTTTCAAAACTAACTGTTTCCTTTGTGCCTTCGAGGATTTTAATCATATTCTGTGCCTTTCATATATGTTAGAGCATCAAAAAGTTGCTATCATTCCTAAATGTTGCTTGAATTACATCATAATTCATACGAAACCTAATAAATAATATACAACAAATGCCATAAATTAGCAATTATTTCACAACTTGTCAATGCACGACACGTAGAAATGGCCTAGTATACTAGCTTTATGCCAAATCAAATAATAATTGATAATAAAAATCGCAAATAGCAATTTTTGATATTTAATATAGCAACAATTATATAGAAGGTACAGGGGATATAAGATAATATGAAATCACAAAAACAAAAAGAGACAGTATTTGAAGGAGAATTTCATAAAAATATGAGAAAACCAAACGAGAGAAAACCGCTTGTTAAAAGCATCTATACAGCTGATCCTTCAGCACATGTGTACAACGGTAAGATTTATATCTACCCTTCGCACGATGTTGAAAGAGATGTTCCGGATGATGATAACGGCGATCAGTATATGATGGAAGATTACCATATCCTTTCTATGGATAATCTTGATGCTGAATGTGTAGACAACGGTCTTGCACTTCACCAGGATGATGTTCCCTGGGTTAGTAACCAGATGTGGGCTCCTGATGCAGCATATGTTGACGGAAAGTACTATTTAATTTTCCCTGCTAAAGATAAGGACGGAATATTCAGAATCGGAGTTGCTTCTTCTGATTCCCCTGTAGGACCGTTTATTCCTCAGGAAAACTTCATTGAAGGAAGCTTCAGTATCGATCCTGCAGTATTCATTGATGATGACGACAGAATTTATTGTTATAACGGCGGACTTTGGGGCGGACAGCTTGAAATGTGGCAGTCAGGTTCCTTTGACAGAGATGCACATCGTCCCGAAGGCGATGAAAAAGCTATAGGACCTGTGTTCGCAGAGTTCAACAGAACATTGGATAAGTTTATTACAACACCTAAACATCTTGAAATTCTTGATGAAAACGGTGAACCTCTTAAAGCATCCGATGAGGACAGAAGATATTTCGAAGGTCCCTGGATGCACAAGTATAATGGCAAGTACTATTTGTCATATTCTACAGGCACAACTCATTATCTTTGCTATGCAGAAGGTGAGAAGCCTGATGGTCCGTTCACATACAAGGGACGTATTATGGAACCTGTATTAGGATGGACAACACATCACTCTATCGTAGAGATTGATGGCGAGTGGTATCTGTTCTACCATGACTGTGAATTGTCAGGTGGCGTTACCCATGAAAGATGTGTTAAGTATACTAAGCTTAACATTGATGAGAATGGTAATATTGAAACCATTCATCCGTACGATTGAAAATTCTTTTTCAATACATCCTCTTTTATAGTTTTTGCAGAATTAGTCTCGGCTTCCTTTCCGAGACTAATTTTCATTTACGCATATTTTTGTAAGTGATATACTTTACAAAGGATATAGGGGAATGATCCCGCATTTTGGATTTAGTATAGGAAGTAATCGGGTTGGAATCTACCAAAATGAAAATTTCATATAATAAAAAGTACCTGATAGGACTGATGATAGTGCTTATCGTACTTGCTGCGCTCAGTTTGCTTATCAATAGTACATTTTTTGATAATTATTATATTAACAAGAAGTTATCTGCCCTTAGAACCGCTTATACCGAATTAAACGATATTTCAAATGAGGGTGACTATGAATCTAATAAATTCGAAATTCGTTTTAAGAATATCTGTGAAAAGAATAATGTAAGTATAGTTATTCTTAATTCCGAGACTCAAACTCTTAAATCATCCACAGACGATCCCAAGTTTATGATTGACCAGTTAATTGCATATATTTTTAACAGATCAAAGAACGCATCTGACGTGCTTTTGGTTCGCGAGAAAAATTATGAGCTTCACCTGGTTACGGATTCAAGCAGCGGTATTGAATATATTGATATGTTCGGTGTACTTGACAAAGGAAATTTGTTCCTGGTTAAGAGCCCCCTTGCGGGAATAAGAGAGTCTGTAAGAATTTCTACCAGATTTTTTAATCTGCTTATGATCATATTTGCGTTTTTTGTGATTATAATTTTTATATTTTTGTCCAGAAGGATTAGTGTTACCGAACTTAAGGATGCAAATGCACGTCTTCAAAAGGATATTGAAGAGAAAGAAAAAAGAGAAAAGATCCGCTCGGAGTTTCTGTCCAATGTATCTCATGAATTAAAGACACCTATCGCGCTTATCCAGGGATATGCCGAAGGTCTTAAGGAAGGAATGGTTGATGATGATACAACCAAGGACTATTATTGTGAAGTTATTATGGATGAATCCGTTAAGATGAATTCCATAGTTAAGAAACTGATCGATCTTAATCATATTGAGTCCGGGGACATTGATTTTGATAACACGGCATTTAACCTGTCCGAACTTATAGAAGGCAAACTTCAGTCGTTACAGATATTGTGCGAACAAAAAGTGGTTAATGTAACCGTTGATAATCCCTATGGCGAAATTATGGTTTATGCCGATGAATATTATGTGGAAGAAGTCTTTAACAACTTCTTTACAAATGCGCTTAATTATGCAACCGGGGATAAAGAAATCCGTATATCTTTGTCTAAAGATACGGAGCGTGTAAAGATATCAATATATAATACCGGCGAAGGAATACCGGAGGATTCGATTGAACATATATGGGATCAGTTCTATAAGGTTGATAAGGCCCGTACCCGTGAGTACGGAGGAACCGGAGTGGGACTTTCCTATGTAAAGGCTATTCTTGATGCTTTTGGGCAAAGATATGGTGTTAATAACGAAGAACAGGGAATCACGTTCTACTTTACACTCTCTCTTTTTAAAAATGATGATTTATGATAGACTATTTATTAATAAGTTAGAAAAGTTGGGTAGTTATGAAAAATAAATATACAATTACCACAATTTCATTATGTTTTGCATTGATGCTTAGCGGATGCGATGCATTTAACAGTTCCATTCCCGATATGACTGAAGAACAGGAGGGAATGATAGTCGAGTATGCAACGGAAACATTGCTTCATTATGACCGTAAGAATGGAGACAAAATTAAGCCTAAAACATATACGGTAGTGGATGAAGAAGGTCAGGAATTGACACCTGAAGAACTTGAAGCACAGATTATAAGCGGTGAGTTTGATGAAACTATGGATGTTGAATCAACACCGACACCCGAACCTGTTATTGAAGTTATAGATGAAAACGGAGTTTCCGAAGATGATGTTTCGGTTAATGAATCAACGGATGATGAAACCTCTGTTTCTTATATTAGTATTGCGGAAGCTCTGGGACTTTCGGGAGTTTCGATTGACTTTGACGGATATGATATATGCGATTATTATCCAGAAGATATGCAAAGCTATTTTGTTATGAATGCAGCTGACGGATGTAAACTCGTAGTTCTTAAATTCAAGATTAATAATCATGATGCTGCTGATAAACTGGTTCAGGTGCCCTTTGAGGATGTAAGATATAGAGTCAGCATTAACGGTAATACAAGAAATGCTCTTACAACATTACTGCTTAATGATTTGGCTGCTTTTGATGATGTGATTGCAGCGGGAGATTACGCCGATGTTGTAGTAGTAGGGGAGTTTAAGGATGAAGATGTTGCTAGCATTTCTACAGTTGATTTGATAATTAAGAGTAACGGAAATAATAGTAAGTTTAGTTTGTATTAATTTATATCTTTATAAAAGATTGGAGAAAATATGTATTGTATCAGATGCGGAAAGGCGATTGCGGATGATTCTTTAGTCTGCCCACATTGCGGGGCTAAATTGGATGCAAGTGATAATCCGTTTTTCAATGACGAACCTGTTTATTCTATGCCGGCTGCAACTTCAACTTATCAGGAACATCCTGTTAAGCGCAAGAAAAAGACCGGCATTATTATTGCTGTGGTTTTAATTCTCGCAGTATTAGGCGGCGGTGCATACGCAGGCCACTGGTATTTCCACAGACCTATAATGCTCATTACCAAAGCAATAGAAGAAAATGATATCAAAACGGTTGTGGAATTATTCGATGAGCTTGATGAAGAGACGGATATCGATTACGTTGAAAAGTGTATGGCTTCATATGCTACCAAGCTACAGGAGAGCTTCATTAGTCATGACAAAGATTATGATGAAGTGATGGATGAACTTGAAATTCTTGGTAAGGACATTCTGAAGGATAATTCAAGATACGAAAGAATAATTACCGATATTAATGATTTGAATCAGTCGCGAGAGAACTTTGAAAAAGCAGAAAAGGCCTTTAAAAAGGAAGATTATGAAAAGGCTTCCGAGTTATATGCAAAGGTATCAATGCATGATGACGATAATTATGAGGCTGCCAAGGAAAAGATAGAAGAAATCAAGAAGTTGATGATTCCCGATATTATCGGTACGTGGCGTACAACAATAGACCTGGCGCCTGCTATTATATCGGTGGCAAATGTTGATTCATATGGAATTGATTCATCTGTGCTGTCTAAGTTTAAATTTCCGACAGATTTACTTTTAGTATTTAATGATGACGGGACATGTATATTCTGCTCTGATGCTGAAGAGTTTGCCGCAAAGGCAGATGAGGTCGTTGACTCCTTGCTTGATCTGGCAGTTGTTGTTGCCTCTAAGGAGGCCGGAATGACAGTTGATGAACTTGATGAATACAGTCGTTTGTTATTTGGTAAAGATTTAAGAACATATATATACGAAGAAGCAAACGGAGGTAATATTAAGAACCAACTCGTCAGTGAAGTCGAAGCGGACTATTACGAACTGTGGTATGAAATAGAAGATAATCAGATAAATCTGTATGAAAGTAAAAGTGATTTAGAGGGCAATAATTATGGCCCATATATGTGCTTAACTATGTATGACAATACTATTTGTATCGAAAGAGAAACAAATAGTATTCCGCATTTGTTTGAATTGTGTATCGAATATCCTTTGACGTTTGCTAAAGATTAAGAATAATTAATGTGACAGTGGGGACGGTTCTCACTGTCACATTTGTTGATTTATGGCGCTTTTTGAAAAAAGTGTGACAGTAGGGACGGTTCTTACTGTCACATTTTTTTGGTTGTAAATAGTGTGGGAATATGATATCTCCTTTATTTTTAAGTCCGTTCTTTAGCATTTCTAAGTGCTGCAATTTAAGTTTTTTGGTCGGACGGCACGGCACCGAACTATTCGCCATCCATGGCTCAGTTAGTTCTTGCACCTGCGTCCTGCAGGTGCATGCCTGATAACAGGCAACACTAAGAACTGCACAAGAACTCCCTAACAAAAATAAAGTAAATATCATATTCCCACTATTTAGGTGCGTGAAATATGACAGTAAGCCCCTCCCCTATTGTCACACTTTTGCAGGCGGTTGCGTGGAACGAAAATGTGACAGTAAGAACCGTCCCCACTGTCACATTTTGGGAGCGAGTTGATTGAAGGCGTGGCAAAGAGAAGCGTGACGAAGATTAGACGGTTTGTAAAATGAACTTTGGTAAGGCGGAAATTGTCGTATTTACATACTCGTCAGCCGAATATTATGACATGGTATGTAATTAATTTGTCCAAATCGGAAGATTTACATACTATGTCCGTGTTCTAAATTGTTTGTTATGTAATTGTTACATTTTATTATGTCAAATATACATACCATTCCTTTCTGTTTTGGAATTTAGTCTGTAAATTTATCTGTTCTGGTGGATCTATTTTGCAAGTGAATTGTACAAATTTAAATACATCATAAAAAAGTGAAATTTGTTCTTGACTTAGGAAATTTACTCTGTTATATTTGTATTCGCGCCTGTGAGAAGGGCAATGCAGAAATGCTTAAAAATGCGAGCTTTTGGTATTTGCTAACGCAGACGTCTTTGCATCAGGATATGCTACGCATGGTCCTGTCGAACCTTGAAAAATGAACATCAATGCAACCCTGAAGATTCCTATTAAAAGTTGCATCAGAACTTCTGCTGATGTAACGGAATTTATTCAGAAGAACACAAATCCTTAATTTCAGTAATGAAAGAAATGCCAGTTTTTACTGGCTGGGACAGATTACAGCATTTGATCAAAAGCTCGAGGCAAAGCCTCTCACTGATGATCAAATTGCTAATACATTTCCAAAATGATATGTCTTCTCAAGCAAGCTTGGAAGCCAATCATTTATGAAAATGTGCTGTAATCCTTAAACTCACATATTGAGAGTTTGATCCTGGCTCAGGATGAACGCTGGCGGCGTGCTTAACACATGCAAGTCGAACGGAACTTTCCTCCCGAAGAAGAAACTAGCTTGCTAGGGACCAATTCATTTGGGAAGTTTAGTGGCGGACGGGTGAGTAACGCGTGGGTAACCTGCCGTATGCTGGGGGACAACAGTTGGAAACGACTGCTAATACCGCATAAGCCCACGGCCTCGCATGAGGCTGTGAGAAAAACTCCGGTGGCATACGATGGACCCGCGTCTGATTAGCTAGTTGGTGAGGTAACGGCCCACCAAGGCGACGATCAGTAGCCGGCCTGAGAGGGTGAACGGCCACATTGGGACTGAGACACGGCCCAAACTCCTACGGGAGGCAGCAGTGGGGAATATTGCACAATGGGGGAAACCCTGATGCAGCGACGCCGCGTGAG
>JAZQQM010000033.1:0-9648 GCA_045629045.1 Lachnospiraceae bacterium
TCCAGAAAACAAACGAATTAAAAAATACAAAGAAAAATGGATTGCATAGAAAAATGACCATACCTCATACGAAGTATGGTCATTCACTAAACATTCATTTTAGATATTTGTCCTGTCCACTTGACAGGGAGCATATCAAATGAGCGGCGCATTCTTTTTTTATTTTATTCGGCGCCAGCCGTCCATGAGGACGAAGCGAAGCGAAGTCCGAATGGAGCTAGGCTGTTAAGCAGCGGAGCAAGGTTGTAAGCTTCGGCGCCAGCCGCCCATGAGGACGAAGCGAAGCGAAGTCCGAATGGAGCTAGGCTGTTAAGCAGCGGAGCAAGGTTTGAAAAATATCAGACAATTTGCAAAATATGATTTATCTACGACACAAATATTGACCAAAACATACTAAAGTGCTACAATTTAGAAACCGCATGAGAATTAACTGTATATATTTGTATGATGATTATCATATAAACAGATATTTATTTATCTAATGATAAGGGGGCGTGAATATGAATAAAAAAATGAGGGGAATTACTGTAGCATGTTTATTATCGATTGTGTTGGTATTTGAATTTTTCTCGGTATCTTCATTTGCATTGCCGGAAAATAACAGGACCTATAAGAAAATAAATGCCATAGCAACGAGGGATTGGACATATGCCTGCGATCCGACAGCTACTTTTCATTACGGTGCGCCGACATTTGCCGATGAAGCACTTTTGTTCGGACCTCAGTGGACAATTTGCTGGGTGCATATTACAAAAAGCACAATTGATTCCGATGCGTTGTTTTCTGGCGGAGTAACTCCTGACGGTGATTTTAATCTTAATATTACAGGACCTGTGGGAGCCCAATACACAATTAATGTAGATACCACTGAGCAGGATACAGGTAATCATGAAAGTATTCAGTTCGTGTTTACAGCCGATGCGGAGAATGCTTCTATTCAAAAAGTTGGTACGCAGTATGCGTTCATAAATATGACTATGGTATCAATTAATGATTATTATGAAAACATGGCAGCTTTATCACAGTCGGCAGCTTCGTTTACACCCGGAATGAACAGATATTATCCTGAAATATATGATATAAACAAAGCAAAAATTGTTTGCTGCTATTTACCAGGAACAAAAATTAACTAATTCTATTCGATAAAACAAAAGAGGTTATCATATGGAACAAATTTTAAACAGTCTTGGTATTGATTCCAACTTTGACAAAGATTCGATTCTTCAGGAATTGAAGAAAAAGCGAGCATATTACAAGGCAACTCTTAAGGAAAGATTGCCTGAGAGTATTATGATCGATAATAAGAACAAGCTTAAAAACGTCAGCTATATGATAGGTGCCATAGAACTGTCGAAAGGAATGGAGCCGTCTTTCGGACCGGATGCAACTCCTGAGCAGGAGATGGCATATGAAGTTGTGGAGACACAAACTACCCAAACAACTCAGACCCAAACCGTTGAAATACCGAATACGAATGACGTTACACCGACATCAGCTGCAAACACCAGCCCTGCTGAACCACAGGTAAATGAAACCGAAACTATCAGCAGTTTCAATTCTTCAGCGCTTACATACAGAACGCGATTAGAACAAAAGTTTAGTACCTTAAAGATAACTTCAATAATAGCCGCACTCATTTTAGGAATAATTCTGTTCGTGAAAGTTTTTCAGGTTAGCGGAGCCATGTTCTTTTGGTTAATTGTTATTTTTGCTTTAATATATTTCCTATTTAACAAACTTTTCATTTTGGAAACGGTTGATAAAAAATTCCTAAATGAAGTCCAAGGATATTCGTCTGTTGCAAGAAATGCAAAATCGTATATGTTACCAATAATAATTTCACTTTCGATTCCATCGCTTATTTTGTTGGGGGCCGGATTTTCGGGAATTATATTTATGGCAATATATGTTGGAATATTTTTTGGCGGAACAAAGCTTATAGTTTATAAATTAGGAAACAAATTTAATATAAATTCCAATATGGTTATGAGAGAAGCTCAGAAAATAATAGATGGAAGGTAGGCAGAAGAATGTATAATTTATTGCAAAAATACGGAATCAGCGCCAAAGAGCCTGACATGATTATTGATAAGCTGTTTGAAAAACGGAAAGAATTGATTGAACAATTGACAGGAAGCGACGCGGGCACTTCTTCAATTATTAACAGTGATATAAAGGATATAGAACTTGCGCTTAATTCGTTATCATGGGCATCAGGAATAGACATTACCGCACGGATGAACGAAACTGTAGTACCGCAGTCTGTTCAAACATCGGCGGCAGAACCGACAGTGAATTCAAGTCCTGCACAGACATTAAATAGCAACGAAAATGTGCAAAGACAGAGTGTAAACACGCATAAAGATGAAATGTCTTTTGATGAAAAACTAAGAGCAGCCAAAAAATATAAATTCTCAGCATTAACGATTATTGTGATGATATTGTGCTGGATGTTTATGGTTATAACTGTCATTGCGCCTTCTTTATTTTCTGTATATCAAATTAATGAGGATAGTTTAATAGGTGAGCTGCAAAGTATGTTAACAGATGACGATAAGGGCAAGGTGTTGTGTGTAGGTGATATCGGAGGATTTTTCGAAGCGGTATACGGCGTAAAAAATAAGAAACTTGCCAGTTTTTCATATGGTAATCCGGTAAAGTACGATGATGATTATGATACAGAGGAGGAAAACTCGAAAATTTCCGGCGAAAACGGTAAAATTTCATGTGCAAACATACTGAATAATCTTATAACCTTTAACCGTATTATTATAGGTTTAATTGCAGCCTTTCTGGCATTTAAAATTCCCATCTCGCTTGCTGCAAAGAAGAGAAGGGAAAAAACACTCTTATGGAACGGCGTGGGCTGTGCATTGGCAGCTCTAAACTGTGTTTACATTCCGGCTATATTATTGCTGGTAAATTCGGCAAATGATGCTTTGGAAGAAATAGTGGATGGCAAAAATATATTTGAAATGTATTGGCTTGGATACGGCATAATAGTGGGCGCAACCGTTATTTTTATTTTGCTGGAATATGTACTTAAGCGACGTATGATTCGAGATTATAAAAAATCAGGAAGTAGCATTAATGTGGCATATATTTTCTGATACAGCTATTTATACACCAAAACCTTTTGAGATATTTTCCCTTTTCGTGTGACGGAAGAGTCACCGCTTAAGATGAATTTTCCGAAGCCTCTGGCGTTGACAACATCTCCGGGCTTAAGCAATTTGGAATTATCGGTAGTTAAGCGACCGTTAATAAAAACCCGTGAACTTCTGAATAATTCAAGGGATGATTCACGTGAAAGATTATATACTTTTGAAATAAGGGCATCAGCCCGTAATGAAGCAACTTGAACGGTAAGTTCCCGAGGGTCTTCCTTGGGAACTTCTTTTATATTGGTAATTATGGTGCATTTAACGAAATTATGACGCACTTTATCAAGACTGTTGATGATATACTGGCTGATGTTTTCCAGGCAGAAAAGATAGCATTCCTTTTCGTTAACGAGAATGTCGCCTAAAGTACTTCTTTCGATTCCAAGATTCATAAGCGCACCAAGAAAGTCCCGATGAGATAATTTCTCGGCAAATTTGGGAGCCATGGGAGTAATGTGGAGGCATACAATCGGAATGGGAGCTTCGTATCCAAGTGATTCTTCCTCTCCGAAGGATATGATTACACGCTCCGCACCTTCATATCCGCCATACACAGCAGGATGAGCGAAGGATAAATCCTTTTCAATCTGGTGATAGACGTCCTGCTCGCTTAACCCTAAAAATCCGGAAAAGGTGTATACACTTTGCCCATAGGATTTATTTGCCAGGTCCTTAAGACGATTCTTTAATTGTTCTGTATCCTTTGATGTATCGCTCATAATGATTGTATTGTGAATTAATGTGGATTTACTGTCAAGAAGATAAGACTATTCATGTTATTTATGCGGATTTTTGCTTAGAATTATCCAATAACTAAGTGCAATGAGTTTTCCTGCCGGAAGGTTACGTAAAACGCGCAAAATAGGGCAAATATGTAACCCACAGGCCTAAATAAGAAGTATCGGCAGGGAATACAGCTATCAGAGACAAGCAGTCTTATCCGGTCGACAAAAATATGCATTTATAGTAAAATTGACAAGTGTATATCTTTGTACACAAATATATAGAAGAGGTGAATAATGGGGGCAGATAAAGAATTTTCACTTGATAATCAGTATTCTTTGGATGAGCTTAGAAGTATGCTTAAGAATATGTCGGAGAATGTGAAAGTAACAATAGAGTTTAGCGAGGTTGATGAAAGAAAACCTTTTGCCGAGGCATCGGGGATTATCAGCAATGAGGAGATAGACAAGATGATAGAAGAACGTAAGCGTTCTTTGCATGCATCTTCTCAAAAAGATGAGCTCACGGGACTGTTTAACAAGGATTACTTTGACAAGAGAGTTAATACCATTGACAGATCACAGGTCCTTCCGGTAGCAATTATTAATTTCAATATTAATAACTGGAGATTTGTTAATGAGAACTTCGGTGATGAAGAGTCCGACAGGCTGATTAAGATTATTGCGGATATTATTGATACTGAGGCTAAACCCTATTTCGTGGCAGGAAGAATGGATGGGGACATATTCGGTGTGGTAATACCTATGGCTACCGAAGGCGAGGCAGAATTCTTCGTACAGGATGTTAAAGACAGATGCCTTCATTATGAAGATGATATATTGGCACCTTCTGTGGCAGCAGGCATTGTTTATAAAACAAATGTTGAGCAGAGTATAGAGACATTGATGTCTGATGCGGAGTATGCAATGTTTGACGATAAGTTTCAGACCAAGAACGCACCGGGATATCAGGAGCGTTTGGAACATGGGCTGCATTAATGGTAGGTTAGCCCGAAAGAATAATTGTGGCAGATTAGCTTGTGAAGAGTGATATTTGTGTCAGGTTAATCGAGAAAGAGTGACTGTATGCCGGTACGTACGATAGATATTGATAAATTGGAATCATGTGAAGACTTGCCTGAAGCACCGCGAAAAAGGAAGAGTATTGTTTTGTCGGTTATAGGCATGATACTTCTTATAGTTGATGTTGCGGGAATGGCATACTTTAGTATACGTTACGGTTCAATGCATAATCGTCCGGATAATATCAGATTATTATCCAAGATTCTTGAAGTAGGATGTATAGGTTCGGTAGTGTTACTATTTGTGGCACTTAAGTTCAATAAGAAGAACAAACCGGTTCTTATTTTCCTGGGGTTGTGGATTGCATATATTATCTGGTTTATGACGGCAATGACAATTAATATACCATTTTTCTAAAATGACGGCGCGAAGATTACTCCGTGCCGTTTAATTTTGGCATATTGAAAACAGCATTTATTTGAAAAAACTATTTATTAAAAACTATTTCTTAAAAAACTATAAACTGTCTTGCATTAGATATTTTCTAGTGATAATATATGCAACGTAGGGTTAGCACTCAAAAATGAAGAGTGCTAATAAGATAAATTTTAAGTGCCCATGGGCACCGCAGTTATATAAGGAGGCATTAAAATGAAGTTAGTACCATTAGGTGACAGAGTTGTATTAAAGCAGCTTGAAGCAGAGGAAACTACTAAATCCGGAATCGTACTTCCCGGTCAGAACAAAGAAAAGCCGCAGCAGGCAGAAGTAATCGCTGTAGGCCCCGGCGGAGTTGTAGACGGCAAGGAAATTAAGATGGAAGTTAAGGCAGGAGATAAAGTTATTTATTCTAAATATGCCGGAACAGAAGTTAAACTTGAAGATACAGAATACATAATCGTTCGTCAGAGCGATGTGCTTGCTGTAGTCGAGTAAGTATATTTTTGTACATGTAAAAAGATATAAATTAAGGAGATGATATAAATGGCTAAGGATTTAAAGTATGGTGCAGAAGCACGTGCAGCATTGGAAGAAGGCGTAAACAAGCTTGCAAATACAGTAAGAGTTACACTTGGACCTAAAGGAAGAAACGTAGTACTCGATAAGAGCTACGGTGCTCCTCTTATTACAAACGACGGCGTTACAATTGCTAAAGAAATTGAACTTGAGGATGCATTCGAGAATATGGGTGCGCAGCTCGTTAAGGAAGTTGCAACCAAGACTAACGATGTGGCAGGTGACGGTACTACAACAGCTACTGTTCTTGCACAGGCAATGGTAAATAACGGAATGAAGAACCTGGCAGCAGGTGCTAACCCGATTATCCTTCGTAAAGGTATGAAGAAGGCAACTGATTGTGCTGTTGAGAATATTAAGAAACTTTCGGCTCCTGTTAACGGTAAGGAGCATATCGCAAGAGTTGCAGCTATTTCAGCAGGTGATGATGAAGTAGGACAGCTTGTTGCAGATGCTATGGAGAAGGTTTCAAAGGATGGTGTTATCACTATCGAGGAATCTAAGACAATGCTTACAGAACTCGACCTTGTTGAAGGTATGCAGTTCGACAGAGGATACATTTCAGCTTACATGGCTACAGATATGGAAAAGATGGAAGCTGTTCTTGATAATCCTTACATTCTTATTACAGATAAGAAAATCAGCAATATTCAGGATATCCTTCCTTTACTTGAGCAGATTGTTCAGTCAGGTGCCAAGTTACTTATTGTAGCTGAGGATATCGAAGGTGAGGCTCTTACAACATTAATCGTTAATAAGCTTCGCGGAACATTCAATGTTGTTGCTGTTAAGGCTCCCGGATACGGTGACAGACGTAAGGATATGTTACAGGATATCGCAATCCTTACAGGCGGTACTGTAATAAGCTCAGATCTTGGATTTGAACTTAAGGATGTAACCCTTGATCAGCTGGGCCGTGCTAAGTCGGTTAAGGTTCAGAAAGAAAATACAATCATCGTTGACGGTGAAGGCGATAAGGAAGCTATTACAGGAAGAGTTGCTCAGATTAAGTCTCAGATTGAAAAGACAACTTCTGACTTCGACAGAGAAAAGCTTCAGGAAAGACTTGCTAAATTAGCAGGCGGTGTTGCAGTAATCAGAGTCGGTGCTGCTACAGAAACAGAAATGAAGGAAGCTAAGCTTCGTCTTGAGGATGCTCTTGCAGCTACTAAGGCAGCAGTTGAAGAAGGTATCGTATGCGGCGGTGGTTCTGCTTACATTCATGCTTCAAAAGAAGTTGCAAAGCTTGCAGAATCTCTTGACGGAGACGAGAAGACAGGTGCCAAGATCGTTCTTAAAGCCCTTGAAGCTCCTTTGTTCTTCATTGCTAACAATGCAGGCCTTGACGGATCTGTAATCGTTAACAAAGTTCGTGAATCAGAAGCCGGAATCGGTTATGATGCCCTTAAGGATGAATATGTAGATATGGTTAAGGCAGGTATCCTTGATCCTGCAAAGGTAACTCGTTCAGCACTCCAGAATGCCACATCTGTTGCATCAACACTCCTTACAACGGAGTCAGTTGTTGCCAACATCAAAGAAGACGTTCCTGCAATGCCCGCAGGCGGCGCCGGCATGGGTGGGATGTACTAGAGTAACGAGCCAAGCGCATAAATAAAAAAGTCCACGGTGCATGCTTGCATGCAAACCGTGGACTTTTTTTATTTATGCATTCGGCGACAGACGATATCGAGGTGTAGCGCGACGAAGTCGCGCGGAATCGAGATACGGCTGGCTCGTTACTCTGGTAAGGAGCGTCGTGGCTCGTTACTCTTGAATAACTCCCTATTCGCGTATATAATTCCATATGGAATGTAATCCAAGGAGGAATTTAAAAAATGAGCGGTAAAATTTCGCAATTTGTGGCCAAAACGAAAAAAGTATACGGAGATGTATTTTTTAAATATCCGGTTACAATGATACTGGTTATTTTTTCTACAATTTATGCATGTGTTTTTGAAATTTTGGTAGAGCATAATGTGGGCGAAAAATTTAATGAAGATGCACTTGCATGGTGGATGCTGCTGGCTGTCTATATTACGGTGGGAGCCTTTGGCATTGAGAATCTTCCCAAGCGTTTCCTGGAAAAATCAACATACCTAAAGAAAACGGTCGGACTGGTTATAGTTGCATTTATTAGTGGCACTCTGTTGACGCTTACATCAGCGAATTTATTTGGCACAATTGAACTTGAAAGTCTTAAAGATATTCCGGGAAATAGTACGCTGGCATGGAATATGGCATATTTTGTAGTTATTTTTCTTTGGGTTTTACGTAACAGATACAAAGAAAGCGGATATAGTGCCGAAAAGTATTTTGTAAGTGTATTCAGTCAAAATATTCAGCTTGGTATTGCATGGGGAATTTTGGCACTAGGTATTCTGATTTTGACATTAATATTTGATGAATTAATAATTTCACCGGATTTTTCAGGGTATTTTGTACCTCAGGTGCTGATCTTCGGATTGTACGTTGTCCCCTGTATGATGATGAATGTTACGGATGTTAAGGAAGAAATCGGTAAATTCTTTGAAAACCTGATTAAGTATGTTCTTCTTATACTTACCATAATCGGAGCTGCAATCATTTACATATATATTGTAAAAACAATTATTACGGGAATTCCGTCCAATGAGATATTTGCAATTGCATCGGCACTCTTCTTTGTGGCTATTCCCGTGGGCTTTGCATGTACGGCCTTTGAAAAGGATACCCTGCTTCAGAAGATAGCTTATATACTTCCGTACATTTATGCTCCTTTTATTATCCTGCAGATATATTCTATCTTTGTAAGAATAGAAGAATACGGTGTAACCCAGTCAAGATATATGGGCGTGGTACTTATTGTTTTGGAAATCCTGTACACAATAGTATACGCTTTGGGCAGAAAGCATATAGATAAGTTACTGCTTATCATGATGGCAATAACGGTAGTAATAACTCTTGTTCCGGGTATTAATGTGAACGCTGCATCAAGAAGGTCCCAGATGAAGTGTTTTGCAGAGTTCATTGAAAACGGATTGCCTGACAGCAAAGAAGAATGTGCAAGAATTACAGGTGCATATTATTATCTGCGTTCGGAATACGGCACGGATTACGTAAATGATATGCTTACCAACGAGCAGATAGATGAATTGGAGTCCTTGGATGTTAATGTTATGCATCATGAAAGCTTAAGCTGCTACATGCATTCTGATGAGTCTTCTATTAATATAAGAGGCTTTGATACTCTGACGAGATTTAATGTTGTATTCTATTCGGGTGATAATTTCTCGCCGGATTCGGTTACGATAGATGTTGACGGTGCTATATTCGGCACTTATGATTTGTCAAATGAGTTTGATACGGTGGAAAGAATGTGCGAAGAGGCAGGTAAGTCAAGAGTGGAAGGCATATTGACGGTTGATATTTCTGATGAATGTCAGATGGTAATAACGATGCTTGATTTTATCAAAGATGTTTACGAGGATGAATACAGACATGTTCAATTGATCGGATATCTGCTCTATACTGACAGTTATTATATGTAATAGCATATATAACGTTGTGTGAAATATGTAAATATGTAAAACGCCATGTGTAATTGATATGATTCCCTTTAAGTAGACAAGGTAAATAACCAAATTCTACTTAGAGGGGATTTTTTATGGCTAAATCCAAATACTCTTCCGAAATGAGGATACTGATTGCTCAGAAGTATCTTGATGGGAAAGCTTCATCAT
>JAZQQM010000034.1:0-11025 GCA_045629045.1 Lachnospiraceae bacterium
CGAATATCGGCAACCACGTCGTAATCTATGCCGGAGCCACGATCCTCGGCGGCAATACCTACATCGGCGATCATGCGGTGATCGGGTCGAGTACCTGGGTCACACATTCGGTACCGGCGGGAGAAACCGTCACCACCAAGATGAATAACTACGAGTGACGGAAACGATTCACGTCCGGGAAAATTTCGATTTTTCTTCTTGACTTCATGTGAAAACGTGCTATAATAACCTTTGTGTGACTCGAATTTAAGCACCGAAGGAGGTGAAATCATAGATGTCAAGCGTTATCGTTAAAGAAAATGAAACTTTGGACAGCGCACTTCGCCGTTTCAAGAGAAATTGTGCTAAGGCCGGTATCCAGCAGGAAATCCGTAAGCGTGAGCACTACGAGAAGCCTTCTGTTAAGCGTAAGAAGAAGTCTGAAGCTGCCAGAAAGCGTAAGTACAACTAATCTGATACTTATTTAGGATGATATGCCCTTGATTATTCAAGGGCATTTTTATTTTTCTTCATTCTTGAATGATTGTATGATAAAATACTGTCGCGAGGGAAAAATATGAAAGACGGGGAATTTATTGTTGTAAATAACAAGAGCAAATCGGACTCAAGAATAGAGATTGCGTATGCTTCTTTATTTTTTGGGTTACTTGCCGCTATTTTCGTTTTTTATATAATTACGGGAATAACAGGCCCGAAGGGCATCGGCATCGAAAGAAGAGCCAAAACCTTTAACGAGTGGAGAGTTGAAGTTGAAGGCAGTGCCCCTGTTAATGTTACCCTTCCTTTTGAACAGAAACTCGATAAAGGAGTTACTGTATCTTATTTTGCCACACTTCCAAATGATGTTACGGATAAAGATTATCTGTCTTTTGAAACAGCCACACGATATGAAGTATATATAAACGGTGTATTTCGTAAGGATTTTATTCCCGATAGAGATGCGTATATTCCGGGAGGAATAGCAGAGGCCAATTATGCATTTGTACCCTTAAGTTCCAAGGATAGCGGAGGCGAAATTGAGATTCGCAGAAATGATCCGAAGGGATATAACGGAACTCAGTATGAGGTGCTTCTTGGGGAATCCCATGCAATTGTAACTTATTATTTTTATGACAGATCGCCTATCTTTTTTGCGGCGTTATTTCTTGCAATCGTTACCTTGATATTGATAATTGTATGCTTCGTGCTGCGATTTGTTTATCATATGGAGATTCTTCTTACCTGGGCGACTGTCGGAGTGTTTATGGTATCTTGCTGGATTGTGTCGAATTCACCCATATTCCCCTTTATTTTCGAGCGCTCATATATTGACGGTACATTGTCGTTTTTATTCTGCCTCCTTATACCGCCGCCGTTTTGCAACTATTTTAATGCTCTTCAAAGAGGACGCTACAAGAAGCAGTTTTACATCTTTGGAGCCGTTGCGTTTGCTAATTTTATAGTGTTTACAACCCTTCATTTTACGGGGGTACTTAGCTTTACGGACGGACTTGTATATTTGGATTTGGTGCTTGCAGGCTTGATAGTTGCAGCGTTTGTTATTATTGTTCTTGACTATTACAAGGGCTATTTACACGAATACAGATATACGGTTATGGGAATATGCCTGTTTATCATATTTGCTGTGCTTGACATAGCGCTTCGCTTATTTGCGCTTAGCCATATTGACGGTGTGCCTATATTTTTTGGCCTTGTTGCTATGCTTATCTTTGCTGTTATTCAACAGGTGGTGGATTTACGACAGGCTGATGCCGAAAGACGTGCGGCCATTGAAGAGTCCAAGGCAAAAACAAACTTCCTGGCCAGTATGTCACATGAAATTCGTACTCCGATAAATACGATTCTTGGCATGAATGAGATGATTCTTCGCGAGAACGAAGACGTTACAATTAATCAGTATGCCAAGAATGCTCAGACTGCCGGTAAAATGTTGTTGGCACTGGTTAATGATGTACTTGATTTTTCGAAGATTGAATCGGGTAAGATGGAATTGGTTTCGGCAGAATATCTGCTTGCCGACATCCTAAACTCAGTTAATGCGATTGCTTATGAGAGTTCCAAAGGCAAAGGTATAGAGTATTCGTATTTCATAGACGAAAGTGTGCCTGCGGGAATGGTAGGAGATGAGTTTAGAATTCGGCAGATACTTGTTAATCTTGTTTCCAACGCGGTTAAGTATACCGATTCCGGTAATGTAAATTTACGGATATTCGGTAAATATTCGGATGAAGATAATTATGAATTAAAAATGGCCGTATCGGATACGGGAAAAGGAATTGTTAAAGAAGAGCTTGATACTTTGTTTGATGCCTTCTACAGAGCGGATTATATTAAAAATAAGGCTATTGAAGGAACGGGCCTTGGCCTTGCTATAGTAAAACAACTTATAGACAACATGGACGGCACCGTTAAGGTTGATTCCGTATATGGGGAAGGCTCTGTATTTACGGTTACCATACCGCAAAAAGTTTATGATAAGTCCCGTGTGGTAATTGATCCTGAGGAAGCACGCCTTACCGATAATGCGGGCTTTTATAAATGTTTGTTTACGGCGCCCGAGGCTACGGTACTTACGGTTGATGACAATGGCGCAAATTTAAGAATTGCTTATGAATTCCTAAAAGAAACCAAGATTAAGCAGGTACTTATGAAATCACCGAAAGAGGCAATTTCACTGTGCTTTACGAATAAATATGATCTTATATTGCTTGATCATATGATGCCGGAAATGGACGGTATGGCAGTCCTTGACATGATTAAGAACGATAGCAGATCACTTAACAAAGATACGAATGTACTTGTGCTTACGGCCAATGCGATTGCAGGTTCCAAGCAGATGTATTTGGAGGCGGGCTTTGCCGATTATATTTCAAAGCCTATTGATTCAAGACTTTTAGAAAAGAAGGTTGCGCAGTATTTGCCGCCGGAAAAGGTAATGTATAATAATTAAATGAGTGTTTTAACTATAATTTTGCTGATTATTTTGGCAATAATCGCTTTCTTTGTAATTGTAATGATTGTGGATACGCATAGGCTCGTGACGAGAAACTATGCTGTTTCTGCACCCGGGATTTTAAAAGATATAAGAATAGTGCTCCTTAGCGATCTTCACAGTAAGTCCTTTGGCAAAGACAATCAAAAAATAATTGATGAGGTTGCAAGACTTAATCCGGATATGGTTTTAGTTGCGGGGGATATGTATACGGCCCTTAAAAAAGATACGGGTCTTAATGCGTCAAAACTTCTTACAAATCTGGCTAAGAAATATCCGATATATTATGCGGACGGAAATCATGAGCAAAAGACATCCCTGCTTCCGGGAGAGTTTGATATAGACTATAATGCCTATTTTGATAAATTAAATGCGGCAGGAGTGGTGCACCTTAATAACGAAGAGGCCCTCTTACCTCAATTTGGTATAAAGATATACGGTTTGACCCTGCCTTTTGAATATTACAGGAAAATGTCATCAAAATATCCCGAGGTTTCACTGATTGAAGAACTTATAGGTCGACCGGACAAAGATATGGTGAATATTCTTATAGCCCATAATCCGCGTTATTTCGACAGATATGCCGAGTGGGGTGCCGATTTGACAGTTTCGGGTCATGTCCACGGCGGACTTATGAGACTGGGAAGACTGGGAGGCGTAATCAGCCCTAACCTTAAGCTGTTTCCCAAGTACAGCGGTGGCCAATACAAGGCAGATGATTCGGACTCTGTTATGGTATTAAGCTGCGGCTTGGGGACCCATCATCTGCCGATTAGAATTTTTAATCCGGCCGAAATATCATGTATTGATATAAAGAAGACAACAACGTGAGTTATTTAATACCACAAGTACTTGTAAAAACAAAATGCCTTTGATACAATATCTTGTGTCTGATAATATTCGGACACAAGATATTTTTTTATGGAGGAAAGCTTATGCTTGATTCAAAACTGTTTGATCATACAATATTAAAAGCTGATGCGACTCGTGAGCAGGTTGTCAAAATCTGTGACGAAGCTAAGAAATATAACTTTATGTCTGTTTGTGTTAATACATATTATGCTCCGCTGGTAGCCGGAGAACTTGAGGGCACAGATGTAAAGACGTGCTGCGTAGTGGGATTCCCGTTAGGCCAGATGAGCACCGAATCAAAGGCTCTTGAAACTGCATATGCGGTTCAGGTTGGAGCTGACGAAATTGATATGGTCATTAATGTTGGTGCATTAAAGGATAAAGATTATGCTGCAGTGCTTGCAGATATCAGAGCCGTAAGAGCCGTATGTGTGGGTAAGACTCTTAAGGTTATAATTGAGACATGTCTATTGACGGATGAGGAAAAGGTGAAGGCCTGCGAATTGTCAGTCGAGGGAGGAGCTGATTTCGTTAAGACCTCCACCGGTTTCTCAACCGGCGGTGCAAAGGCAGAGGATGTTGCCCTAATGAGAAAGACAGTAGGACCTGACGTTGGGGTTAAGGCTTCAGGCGGAATAAGAGACGAAGCTACTGCAAAAGCGATGGTTGAGGCCGGTGCAAGCCGCCTTGGAACTTCGGCAACTGTAGCTATTATTGGAGGCTAAGATGGCTATACCGATTAAGTTGGAAGCATTTGAAGGCCCTCTTGACTTGCTTCTGCATTTGATTGAAAAAAATAAAGTTGATATTTATGATATTCCGATTGTTACGATAACAGAGCAATATCTTGATTATATTAAGCAAATGGAGACTGAGGATATGAACGTTATGTCGGAATTCCTCGTTATGGCTGCAACTTTGCTTGATATTAAATGTAAGATGCTTCTTCCTAAAGAAATTAATGAAGAAGGCGAAGAAGAAGATCCGAGAGCAGAACTTGTTCAACAGTTGCTTGAATATAAGATGTGCAAATATATGGCATATGAGCTTAAGGACAGACAGATTGATGCTTCTCATACATACTTTAAGAAGAAAACTCTTCCTAAAGAAATTGAGGATTACAAGGCCCCGATTGATCTTGAACAGATTCTGGGAGATGCCAATTTAAATCGCCTTCAGGAATTGTTCAGAATGGTTATGCGCCGTTCGGAGGATAAGATTGATCCTGTCCGTTCTACTTTTGGAAATATCAAGAAGGACGAAATAGACATGGATGTCAAGGCTACGTATATTGCAGCTTATGTTTCATCCCATTCAAGATTTTCATTCGTGGAATTACTTGAAAAACAGCAGTCCAAAATCGAGAAGATTGTTACGTTTTTGGTAATTCTTGAAATGATGAAAATCGGACAGATTACCATTGCACAGGAAGACATTTTCGGTGATATTATTATAACTACGGTGCCTGATTTTATTGCACCTGTCGATTTTGTTATGACATCATTCTAAATAGGGGAAGTATATCTTTGTAAATAAAGATATAAAGTATATAAATGACAGATAAAGAAAAGAAATCGATACTTGAAGCAATTTTGTTTACTATGGGAGATGCCGTAGAAACAGAAAGACTTGCTGCAGTTATTGAAGACAGTAAAGAAAATACAAAAGAATTATTACTCCAAATGCAAAGGGAATACGAGGAAAATGAACGTGGCATGACGTTGCTTGAATTGGATGATTCCTTTCAGATGTGCACCAGAGCCTCAATGTATGAATATCTTATTAAGATAGCAAAGACCCCTCGCAAGTATAATATTACCGATACGATGTTGGAAACATTGTCAATTATCGCTTATAAGCAACCTATTACAAGGGCGGAAGTCGAAAGAGTAAGAGGTGTGTCCTGTGAACACGCACTTAACAGATTGCTGGAATTCGGACTTATTACGGAACTGGGCAGAATGGATGCGCCGGGAAGACCGCTTTTGTTTGGTACGACCGAGGAATTTTTAAGGAGTTTCGGGGTTAAGTCTCTTGAGGAGTTACCTGAACTGACATCGGTTCAGATTGAAGAATTCAGAGCTCAGGCGGAGGCTGAAGCCGGCGGAATGGTTGAAGTTGATATTTAAATTGTATATATTTGGACAGATTATTAGCTTATCTTGTAGTATCTAATTATTGCTACACAAGATAAGCTTTTTTTATTGACTAAACGATTTAATTAGCAAAAATGGCGGTACTTTGGTCACGTTTTTCGTACAAATCACTACAATTAGCGGAAGCTGTTGTGCAATATGCACAACAAAAATTAGGAGTATTAATTTGATATCACATTTTATAATACGCATATAGCAATATAGTTTTACAATCAACGGATAATATGCATATATTACAAAGAAATGAGCAATATAATTCCAAATATTATCGTGATAAAGCGATGAAGCAGTGGATAATAGTATCGCTTTTTGTCATAATACTTATCAACCGCATCATTACAGAGCAATATATTTTTATATTACTGTCTAAAAAAGACATAAAATACAAAATACAGATAGATAATTAACGAATATACGATAGCAATATTTGAAAAACGCCGCAATAAATGAGTAAAACCCCTTATAAAATGGGCATTTTCCCGAAAATGAAGTTTTTGAAGCAAACTTATTGAAATATATTGTCATTTTGAGATATGATAGTATTACCAAAACTATGGGAGGTTATGTATTCATGGAAGAAAGAAGAGGCATTAATCGTGTCGATTATTCCGTAAAGAGTGTAATCGTATGTTGCGATGATTTTGATAAGTATTACGTTGAAGTAGATAATGTATCCCCTTTGGGTATGGGAATTACGGCACCTGCCGATACACCCAATATTGTTGGTAAAGATATTATTATTGTGGCTGATACATTGATAATGTATGCAGACGTGACCCGACAGGAACTTTTAGAAAGCGGCAAGTACCAAATCGGTATTAAGGCGCGCAAGTTCACACCGGAAGTCCTTGAATATCTCTTTAAGTGTATCGGTGAATAAATCAGTAAATTTTAGTGTAACTTGAAGGTATAGATTGTTATGTATTAATCCAACTTAATTGCCAAAGGTTGGAAGAAAAGGAAAAGAAATGAAAAAGACTGATGAAAATGTAATCAAGAGTATTCGCGAAGGTATCCTTTGCTCATTAGCGGGTATCGTTGTTGCAAGCGGAGTTATGACAGTTGATGCCATGGCTGATGAAATTGCACCTCCTGATGGCGGAAATGGAATTAACCCTGCCGAAGATCCGACTACAGATGAACTTGATGTAATTGAAGAAAGTTATTCGGCTTCCGAAGTCTCGTGGGAAAGTGATACGAATAATACTCAGGATACAAATCCGTCAGCTGACGATAACCTGGATGAAAAAGATATTACCCAGGAAGAATATGAAGCAACCATTAAGGATGCTGTAGATAATGCGGGCACAATGACCGGCTCCAAGACTGAAACGGTTACCAATGAAGACGGTTCCACCACGACTACAACTGTTGATAATTACGAGTTAAGAGATGAAGACGGCGAAATCAAGCAGGAAACAACAATTACTACAGAAGAAACCGTCACAACGGATGAGTACGAGAAAGTTGTTTCTCAGGGAACTTCATCCGGGGATGTTGTTGACGGCGCGCCTCAAAGAGCTCTTTTGGTTGACGGAAACGGAAATCCTATTTTGGATGAGAACGGTAATGAGCAATGGAACACTGTAACTTCATATCATTACAATTCGGAAACGGGTTACTACGAGTACGGAACCGAGACTGTAGAAACCAAGATAACAATTAAAACAAAGATATACACCGAAGAAGTTGTCGGCTGGGAACTTACGGAAGACGGCAATGTTAAGAATGGCGTTACCAAGTATTATTACCTGGATGTTAATAATGAGAAGCACTATATTGAAAAAGATGAGGATGTTGATGCCATTCTGACTGAAGACGGCAGATATGTCGTAATGGACGGCGAAAATGAAATAGAAGTTCCCGTAGAAGTAATTACTGCCGAAGAGGGACAGACTCATCACTATATTGCTGAAGGTGTTGAGGTACAGGTTTCGGATACAATTACCGTATATCAGGATGAGAACGGAGACATCTATGTAACTGCTAAGGATGAGAACGGTAACTCAGTACCTGTATCCGATGAAGACAGAGCTAAGGTGCTTGAGTATGTAAATCTTGAAACTAATCGTAAGTGGTACATTAACGGAAAAGAATTCGAGGTTTCCGGCAATAAGGAATACTCAATTCACGTGGATAAGGACGGAAATATTACCGTTAAGTGCGGAAACGAAGTTATTGAAGGCGAAGAAAGACAGAATGTTATCGATGCTGCCGACTTTGGCGCAATCGATCCTGTTTACTATATTAACGGAACAGAGACTTCTGTAGGCTTTACCAAGAAGACATACGCAATTCATATTGATGAAAACGGAATCGCTACAGTAACTGCTAACGGCGAGGCATTAACAGGTGAAGAAATCTCGGCAGTTCTTGCGGCTTCAAAGGCTGGACAACTTCCTTATACTTCTTATTATATCAACGGTATCAAGATTGATATCGATCATAATAAGAATTATAAGATTTACTATGATGACAGAACCAAGAAGACAACAATTACCGCTGATGGTAAAGAAATCACAAACCAGGATGAAATAGATACTGTTTTGGCAGCATCCAAGTTTGATTTGTTCACTAATAAGCAGTGGTTTATTAACGGAACAGAGTTTGAAGTAGACAGTAATAAAAAATATGACATTTTCGTTGATAAGGACGGCAACGTCAGTGTTAAGGTTGACGGTGTTGAACTTGCTGGCGGAGATGAGAAAAATAATGCCATTATCGCAGCTAAGCTTGACGCTGTTCAGGCTGATTACTTCATTGAAGGAACGGAGGTTCCGGTTGCTTCATACAGAACATATCAGATTCATGTAGATACAAACGATGGAAATGACCGTGTAGTTACGATTAAAGCTTTTGACAAGGATGGAAAATCAATTTCCATGTCTAAGGAGGAATATCTTACTCTCTTTAGTTTCGCTCTTGATGATGAGCAGACAGAAATTACCAAATGGGTTATAAACGGCACTGATTTTGTAATAGATGAGCATAAAGATTATTCGGTTTATGTGGATTCTACAGGAAAACAGGTTGTTACGGTAGACGGTAAAGAAATTTACGGAGCAGAAAAGGAAGCAGTTCTCCTTGCTGCTAAATTGGATGAGATTACGCCTGTATGGTACTTAAACGGAAGTACAACTTCTGTTGTGGATTCGGAAAGAGACTATACTATTTCCTATGATACAAGAACCAATAAGACTCAGGTTATTGCTACAGATAAGACTACGGGAAAGAATATAGCTTTGACCAATGATGAAATGAAGGCTGTTCTTGATTTGGCCAAGATTGATATGTTAGAGCCTACATGGTATGTAGACGGCGAAAACGGTCCTGTTAAAATCAAGAATTATACCAAGTATTCTATCGAAATCGCCAAGGGACAGATTAAAGTTCTTGCTAATGGTAAGGAATTGGCCGATGGCGATGAAAAGGATGCTGTAATTGCCTATGCAACTAAGCTTAATGCTGTTAATACTACCTGGTATATTGATGGCATCGAGACTAAGTTTGATATTAAGACTCAGAAGGAATATTCAATAGCTCAGGATGCTGAGGGTAATATTACCGTTAAGGATCAAAATGACAACATAATAACAGGCGATGAGAAGAATTTTGTTCTTGAAGCAGCTAAATTTGACCAGATTCCTCTTAATTGGTATGTGGATGTTAACGGTAATAAGTATCCAATCGACAAGCAAAAGACATACGATATTCACGTAGTA
This sequence comes from Lachnospiraceae bacterium, assembly GCA_045629045.1. Taxonomy (GTDB): domain Bacteria; phylum Bacillota; class Clostridia; order Lachnospirales; family Lachnospiraceae; genus JAILLW01. The sequence goes on from JAZQQM010000034.1 coordinate 9,723, forward strand.
GACGGTACAGATTATACTGTTACGGCAACAGATGCCGACGGAAATAAATTTGATGTTACAGGTGATGAAAAGGCTGCTGTAATTGCAGCTGCCAATCTTGATGCAGTTGATGCCAAGTATTATATCGACGGCGTTGATTATCCTGTTGATTCAAAGAAGACATATTCTGTTCATGTAGACCTTGACAATGGCAAAGAAGTATATACGGTTATGGCAGACGGTCAGGAAATCACCGATGCTGATGAAAAAGCTGCAGTACTTAAAGCTGCTGATTTGGGTGCTATTAAGACAACCTGGTTCTTTGAAGGAACAAAGACAGAAGTTTCTATAGATAAGGAAACAGAATTTGCAATTCATTATGATACAAGAACCGGAAAGACAACAGTGCTTGCAAACGGTGAAGAGCTTGAAGACGGCGCACTTAAAGCTGCAGTACTTGCATATGCAGATATCGAGCACAAGACAGAGTTTAAGTATTATATTGACGGATCTGAATTCCAGGTAGACGGAAATTATACATACGATATCACACTTGATAAGGACGGAAATGAAATAGTTACAGTTAACGGTAAGGCCGTTGATGCAGCTGTTGCAAAGGAAGTTCTTAAGCATGTTAATTATTCTGATGTTCAGTGGTACATCAACGGAACACGAGTAAAGACAGATGATGCCGGTGCAACATACGATATCAATCTTGATAAAGACGGAAACGTAACTGTTAAGCTTGGAGATACAGTTGTAACGGGAACTCTTGCAGATGAGATTATAAAGGTATCCGGAATTGAAAATGCTAAGATTACCTGGTATATCGACGGAACAAGAACGGCTGTCGCTAATGGAAAAGATGCCAAGTTCCATGTGAATGTGGCTGAAAATGGTGTAACCACGGTTACATTGAATGGCGAAGCAGTTTCGCCGGAAATAGCTGATGCTGTAATTAGCGTAGCTAAATTCTCAGATAATGATATTACTTGGTATGTTCGTGGCACAAAGGTTGTTTCGGGTGGAAATTACAAGTATGACGTTAACATCGATAAGGACGGAAATAAGACTGTAACCTTGAACGGCCAGGCCGTAAGCAAGGAAGTATCAGATGCAGTACTTAGCCAGATAGGAAATGATGGATTTAAGATTACCTGGTATGTGGACGGAACTAAGGTAGAGGCAGCCGGAGATGTAACATACGATATCAACGTAGATAAGGACGGAAATAAGACCGTAACCTTAAACGGAACAAAGATAACAGGAGACGTAGCCAAGGCAGTAATAAGTCAGGCAGACTTAAAGAATGCAAAGGTAACCT
>JAZQQM010000035.1:0-59176 GCA_045629045.1 Lachnospiraceae bacterium
CCTTTCCCCGGCCCCGGTCTTGGCGTTCGTTGTGTAGGCGCTATTACCAGAGACCGTTTGGAAGCATTAAGAGAGGCTGATGCAATAGTTCGTGAAGAAATTGAAAAATTGCCGGAAACTCCTTGGCAGTATTTCTGCGCAATACCCGATATCCAGTCTACGGGAATTAAGTATGTGGACGGAGTTGGCCAAAGATATATGGGATGGGCAGTTGTAATCCGTGCCGTTAATACTACGGATGCAGTTAAGGTTACTGTTCCCGAGATACCGTTTAGCTCGTTGTGCGCCATGAGAGATAAGATTGTAGAAATCCCCGGCGTAAACAGAGTCCTCTGGGACATCAGCGAAAAACCCGTCGCAACGATCGAGTGGGAGTAGCACGAGCCGAATAATAAAGTAATAATAAAACGCGGAGTAAGCTTGCTTACAGAGGCGTTTTTTATTGCTCTATTGTGGGGCGACGCCCCACGACGGTTCTTGGACTACGAAGTAGGACAAGAACAGAGGCTCGTGCTATATTTTATCTGGCGACAGACAGACCGTGCGCGGCCGAAGGCCATAGCGAATCGGAAGGTGGGTACCCACTTCCACTGCTTGCGAACTTTATCCCGAATTCGGTATAACGAATTTGTTTGTGAGAATAGCCTATACCAAATAACGCAGTCTTGAAAACACAAAAATCTTGACATAAATCCCACAGATTTGTATATTATATTTAGTGGTAGCGCTGTGGAAACTCGAGATGCCCACAGCCCAGGGAGTTCATGCGTGAACTCTCTTTTTTCATTTTATGGAGGATTAATGTCAAAAGTATTTTTTACATATGAGCAACAACTTGATAAGCTCGAAAAAGAAAAAGGATTAATAATAGCGGATAGAACTTATGCAGAGTCTATGCTTAAGTCTATTAGTTATTACTCGTTGATTGGTGGGTATAAACATCCTTTTAAACATTTAGCATCGGGCAATTATCAACGTGGAGTAACATTTGAAGAGATTGTTGCTTTATATAATTTTGATGAGAAAATAAGATCGATTTTTCTGGAATATATCTTGCATGTAGAACGACAGATTAAATCATTATTGTCGTATCATTTTTGCGAGAAGTATGGTGAACTTCAGACAGAATATCTTAATCCGGTAAATTATAATCTGAATAAGAAAAATCGAAATGATATAAATAAAATGATTAATTGCTTAACTAATGCAATATCGTTACCCAGCAAGTATGGGTATATTGTTCATCATGTTAATAAGTATGGAAATGTCCCTTTGTGGGTTGCTATGAATGCCATTACATTTGGAAATCTATCGAAGATGTATCAGTATTGTACTTCCGATATAAGGACTAAAGTGAGTCAGAATTATTCCAGAGTATCTGAATTTGAATTGCACCAATTCATTCGAGTGCTTGCTTCATGCAGAAATACCTGTGCACATGGTGAAAGATTGTTTACATTTCGTATAAAGGAATCTGGTCCGGATACGGTTCTTCATAAGAAAATGAGAATTCCTACAAAGAATGGGGCGTACACACTTGGTAAACAAGATTTATTCGCGGTTGTTATTGCTTTAAGATATCTTATTACAAATGATGAGTTTAAGGTATTTAAGCGGAACCTAAAGGCTGTAGTAGGAATTGTTTTGAATAAATGCCCTCATATATCAGAGCAGCAGTTATATGGATATATGGGATTCCCAAGTGATTGGGATAAAATGACAAGATACAAGAAATAGTATTCGCATCAATACTCGAGAACAAAGTGTATCGTGAGTGTTTTTGTTCCCTAATATAGAGATTGTGAACGCATGCGTTCACAATCTTAATTGGACACATTTCCGGTCTTTATTACGTGTTCCTGCTGAGGTGTGTTGGCTCTACTTTGGCTCTATTTTTATTTTTTACTATTTTTCTGAATAGTTGCTGTGATATTTAATCTATTCTGCAGGATAGATTTTTACGGATAAACCTCGGGTTTCCTTTGAAACAATTAGGTTACTGTCAACTACAGATAATTTGATCTGGTTAATCATTTCTTCAGTATGCTGGATAGCAGCTATCTCGTCATCATTCAAATCAGTTCGTTTCAAGTGATAAAACATCGGAAACTGTCTCTATATCAAAATCCATAAATAGTTATCCTTAGGAGGCCTTATTTTTGTCAAACAGAAAACAGAAGTTTTTTTTATTGCTTATATTGCAAAAATTGTTGATTTTTATTGACTGTAATTAATTCAAAAGTGTAAAATCTATTAGACGAGGATAAACAATAGTTTATTGTTATTGAGAGAGGTAGAAAATGAAAAGAAAATTAAGAATATTAGTGGCATTAGTAATGTCATTAACCATGATGTTTGGAATGAGCACGACGGCGTTTGCAGATATTAATTGGGATAGCTATAATCCCCCCGAAAGTGTTAATCCTTCAAGTGGTGGGATGAATTATGTGGTAGATATTATTGAATCGGAGAATCCTGTTTTGTGTTTTCTTTATAACGCAGATGGAAGCAGGAGCCTTGATTCAGCTGGAAAACACGCCCATAGTGATTTGTCCAGTGCTGCTTTTGAGGATGCTCCGGAAGTAGGAAAAGTGTACATTGCGGTTGCTGGTAAACTCTACCTGGATGAAAATAATCTTCCCCCTTCACCATCACCATCACCGTCACCATCACCGTCACCGTCACCGGAACCGAATGGGGAAACACCATCAGCCCCTGCTCACGTTCACAGTTTCACCTGGCAGACAATAACGGAACCTACCAAAGATTCGGACGGTCTTGAAGGTGAAGTTTGCAGCTGCGGTGCAACAAGAAATACCCAGCCTCTTTCAGCTTTTGGATATGCACTTAACAATTATGCTGTACCCATGATTAACAATGCTAAATCGGGGCAGACAATTACCTTTGAGTTTGGCGAATTCAATTCTTTCCCGAAATCATTTATGCAGAAGATTGCAGGAAAGGTTAATACCGGAGTTTCGTTTGAATTTAGATACAAGGTTAATCACCAGCTTAAGAAGATAAAGATTCCGGCAGGTGCCACGGTGGATACAAATCTTGATTGGTACGGTCCTGCTACCATGGAACAATTGTACGGAGTTTTTAGTAAGTAAGAAATTCGAGGCGCCGACAGAGAATATTCTGTCGGCGCTTTTTTGATTTGCAGTAAAACTCGGGCAAGGGATACCATTTATCTGTATATGCCCAAAACTCTTCAAAAGCACTATGCTATCAAAGGTTTTGGGGGAAATCATATTGACAAGTGACTGCTCGTTCACTACACTCGAAAAAGCATAGGATATGACTTCCTGAATTATATTGTCAGAGTATTGATTGTGTGATAAAGATTTCTAAAAAGGATTAATAAATTTATGAGAAAAAGTATATTTTTGTCCGTGATGGTTTTCGTGGCTGTTACAATGTTGACAGGCTGCGGTGCCCAGGGAAGACTGTATGGAAAATCAAAGGTATTAGAATATATGGAGGATGAAGTCCCGCAGGAAAAGTATTCTCTCAAAAGTGTGGAGCAGGTACCCGACGCGGATGTGTCGACGGAAATATATACTTTCCAATCCAAGGAACGTGACCTTGAATTTGTGGCAGAAAATACACGTAGCAGTGTATTCGTGGACTCTGCGGTATATGGCAGAGCGATAGTCTCCAAATATGTCGAAGCGGTTCACGAATATTATCAAGATGATATTGAGGATATACTTAAAGACAGTGGCCTTGCGATTGACGGCAAAAGGATATACGTCGAATCATATGAGGATTTGGCTAGCTTGGTGGACTATTTTGCTGCTGCGGACGATGTTTATAAGGAAGAGCTTGACTACAATTCCGAAGACTGGCTGATAGATAACCCGTATGAAAAATATAATCTGTTTGTGGCTCGAAGCGACAGCATAAATGTTAATTTCGGAAGCCTTGCAATCAATGGTACATGGGACAACGATAAGCTATTGGATTATGTTTCTTTTTGCTATGCTTCGGCTATTAAGGAAGGCAGGCTTGAAACAGAAGTTATTCCACAAAAATATATAGATACAGCGCATGTCTCAACGCTTCATCATATTTATTTAAATGGCGAGGATTTGTCTCAAAAGGCCCATGCCACGGCCAAAAAGAAGAAACTGAATAATAATTCGGACGGTATGTATTATTCGGGTTACTGCTATAAACTTGAGGATTATGTTGTGCCCTTGAATGTTGCACTTACGGATGAAAAATATGCTCCTTGGATGCTGGAGGAAGTTTTTGATATTTTGGATGCTGACTATGATATAAAATATGACAGAGGTGTCGTTACGTGGGAGTATAGCAACGAAAAATGGGAGATTAAGGCAAGCGAAAAGGACAATGAGATTCAATCCTTCGTTGTCAAAAAGGACGGGAAAAAAGTTGATATTCCCTATGTTACATGCGGCGAGTGGACTTCGCCGATTACGGCGACTTATATAGTAGGAATTCGTGCAACGGATTTTGCAGACATTTTTGACCTTAAGATGCAGGTAGATGAATTTGGTGACTGCATTAAATTTGAAGAAAAATAGTTGTAAATCATAAATGTTCTTTGCGCTTTTTTCGTGCATTTATTATTAATACAATTGATAATGATAAAACATTGGATAAGACAATTCTGATAATTTGCATATTATCTGCTTCCACTGTTCCGTTGCTGCTTGTACTTAAAACGTGAAGGGCATTTGAAATAAAATTATTGAAAAAATGTTCAAACATACCTACCCATAAAACTCCGGTCATATTGACACAGGTTCCCCATTCGATTGCCAGTATCCCGGCCAATACCACGTATCCGATAGCAAATACAACCGCTGTTCCAATCGTCATTGTGCCTTCTTTTACTCCGATTACGCAGGATATTATATGCCAGAATCCAAACAAAAGTGCTTGTATAAAGTTACCTGTTTTAAAGCCCCACTGTTCTGAAAGTGCTTTTAAAAATATTCCTCGGAACAGACCTTCTTCTGCGACAACATTTATTATATTTCCGAGGATGCAGATTATAACAGCTGAAAAAGATAGCGACATCGTATTTGTGGCGCCTGTTAAACCAAAATTGGTAATGTAAACAGAAAGCTTTGGATTTCCTCCTTGAAGCGAAAGTATCAGCATCTCTATTCCATATGAGGCAGCAAAGGTAACAATACCCAAACTAAGACCGGCGATAGCATATTTTGGTATATTCTTATTCTTGAACCCGATATCGGTCAGCTTATATCCTAATTTATGTGCAATGAACACTGTAGTAATAATACATACGATTTTGCATATTACATTTTCTCCGATAACGGTAGTGTCGGTCTTGATGAACATAAACTCAATATCTTTTATTATTGAACATATAATAAATGCCAGAGCTATTAAATATATCACACGTTTCTTTGTATTTTTCATAATTAGTTGTCCTCACTCTTTTTGGTATTAGATAGTAATTTAATCTTTTTTATTAATTCATCGTCAACGATGTTTAAGTTGTATCCTGACAGCATTTCCGATAAAAACATCAATTTGTTGGCTGTTTCTTGCGGTGATGCTTCAAAGACTAACGGACTTATCCATAAGTTAATTAATATGGCGAGCACCTCCGATAATTCCTTGGGATAGTCTGTTTTGATTGAACCGTCTGTTATTCCCTGTTCGATAAGAGGTCTGATAAACATCGGCGCAACTTCTTCTTTCAGTTCTCTTATAAGACTGTAAAGCATTTGGGGATTCTTTGAATAATCTATGCGCCCAAGTTGCCCGCGATTATCTATTGCAGCATCCAATGACTCTGAGAGTACCAGTTTGATTTTTTGCAAACCGTTTAAGTTTTTGCTTTGAATTAAGTTTAATAGGTTATCATCATTTTGGGCTGTCATTTGATATATCACTGCCTGATAAATTTCTTCTTTTGAAGAAAAATGCTGATATATAGCTCCTTTGGTAAGTCCACCGAGATTCTTTACTATGTCATTTAAAGAAGTTTTTTCGTAGCCATTCTCCATAAAAAGCTTTGTTGCTACTTCGATAATTAACTTTTGTGTTTTTTCCGGATATTTATTTCTTGACATATCATCCTCCAAACAAAATAGATACCATCGGTATGTATTATACATACCGTCAGTATGTATGTCAACATAATGTTGACCTTACGGTATTGGAAAATTTATAATTTTCTGATAGCGAAACTGTGATATTTGTGATTTAAAATTTTTGTTACGGGATAGGAAAGATTAGTAACGATTAAAAAGATTCGCAAGCTTTCGCATTGGGAATTGTTTTTACAAAGTCATGAAAAATACAACTAATTTACCTAAAGAAAAAGCATATTATCATTTACCGGGACTTTTTGAGTTCCATGAACTGTACAGGCTATTTTTGCCCCTGTGGGAAGTGCATCGTGAGTATTTCTATGATTGGTGTGAGATAGGTTCAATCTATGGCGCACCTGCAGACTGTCTGTGGGGCGGCGGACGCATCGAGGCAGGCTTCACAGCCCCTGAAGATGTTCGGGCGCTTCTTAAGGAGTATGGTATTTCCGCACGTCTTACCTTTAGTAATTCACTTATTACCACAGAGCATCTTGATGACCGCAACTGTAACAGATTGTGTGAGATATTTGCAGAAGATGACGGGCTAACTAACGGAATAATTATATATTCCGACATTTTGCTTGATTATATTAAGTCAAATTATCCGGAGTTCTATTTCGTAGATTCCACAACTAAAGTTATTACGGATTATGATGCATTTAAAGCGCAATTGGATAAGGAAGACTATACCTATGTGGTTCCTGATTTTCGCCTGAACAAAGCGTATGATTTATTTGATTCATTGCCTAAGGATAAGAAAGATAAGGTTGAACTTTTGTGTAATGAATGCTGCACCCCAAAGTGCAGGTCACGAAAAATGTGCTATGAAGCTGTAAGTTATAAAAATCTCGGAATGGACGGACCTTCGTTTAAATGTACATCGCCGGATGCAGAGGAAGGCTATAAGTTTTCGAAAGCCATGGCCAATCCGATGTTTATAGGAACCGAAGATATTATAAATAAATATCTTCCCATGGGAATTACTAATTTCAAAATAGAAGGGCGCAGCCTCGGCAGCGCCCTGATACTTGAATTCATCCTGTATTATATGACTAAGCCCGAGTATAGGATTAATGTAAGGGAAGCCATATATCTTGATAATATGCTGGATTTATTTTAACCTTATTCTGTTATGGCGTTATCCTTTTTTAAAAAATCAAGTTTTCCGGCAAAAATAACGGCAATTGCACCAAATACAACTATCACAATAAGGGTGGAATACCAGGTCGTGTAAAGAATACCTAAAAACAGAGCAGCAATATTATTTATAAAATGTGCAATTATTGAAGGTATAACTGACTTATACTTATACGAAATATATCCGAATACCATACCCATAGGAATGGCATATATTCCCTGGATAGGATTAAGGTGATAGATTCCAAAGAAGATACCGCTCAGTACTATACATCCGACCAGACCAAAGGACTTTTGAGTTCTGTTCATTACGATACCCCTAAGGCAGAGTTCTTCACCAATCGGAGCAAGGACAACGGCAAGTATTGTTCCCAAAAGCTGAACACCGCCGATTACTGTATTCATTGAATTAACGTAATTAGAAGCCACGGTAGGCATAAGAGTAAGAAGAAGATCCATAATAAGTGTTGCAACGGCATTTCCTGCGATTGCAGCGCTAATCAGGAATATAATTGATTTTGCGTTCTTTAATTTAGGACCGACTTTTTCGATTGTGCCTGCAGCTTTCTTTTTCTTGTATACACCAAAATAGAACCAGATAACGGTTACAATTACGGCAAGAACAGTACCTACAGCGGTTGAAATCGTAATTTTGTCAGCACTTTCGCCAAGCAGTTGCATATAAATTTCGGTATACTTTTGAACATCGCCGGCGGATTCGACATTGGCCTGAACTATTATGGGTGCAAGAACAAGTAATTGCGGAATAGATACAATAATAAGATAAACGGCCATTGCCAACAGACCATAGAAAAATGCACCTATTTTTGAAGGTTTTTTAATCGTTTCAGTTTCCATATTTTTCCTCTTTTCATTTAAAAAAATTGTGGTATTATTATTCATTAATATTCCCACGTCAGTTTTTACTACAAATATTTGGCTATGTCAAACTGAAAGTTAATAAGTGAAGATATGAAAAAAGCAGATACAAATGAGGCGATGCTTACAGGATCCATAAGTAAGTCAATTATGACTTTCTTTTTCCCAATCCTTATAGGCACCTTCTTCCAACAACTTTATAATACCGTAGATGCGGCAATAGTAGGGCAGTATGCCGGAAAGGCAGCTCTGTCAAGCGTAGGTGGCTCTTCGGGAATCATTATTAATCTTGTGGTAGGATTTTTCACGGGATTATCAAGCGGATGTACTGTATTGATTTCACAGTATTTCGGAGCAAGAGAACAAAAGAAATTGGAAGATTCCGTTCATACTGCTTATGCCTTTGCCATACTGGGGGGCGTAGTTTTCGGTATAATCGGAATGATATGTACCCCTATGCTGCTTAAACTTATGAATACTCCCGAAGATGTGTTAAAGCAGTCTACACAGTATCTGACGATTTATTTTGCAGGGCTGGTATTTGTGTTTATTTACAATATGGGCGCTTCCATATTACGAGCATTGGGTGATTCTGCAAGACCGCTGCTGTATCTTATTATATGTACCGTAGTAAATATTATTCTTGACATTACTCTTGTTAAATATTGTAAACTTGATGTAATAGGTGTAGCTGTAGCAACACTGATAGCCCAGGCAATAAGTGCCGCGTTGGTAACGGAATGCATTATGCATAGAACAATTGCGGTTAAACTGTCTCTTAAGAAAATTCGTCTTAATAAGGACTATTTCATACGAATGATAAAGATAGGATTGCCTACAGGAATTCAGTCGTCTACCTACAGTATATCCAATATGGTTATTCAGTCGGCAGTTAATACCTTTGGTGTTAATACGGTGGCAGGCTGGACAGCCGAAGGAAAAGTGGATGTGCTGTTTTGGATGATTAACAGTTCTTTTGGCACGGCAGCAGCAACTTTTGTGGGACAAAATTATGGTGCAGGAAATATGAAACGTGTCAAAAAGGGAACTCGAAGTTGTCTTTTGATGTCCTTTACAACTGCGGTAGTAATAAGCACGTTACTGTTTTTCTTCGGAAGATACCCTTTATATCTTTTTACTAACGAGGTTGAAGTAATTGATGCGGGCGTGCATGTAATGAAGATGATAGTTCCTACATATCCGGTGTTTGTATTTATTGAAATATTTTCGGCTTCACTTAGAGCAAGAGGTGACACGCTGTTTACCACAATATTTAATTTGTGTGGGATTGTTTTATTCAGAGTAATATGGATATCTTTGTTCGGGTACAAGGGGAATATAGACTGGGTTATTGTAAGTTATCCCATTAGCTGGATAATTACTGCTGCGATGATTAGTATATATTATTACGTCAGAACTTACAAAAAGAATCCTGTCGGAATAAGATAGAAATATAGGAAATTGATTATGGGAAATGAGCAATCGGTAAATCAATCAAATATAGATCGTAAAAAACTTCTTGAGTACTTTACGCAGAATTATGATATAGCGTATATGGCTAATCTTGATGATGCTTCCTATGTACCCCTTAAACTGACGGAGGATATGAAGGGCAGGGATATGCTCTTTAAAGACTATCGTGATTCTATTAATTTCTTTATAGATGCGGTTGTTTATGATCGCGATAAGGAGATGATGCGCCGAGCACTTGAGTTTGATAATATTCGTGCGCGCCTTAAGGAAGTACCGTCTTTTAATATTGAATTCAGGAATTACGTTGAAAATATAATCGAATGGAATGAGATGGTTATTTCGGATCTTGGCAATTCCGAGATAGCAGTGGGATTTATCCGTAAAAACGACGAAATTATTTACCGTCATCTTAATGAAAAGATGAATGACGACATAGATACACTTCTTGTGGCTGACTTAGACGAGGAACTTATCAGAGTCGAAAAGGTTGCCATGGCAGAAAACTATATACATGTGGGAGATGTTCTGCCTTACAATGATGCCATGCGAATATTTATAGACCGGTTAAAACCCGGGGATGCAAAAGATTTCTTTACCCGTATTTCGGATGTGGAAGCAGTAAAGCGCGCACTTACTAAGGAAAACAAGCATACATATTCATTCCAGGCCAGCGATTTTGAGGATGAATGGATATCTATGTCCAGTTACGTAATAATGCGTAATGAGGACGGTACCCCTTCTACGGTAACGATGGGCTTTAGTATAATGGACTCTTTCGGTGCCGAAAGACAGGAACTGCGTAATCAGTTAAGCTCTGCACTTAAATCAGCTCAGTCGGCAAATCGTAAACTCTATGAGCAAAAGAGTTTGCTTGATTATTTCGTAGAATCATATTCTTCGGCTTATTCTGTTAATCTTATTGACGACACCTATGAAATTCTTCATATGAACCATGATTTCCTGCAAGTATTTATGACTGACGGCGGATATGATGATATGGTGGATTTTATTAATAAACATATTCATCCGGATGACCGTAAAATGATGATGCAGGTAACCAATAAGGATTACGTAATCAACCGACTCCGAAAAGAAAAGAACTTTACTTTTACCACAAGAGAAATATTCGGCGACGAAGAAAGAACAATGAGAGGCCTTATAGTACGAGGCCTTGATGAATATCATATTGCTGTCGGTTTTATGGATATCAGTGAGGAAATCCGTCAGGAAAAAGAAAGACTTCAGCACCTTCAGGAAGCCTTGTCCATGGCACAGTCTGCCAACAAAGCCAAAACGACGTTCCTTAATAATATGTCCCATGATATTCGAACACCTATGAACGCAATAACGGGATATACGGAACTTGCCCAAAATCATCTGGATGATATAGAACTTGTTAAATCGTATCTTAAAAAGATAGACCAGTCTTCAAATCATCTGCTCTCCCTTATCAATGATATTCTTGATATGAGTCGAATAGAGGCGGGCAATGTGGCTCTTGATGAAAAGAAAGAGAATATTACAGAGATTATTGATGATATAAAGGACCTTATTCAGGGACAGGCTAACGCAAAGCATCAGCTGTTTAGTGTAACGGTTAAGGAGCTTAAGAACGAAAAAATAATCTGTGATAAATTGCGCCTCAATCAGGTGCTGCTTAATGTCCTTTCCAATTCCATCAAGTATACAAAAGAGGGTGGAAGTATATCTTTGTCCGTAAGTGAAAAGAATATACCGGATTCAGACTGTTCTATGTATGAATTTATTATAGAAGATAACGGAATGGGAATGAGCCCGGAATTCCTTGAGACTATTTATGATCCCTTTACCCGTGTGAAAACATCTACCGTATCCGGAATACAGGGAACGGGCCTTGGAATGGCGATATGCAAGAATCTGATAGATATGATGGGCGGTCAGATTAAGATAGTAAGTAAAGTAGGTGTGGGAACAAAAACTCAAATCACTTTTGAATTCAAAAAATATGACACTGATGTCACAATCGAGAATGGTGCAAATTCCGCAAGGGAAGAGAGACGTGACTTTACGGGCAAAAAAGTCCTGTTGGTTGAAGACAACGAACTTAATCTTGAAATTGCCTGTGAACTTTTGGGAGAACACGGATTTGTTATTGACACGGCAGAAGATGGTCTTATTGCGGTAGAAAAGATGCAAAAGGCTTCCGACGGTGACTACGATATAGTTCTTATGGACATACAGATGCCTAATATGGACGGATATGAGGCCACTATGAAAATCAGAGCTTTGGGTACTCCAATTTCAAAGATACCAATTATTGCCATGACAGCGAATGCCTTTGAAGAAGACAGAAGAGCTGCATTTGAAGCGGGTATGAATGAACATATTACAAAACCTATGAAAATCGATGTTTTGCTGGAGATGATAGGAAAATTTGTATAATTTTATTCGGAAACCTAAAGATATTGATTAATTTGTCCGATATTCCTGATAGAAACCCGAAGAATGGGCCTTGTTAAGGCACGGTTTAAGTAAGTAAAGGGAGAATATCAGTGAAGATAAATAATATTTCGATGTATGTAGGCGATAACTACGAACAGAAGAATAATAATGTAATAAGCGCGCCTCTTCAAAAAAAGAATATTACAGACCCGCTTGAAAATATTAAGAACCTGGCGAAGAAAAAAGCCCTTAAGGTTGTTTCTGATGCATATAAGGCCGAACAGCAAATTGATGACGATATCAAAGAACGCAGAGAGAAAATCCGCGAACTTACAAGCGTGGTTGCCGATAACAAGAAGGCAATACTTGATATTGAAGACAAAATTAATGCCCTGGCAGGGTCCTATAATATCGATAAGGATTCGGAAGAATATGAGGATACACAACTGCTTCTTAAGAGCATAGATTCAGAGCTTGCAGGGTCTCAAACGAAGCTTACGGATGAAGAAAAAGAAAAACTTGAGAATATGGACATGGATAATCTTACCGAGTATCAAAAGCGTGCCATGGAACTTAAGTATTCCGAACATCCCTATGCGACCAAAGCTTATGATGCATTAAAGACCATTGAAGATCAGAATGCGGTAATCAGACAGACAAAGATAGAACGTAATAAGTCTCATGGTGTAGCAGATGCCAAGAAGCAGGCAAAAGAAATTCAGGAAAATGCCCGTAAAGAGATTATTAATACCTTGGCAGATCAGGGAAGATCCCATGTTGAGGAAGTAATGGACGAAAAGGTTAAGAAGGCTAAGGAAGAGGCTAAAGAAGAGGAAGAACGCGAACTTAGGATTGATAAGATTAAGGCAAAGGCCGAAGAAACCAGGGAACTTGCCAGTGAGATTCGTGAACATCGTCAGAAGGATACGGAACATCTTATTCAGGATATTCTTGAATCAACCAATGCCGGTGAGGCAACTGTAGATACTGTCGAAGATGCCCAAAATAAGGTCAAAGATATGATGCGTAAGATGAAACTTATTGAGGACGATCTTAAGGGCACAACAGTTGATGAGGCTTTATAAATAAGACACAAAACGTATCTTGTATAACAAAATAAGCGCAAACACAACATGTGGATAAGTGGCAAATTCTGCGAAGAATTTGCCTTTTTTTGCGAAGAAATTGCACTTATAAGTGTCTAAAAAGGGGAATATAATGGACTAGCGTGGATAGGTATCCTTAGTGCGGGAGGTTAAGATGCGAAATAAGAAAACAAGTCTTGCTCTTTTCATTCTTCTTATTATAGTTTTGGCAATTATTCCGGTTATTTTTACACTTTCCAAACTGGGTGTGTTTAGTGTGAATAAAACAGCCAAAACCGAATCTACTGCGACTATTACCGCAGACACTTTAGTTTGCGTGGCTGATGCGGATTATTATCCCTATTCGTTTATTAATGAAGCCGGTAATCCTGACGGAATGGACGCCGATATTGCAATAGAACTGGGCAATCGCCTTGGTAAAAAAGCTAAACTTGAACTTTATGATTGGGAAACCTGTAAGGAAATTATGAAGAACGGCCAGGCAGATTTGATTCTGGGGCTTAATCTTCCCAACACCAACAGTGAAGTTAAAATGGATTACGGGTCTTATCATGATTCTCTTATTTCTGATATTTTGAATGATGAATATGAAGAGATGGAACCCTATGTTTATGCCGCAGGTGCACTTCCGAGCATCGGTGCTTCACTTCAAAATCCCATACTTTGTGCCCAAATCGAACAGACGGCAAAAGAAATGTTTGATGACGGTACAATCCCGAAACTTTACAACAAATGGATTGGAATAAATATCGAAAACAACTCTTTTGAAGCAGTAATTCTTAATTATGCACCTTTTTATGTTGTATATTCCATTTTAAGTATTATATTGATTGCCCTTTATATCTTTTGTTATCTGCTGTCAAGAAGGCGTCTTAGGGCTGAAGAAAGTCGTCGTAAAGATGAACTCCACAAGGCATCCCTTGCCCGGGCTATCGAAATGGCCGATTCGGCCAATGAAGCTAAGACCAATTTCCTGTTTAATATGTCCCATGATATTCGTACGCCAATGAATGCTATTATCGGATATACGGTCATGGCAAAGAAATACCTTGATTCAAAGGACAAGGTCACCGATTGCCTTGATAAGATTGATATTTCCGGTCAGCAACTGCTTTCTTTGGTTAATCAGGTACTTGATATGTCTAAGATTGAATCCGGTAAGATGACTATTGAAGAGGCACCTGCCGATTTAATTGAAAGAGCATCCGCACTGCTTATGATAGTTGAGGCAAGTGCCAAGGCGAAGGGCATCACTCTTGAGGGTAAGATTAAGAATATAAGGAACAAAGATATACTTACGGATACTCCCAGAGTAAATCAGGTGTTTATAAATATTCTGGGAAATGCAATCAAATATACTCCGGAAGGTGGTAAAATAATATATACGGCTGAACAGATATCGGATCCGGTTGACGGAGTTGCCAAGTACAGGTTTACCGTTGAAGATAACGGTATCGGGATGTCAAAGGAATATCTTACAAGAATCTTTGATTCCTTTTCACGGGAACACAATACAACAAACAGTGGTATTGAAGGCACCGGACTTGGTATGGCTATCGTTAAGAAGATAGTAGATATGTTGGGCGGTAAGATAGATATTGAATCTAAGCAGGGTTTCGGAACCAAGGTTGTAGTAACCGTTGATTTTAAGATTCAGGATATATCCGAAATGGCTCAGGAAAATGTTATTGAAGTTGAGGAAGATGCTTTTCAGGGAAAGAGAATACTGCTTGTTGAAGATAATGAGATGAACCGTGAGATTGCAAGGGATATTCTCGAGGATTACGGAATATATGTTGAAGAAGCAGATGATGGCGATACGGCAGTATCCATGGTTAAGAATTCCGAGCATGGTTTTTACAATGCGATTCTTATGGATGTCCAAATGCCGAGAATGAACGGATATGAAGCAACTATGGCCATAAGAGAACTTGAAGATATTGAACTGGCATCGATTCCTATTATTGCAATGACTGCCAATGCCTTTGAAGAAGACAGGAAGCGCGCCCTTGCAGTGGGAATGAACGAGCATTTGTCAAAACCGATTGATATTACCAAACTTGTTCAGACACTTGACAGATTTATTATTTGATTTTGAAAGGAAACATTATGAAAAACGTATTTCTTTTTCTGGCAGAGGGATTTGAAGAAGTAGAAGCCCTCACAACCGTGGATTTGTTAAGAAGGGCAGGAATTAATCTTACAATGGTATCCGTTACGGGGAGCGATATTGTAAACGGAGCTCACGGAATAATAGTAAGAGCTGATACTGTTATTCAGAAGGCGGATTTTACAAAAACCGATATGCTTATTCTTCCCGGAGGAAGCCCGGGCTGGAAGAATATTGAAGCGTGTACGCCTCTTATGGAAAAAGTAGATGAATTTGCCAAAGCAGGTAAGTGGGTTGCTGCCATATGCGGAGCACCTTCCATATTGGGAAGAAGAGGACTTCTTACGGGCAAAAATGCATGTGTATATCCGGGAATGGAAGGAGAACTTCGCGGTGCCAAGGCAAATGATAAGGCGGTAAATGTGGATGGAAATATTATTACAAGCCGCGGTGTCGGTACGGCAATAGATTTTAGTCTTGCTATTATCGAGCAGCTTGTTGACATTGCAACAGCCGATAAACTGGCACATGCAATAGTGTATAAATAGTATAGTAATTAAAGGTTGCCGGGACCTCCCGGCAATGTTTTTGTTTAGAAACATATCAAAAAAAATATTGCAATATGCCTTATGAGGTAGTAAACTTTTACAGTAATTTTTTGCGTGTTTTGGAACTGTTTTAAACGCGACTATAGCACTGGAAAAGGAGAACAAAATGAAAGTTATTGTAAAAAAGAACTATGATGAAGTTTCCCTAGAGTCTGCTAAGATCGTTGCCGAGGTCATGAAAAATAAGCCGAACGCGATATTAGGTCTTGCCACTGGCTCTACACCTGAGGGAATGTACTCAGAACTTGCTAAGATGAATGCAGCAGGCGAGATTGATTTTAAGGATATCACTACTGTTAACTTAGATGAGTATTATCCTATCAGCCCTGATAATGATCAGAGCTACAGATATTTTATGAATAAGAATTTATTTGACAGGGTTAATATTGATAAGTCACGCACCAACGTTCCTAACGGAGCTGCTCCCGACGGCGAAAAGGAAGCCGAAAGATATGAAGCATACGTTAGATCATTAGGTGGTGCCGATATTCAGGTTTTGGGAATCGGACGTAACGGTCACATCGCATTCAACGAGCCTGATGAGGAACTTGTTCCCGTAACTCACGTTACATCCCTTACAGAGGATACCATCGATGCCAATGCAAGATTCTTCGCATCAGCTGCAGATGTTCCTACCAAGGCACTTACAATGGGTATGGGTACAATCCTTTCTGCCAAGAAGATTATTATTATTGCTACAGGTGCCAATAAGCACGAAGCTGTTGCTCAGATGCTTAAGGGTACATGTACAACCAAGTGTCCTGCTTCATTCCTTAATTTACATGATGATGTTGTTTTGGTATGTGATGAGGCAGCTTACAACGGCTAAGAAAGGAATTTTATGGGCAAATATTTTGGAACAGACGGTTTCCGAGGTGAGTCAGGTGTAGTTCTTACAGCAGAGCATGCCTTCAAAATCGGACGTTTTCTTGGCTGGTATTACGGTCAGGAAGGACGAGCTAAGATTGTAATCGGTAAGGATACCAGAAGATCTTCATATATGTACGAGAATGCACTTGCTGCCGGAATTACTTCTTCCGGTTCGGATGCATATCTTTTACATGTAACGACTACCCCCTGCGTATCATATATTACAAGAACAGAGAAATTTGATTGCGGTGTTATGATTTCTGCAAGCCACAATCCATATTACGATAACGGAATCAAGCTTATGAATGGTTTCGGGGAGAAGATGGATGATGCGCTTCAGGATGAAATCGAGGAATACATTGACGGTAATCATGAGGAAATCCCTTTTGCTACAGGTGAGAAGATAGGATGTACTGTTGACTATTACGCAGGACGTAATAAGTATATCGGATATCTTGCCAAGACTACGGATAAATACTTCGAAGACCATAAGGTAGGACTTGATTGCTCTAACGGTTCTTCATGGATGATAGCACCTGCTGTATTTAATGCTCTCGGGGCAAAGACATACGTTATTAACAACACTCCTGACGGAGCTAACATCAACAGAGGCTGTGGCTCGACTCATATCGAGGGCTTACAGGAATATGTTAAGGCCAACAGACTCGACTGCGGATTCGCTTTTGACGGGGATGCAGACAGATGCCTTGCGGTTGACGAGAACGGTGATGTTGTTAACGGCGATAAGATTATGTATATCATAGCGAAGTATCTTAAGAAAAACGGCGACCTTCCCAATAATAAGGTTGTTACGACGGTTATGAGTAACTTCGGTTTGTACAAAGCACTGGATCGTGTGGGAATCGGCTACGAAAAAACAGCGGTTGGTGACAGATACGTATATGAGAACATGAAAGAATTCGATCATGCTATCGGCGGAGAACAGTCAGGCCACATCATTCTTCGTAAATTCGCCCGTACAGGTGACGGAATACTGACAGCCATTACACTTCTTAGTGTAATGATTGATACGCAGCTTCCTCTTTCAATGCTGGCTTCAGAGATACCTACTTACCCACAGGTTCTTAAGAACGTGGTAGTAGATGATAAGCAGACAACTCTTGATGATGAGGCAGTTAAGGCAGCGGTTGATAAGGCAACCGAGGTGCTCGGTGATAACGGAAGAGTTCTTCTTAGAGCTTCCGGTACAGAACCGGTACTGAGAGTTATGGCAGAAGCCGGTACCGATGAAGAGTGTGAAAAGCACGTTGATGCAATCATTGATGCAATGAAAGATTCAGGTCATCTGATTAAAATTAAATAAGTAATGTTGGCACCGCAAAAAGCGGTGCCAATTCTTTTTTATCGCACAAAAATACGTTATAATAATAACAGTGTGTGAAATCTAGATTAGGATGTATGGAGGAAAATACATGTCACAGGAACAACTTAAAGTAACAGAATTATATGAAGAAGGTCATACTCTTGCATGGCCGTATTTAACCAAGGTTACATATCCCTGGGAGATATTGTCTAAGATTAAAGAAATTATTTTGGAAATAGGACCTACACTTCCTAAGGATAAATATGATAACCCTTCGGAGGGTGTATGGGTAGCTAAATCCGCGAAGGTTTTCCCTTCGGCATACCTTGGCTCACCCTGTATTATCGGTGAAGATACAGAAGTAAGACACGGTGCATTTATAAGGGGTTCTGCCTTAGTAGGTAACGGATGCGTAGTAGGTAATTCAGTGGAACTTAAGAATGTTATCATTTCGGATAATGTGCAGGTTCCTCATTATAATTATGTGGGTGATTCCGTACTGGGCTTTAAGTCTCATATGGGCGCAGGATCTATTACTTCAAATGTTAAGTCGGACAAGACTCTTGTAGTAGTGAAGGGTAAGAATGAAAAAATTGAGACCGGCCTTAAAAAATTCGGAGCTATGCTGGGTGATTTCGTAGAAGTCGGATGTAACAGTGTTCTTAATCCCGGAACGGTGATAGGTTCACACAGTAATGTTTATCCTACTTCGTGCGTAAGAGGAGTTATCCCTTCCGAGTCTATCTTTAAGAGCGGCAAGGGTGTTGAAGTGGTATCTAAGAATCTGGTCATCGACAAGGAATAATTTGTTGGTATATTTGGGGGAATATGTCAAAGACTGTAATTAAAGGCAGCCCAATTTCATCGGGAACGGCAATTGGCAAAGTTGTATATTTAAATTCGGCGAACGTAGTATACAGGTCTATTGTACCTAAACCAAGTAAGAATCGCCAAAAGGAATTTATCAGATTTAAATCGGCGAGTCTTCTTGCTGCAAAAGAATTGCGCGAATTATATGATGCCTGCGTATATAAGAACGAGACGGCAGCGGGTATTTTTATGGCACACCAGATGCTGCTTAAGGACAAGTCCCTTGAAGATGAGATACACAGCCTTATTGTAGACAAAGGAATATCAGCCAACGAAGCTGTTACATTAGTACGCAATGATATGGTTTCGCGTCTTAGTACTGTTGAGGATGTTACTTTTAGTGAACGAGCAGCCGATGTAAGTGAGGTTGCAAACAGAATTCTAAGAATTCTTAACGGGGCGACCGAATCAACTTATGAGTTAAACGAGCCTTCAATCGTAGTGGCCGATGAGATAACGGCTTCTTTGATAGTAAGTCTTAATAATCGTAATCTTAAAGGAATTATTACCAACAGAGGCTCTAAACTTTCACATGTGGCAATTATAGCCCGCTCGGTAGGAATCCCTGCAATCACGGGAATCAATATTGATCCTTCCTGGAACGGACTTGAGGCAGGCATTGAATCGGATGCTTCTTCGGAAGTCGGTGTTTTTACTCTTAATCCGGATAAAAAGACAATAGAGCGGATTCAGAGCAAACTTGATGAGTACAGACAAAGAAGCAAAGAACTTGCTAAACTTGTTAATGTGGTGCCGGAACATAAATCCGGACGAAGCATTCCTGTTTGTGCCAATATAAGTTCTGTTTCGGAAGTACTTATTGCCGAGAAAAACGGTGCTGACGGAATCGGACTTTTCAGAACGGAATTCATTTATCTTAGAAGTTCGGATTATCCTTCGGAAGATATGCAGTTTGAAATATATAAAAATATAGCTGTTAAGATGAAGGGCAAAGAAATTGTCATTAGGACAATGGATGTCGGAGGAGATAAGGATGTTGAGTATCTTCATTTGCCCAAAGAAGACAATCCGGCAATGGGGTACAGAGGAATAAGAGTATCTCTTGACAGACCTGAAGTGTTTAAGACCCAGATAAGAGCCATCCTGCGGGCAAGCGAGTACGGAAACTTATCGGTTATGTATCCGATGATTACTTCTCATCGCGAGATTATTAAGGCCCACGAAATTGTAAAGGAAGTTAAAGCTGAACTCAAAGCTGAAAAGATACCTTTCAAGAATATAAAAGAAGGCGCCATGATAGAAACGCCGGCAGCAGCTCTGGATAGTATGAACATTGCGATGTATGTGGATTTCTTTAGCATCGGAACAAACGATCTTATGCAGTATACATATGCGGTAGACAGGTCGAATAATGATTTGTATCAGCTGTGTGAGAATTCTATAGATTCGATAATGAAACTTATTAAAATGAGTATCGACAGTGCTCATGCCTATAATATTAAGGTGTCTGTATGCGGAGAAATGGCAGCAGACAGCAAATATATTGATACTCTGATTCAGATGGGCGTGGATGAATTATCCGTGGCTCCGTTACAGATATTAAATACTAAAGGGATGGTAATCAGATGATTACCATCCCTTTAGCTGATTGTCCTTTATAACTATCATTGCAATAATATCTCTGGTCTTGGGATCTTCGCGATATAAAGCAATGGATCTGACTTTTTTGGTAACACCGAACAATGTAAGCTCGGAATCGCGAAATGAAGATAAACAACCGCTCTTATATTCTTTAATCATATTTTCACATGACAGTGTATTGAATACGGTTTTTTCCGAATTGGGAATTATTTTCTTAACAGATTGAGAATATTTGTTAAGACTGCACGGAAGAGTAAGTCCCAGGCTTGTAAGGAGCATTGTAAAGGGATGATTGTCATCTTCGCTTATAACTCGTGTGATTAAGTCTTTGGATACGTTGACTTCATATACTATCTCGGAATCGGCAATAAGTGCCTTTTGATAACTGGCCTCAACGGAATGTGCACATTTAAGTTCGTCCATTTGCTTGTTATAAGCCACAGTAATCTGCCGTATTTCATTGATGCCGATATCTTCGCTAAGGGGACTTTTGTTTTCCAATTGCTTTTGAATTGTAGTAAGGGGTGTTACTACTTTTTCGTTCTGAGTACTGAAAACAACAAAAGCGATTACCACAAGTGAAACAAGACACAGAACGATTGCAATGATATGGATGGCAACAGAGTTCTTAATACGTGCAACCTCTTCGGCGTTTTCGATAAGTAATGTATTTGAATACTGTTCGATAATAGCATCTATTCTTTCGGCCTGAGCACCAAACTCGTCTCCGAAGGCCATTTGGTTTGCTTTGTTTCGAAGTTCGATTTGGGACATTGCTTTTTCTTCGGAAGTGAGAGGATAATTGGCAATTTCGCTCCTTAAGGTAGAAAAGTCAAGGCCTGCAGCTTTTGAAGCCAAAGCCATGGCATGCATCTCATAATCGGTAATTTCATTAACGTTAGCTAACGCATTACCTAACAGATTACCGCCTTCGGTACCGGTGGCAAGAGCCTGAATTGCCGCATCCCTTCGGCCGGAATCAAATTCTTCGAAATAAGCTGTATAACCATCCATTTTCTGGTTGATAATAAAACGCCTGAATTGGGTTGTTAAATTGTCATATGATTCTCTTAGTATTTTGGATGATTTGATATTTTCACTGTATTGTGTCTGGTGGTCACAGAATCGTCTGAAGGATACGCCCATTGATACCGATAAACACAGACTTGCTATGATAAGTGAAATAATGATAATAGAAAAAATAGCGTTGTACTTAGTGACAGTATAACTGTTCTTACGATCATTAACCTGGTTTTCCATATATTTCCCCTTTTATGAAACACGACTAATAATTCAGATACATAATATTATATCAGAATATCTCGACTTTTCAATGAATTAAGTGGCTTAAACCTTGATATTATGGTATTCTGTTAGTATTTGTTGATGATATTTGGGGAAGACACAATATATGGATAATACGATTACAATTAACGAAAAATTTAAAATAAAAAATCTAATAGGTAATAAAGAATTTTATAAAAAACTGCTTGCCATTGCACTGCCTATTATGTTACAGAACGGTATTACCAACTTCGTAGGAATGCTTGATAATATTATGGTGGGACGTGTGGGTACGGAGCAGATGTCGGGAGTATCGATTGTAAATCAGCTTTTGTTTATTCTGATGCTTTGTATTTTTGGAGCCACATCCGGTGCCGGAGTTTTGGGAGCCCAGTACTACGGAAAGGGAGATTACGAAGGGGTAAGGAGTGTATTTAGAATTAAAATACTTCTCAGCATAGGAATTCTTGTAATTGCCGGGTTTGTTTTTCTTATATGGGGCAGTGATTTGATATCTTTGTATCTGCATGACGGTTCTGCAAGCGGAGACCTTAATGCAACCCTTAAGTACGGCGAGGATTATCTAAAGGTAATGCTTATAGGACAGATTCCGCTGGCATTTGAGTTTTCATATTCTTCGACTCTTCGTGAATCGGGAGAGACGGCAGTACCTATGAAAGCTTCGATAGTTGCGGTATTTGTAAATATGATACTTAACTATATTCTTATCTTTGGTAAGGCAGGAGCCCCTGAACTTGGGGTTGTGGGAGCTGCCGTTGCTACTGTGATTTCACGATTCGTACAGCTTGCGATTGTAGTAACCTATTCTCATAGACATCTTGATAAGAATCCGTATTTTAGAGGAGTGTATAAATCATTTAAGGTTCCGGGGGAACTTATCGGTAAGATTGCCGTGCTGGCCCTTCCGTTACTTATGAATGAAACATTGTGGGCAACGGCAGTTGCGACACAGACGGCCTGCCTGTCTCAAAGAGGCCTTGCCGTAGTTGCGGGATTGAATATTAATTCTACAATAGCCAATGTATTCAACATTGTATTTATAGCTTTGGGAGATTCCGCGGCAATCATAGTAGGTCAGATGTTGGGCGCCGGTAAGGTTAAGGAAGGTAAGGAAAGTGCATATAAGATAATTGCCTTTTCGGTTACCTCATGCTTTGTATTAGGTGGCCTGATGTTCCTTACGGCTCCGCTGTTTCCGAGAATTTATAATACTACGGATGAGGTTAAGGAGCTTGCTGCAAATTTCATAAGAATCAATGCATGCTGTATGCCTCTTCAGGGATTTTTACATTCGGCATACTTCACCATAAGGGCAGGC
The DNA here is from genome assembly GCA_045629045.1 of Lachnospiraceae bacterium. GTDB lineage: Bacteria > Bacillota > Clostridia > Lachnospirales > Lachnospiraceae > JAILLW01. Next base: position 23,122 of record JAZQQM010000035.1, read on the forward strand.
GGGAAGACCTTTATTACTTTTCTTTTCGATGCGGGATTTATGTGGGTGGTAGCGGTACCGGTTGCGTTTGCGCTGATTAATTTTACAACGTTGCCCATCCTTGTTATCTATGCTTTTTCATTGGCTACGGATATTATTAAAATTATTATAGGAGTGATTATTCTTCGAAGCGGAATCTGGGCCAGAAGTCTGGTTTAGATGTCTGCTAAGAAGTGTTGGGAGTCAATAGAAGATGAGTCAGATTTTGGTTACAACGGGAGCCCTTATAGGACGCCCTAACGGAAGAAATATACGATTACTTGAAAAATTGGTCCCGCAACTTAGTTGTGACGGACTTGAGTTTATGCTTTACAGCGATTGGTATGACCGTGAAAAAGAAATAACGGATTATCTTATATCTTTGAACGTTGCCATTCCTACCATGCATTGCCAGAAGACGGTAGGTGAACTTATAACACAATGCGAGGATGAAAGAGCTCTTAAGAATTTTGAGATAAATGCAAGAATTGCATCAAGAATCGGAGCCCGTAAACTTGTTATGCACCTTTGGAACGGTGAAATATCGGATTCCAATTACGAACACAATCTTGATATGTATTCTTATCTTCGGGAAATTGCAGATAAATACGGTGTGGATTTGCTTATTGAGAATGTCCTTTGCAATGTAAAGGATCCACTCAGCCGCTGGGAAGAACTTATTAAAAGATATCCGGATGCTCACCTTATTTTTGATACGAAGATGGCAGATTTTCACGGACAGCTTGATGCACTTTATGAAGATAAAAATTCATATCTTTGGAAAAAGCATATTAAGCATTATCATGTTAATGATTATGGCGGTTCATATATGGACTGGAGCAATCTTAAGGTGTTACCCATAGGTGCAGGTCATATAGATTTTGACAGGTTCTTTGAATTTATTAAAAGCACAGGCTATAACGATACTTTTACCGTTGAGGCTACGGCCTTTAACAAAGACGGTGTTGTTGATACCGATATGCTTAACGAATGCTTTGATAGGATACGTGATTATATGGTATAATCAAGTGTTGGAGGATTTTTAGAAATGAAACTTACAGATATCTATAACTCAAAGGAAAATGTATTGTCTTTTGAGATTTTTCCGCCTAAAAAGGATGATGAATTAAAAAATATTGAACCGACTTTGGATGTGCTTTGCGATCTTAAGCCGGATTATATATCGGTAACTTTCGGTGCGGGCGGAAGCTCCAACAATAATAAGACGATTGCGCTGGCTAAGAAGATTAAGGAAGTATATCATGTTGAACCGGTGGTGCACTTAACGTGCCTTTGCTACAGCAAAGAAGAAATTGACGAGTTTGCCAAACAGATTGCGGCCGAGGGCATCGAAAATGTACTTGCTCTTCGCGGAGATAGGAATCCGAATCTTCAGGAAAAGGATGATTTTAAGCATGCTTCCGATTTGATTGCATACCTTAAGGAAACCACAGATTTTTGTGTGGCAGGTGCATGCTATCCGGAGGATCACCCGGATTCTGCCAACCATGTGTCGGAACTTCTCAATCTTAAGAAAAAGGTTGATGCGGGAGCCGATATTTTGTTGTCACAGTTGTTCTTTAATAACGATAATTACTATTCTTTCATAGAAGACTGCAAAATAGCAGGCATCGAGTGTCCAATCACCCCGGGAATTATGCCGGTAATAAACGAAAAGCAGATTCGCAGAATGGTTGATACCTGCGGAGCTAAATTGGATGCTAAATTCGAAAGAATATTAAATAAGTTCGGAAATAATCCGGAAGCTTTGTACGAGGCAGGTATGACTCATGCCATGAGCCAGGTGGTAGACTTAATTGCTAACGATGTGGACGGAATTCATCTCTATACCATGAATAATCCTGCGGTTGCAAAGCGCATATGCGACGGAGTTCGTAAAGTTATCGGCCGATAATGGACAAGCTTGTTGAGTATTATAATAAATTTAATGAAGATAAGAGACTTTTGTCCCGACACGGGCAGGCAGAATATGCCGTTACGAAACATTACCTTGATGAATGCATTGCATCCTCGATGGGTGATATGAATTCTGACAACAGTGTCATTTCTATTGCCGATATAGGTGCGGGGACGGGACGATATTCTCTGGCACTTGCCAAGGAAGGTTATAGTGTTACTGCTGTAGAGTATGTTCAGTATAACTTGGGAATACTGAAGAAACACATGAGGGAAGAAGGTCTGTCTTTTGATGCGTATAAAGGTGACGCCAGACATCTTAAGAAGCTTGCGGACAAAGCGTATGATGTAACACTTCTTCTGGGTCCCATGTATCATCTTCACTCGGATGAAGATAAGGTAAAAGCCCTTAAGGAAGCCATGCGGATAACCAAGCCCGACGGATATGTGCTTGTTGCATATGTTATGGCAGATTATGCGGTTATTAAGTACGGCTTTATGGAGGGTCATATTGAACAAAGTGTATCAGAGGGCGCTCTGGGGGATGATTACAAAGTACTCTCCGATGAAAATGAATTGTATGATTATGTAAGACTGGAAGATATTGACAGAATAAATGAACTTTCAGGTGCAAAAAGAGAGTATATCTTTGCCCCTGACGGTGCTGCGGATTATATACGCGGTTATCTTAATGATATGAACGACAGAAACTTTGAACTTTTTGTGGATTATCAGATTAAGAATGCCAAACGGCAGGAATTACTTGGCGCAAGTTCGCATCTTGTTGATGTGATTAAAGTATAGATTTTAAATTGGGAATTTTATGAATACAGCTACTGCTTCAAAAGAAAAAAATATGGGAATAGAGCTGCTTAGAATAGTGGCAATCCTGATGATAATGGCACTTCATGTTATGGGACAGGGAGGTGTCCTTTTAGCAGCGACTCCGCTTTCCAAGGGATATGAAATTGCATATTTTTGGGAAGCTCTTTCATATCCTTCGGGAACGATATTCGGAATTATAGCAGGATACATAGGGCTTAAGGCATCCGGAAAGATATCAAATATCGTATATATCTGGCTTCAGGTTTTGTTTTATACGGTCATAATTACCGGAATTTTTGCATTTGTAATGCCTGAAACTTTTGGATTAAGGGCAATTATCAATATGCTTTGTCCTGTTATGACGGAGCAGTACTGGTACATCAGCGCGTATATAGGTACGATGTTGTTTGCCCCGATTATCAATAATGCGGTTAATAATATGCCCAAGAAACAAATTGATATTATATTTGTTACGGCTATTATTCTTTTTAGCGTATTGCCGACGTTATTCTCGACAGATGTGTTCGGACTAAGAGACGGCTGCTCAATTCTGTGCGTGATGACTTTTTATTTCATCGGTGCGTATATGCGAAAATACGAACTTATGGAGAATCTTTCATCCGGAGCATTGGCTCTTGTATATTTTTTGGCAACCCTCGCAACCTGGGGATGTAAACTTTTTATTGAAACGGTTTACGGATTTAGTACAAGTTATCCCGAAAAAGGAAATATACTATATGCTTTTAACTCGCCGACGGTAATACTTGCGGGAATGGCGATTGTGGTATTATTCAGTCGAATTAAACTTAATAAAGCTATGACAAAAGTGGTTGGCGCTGTTGCTCCGCTTACTCTGGGAGCGTATCTTATTAATACGCATCCTCTTGTGTTTAGATATATTATGGAAGATCGATTTGCTTCCTTTGCGGATTATCCTGCCTGGAAGTTACTGATATGCGTTATACTTGCGGGATTGTTTATGACACTTATAGAGTTCGCTATAGATGCAATTCGAAGGCTTATATTTGATTTAGGTAATCTTCGCGGCAAATTGTATGCGATAGAGAAATATTTGCTCGGCAATAAAGAGTAGACAACGGTTGCGCAGCTAATAGCGCAGAAACTCTGTATACTCATTGTAATATAAAATTTAAATATGATAAAATAACATCGCTTTAGTTATTGAAGAGAAAGGAAATCAATATGTTACTGGATGGCAAAACAATATTAATCACGGGGGGAACAGGTTCTTTTGGTAAATGCTTTACCAAGTATGTTCTCGATAACTACAAACCTAAGAAAATTATTATTTATTCGCGTGATGAGTACAAGCAGTTTGTGATGCAGAATGAGTTTAAGGAGTATGCAAAAACTCTTCGTTTCTTCATCGGTGACGTTAGGGACAAAGATAGACTTTATCGTGCTTTTAAGGATGTTGATTATGTTATTCATGCAGCTGCCCTAAAGCAGGTTCCGGCATGCGAATACAATCCGAATGAAGCGATTAAAACAAATATAAACGGAGCTATGAATATAATTGATGCGGCACTTGATTGCGGAGTAAGCAAGGTGGTTGCATTATCTACGGATAAGGCAGTTAATCCTGTTAACCTCTATGGCGGAACCAAACTCGTTTCAGATAAGTTGTTTATTGCTGCCAACGCATATGCAGGACTTAAGGATATTAATTTCTCAATCGTAAGATACGGAAATGTTGCAGGATCACGTGGCTCGATTATTCCGTTCTTTAATAAACTGATTAAGGACGGTGAGACGGAACTTCCCATAACCGATCTTAGAATGACAAGATTCTGGATCAGCCTTGAGGAGGGCGTTAAACTCGTTATAAAGGCTCTTGAAGAAGCAAGAGGTGGTGAAACATTTATTAGTAAGATTCCGTCATTTAAGATTACAGACCTTGCAGAGGCGATGCTTCCGGGATGTAAGATTAAAGAAATCGGAATTCGCCCGGGTGAGAAACTTCATGAGATTATGGTTACCACAGAGGATTCTATGACCACATATGAGTATGATAAGCACTTTATCGTATATCCTCAGATGAAGTTTACGGATGCACAGATGACTGAGCCTACAGGAAAGAAAGTTGCCGACGGATTCTCATATTCATCAGGAAACAATACAGAGTGGCTTAGTGTTGAAGACATAAGAGAACTGCTCAAAACTGTTGATTTAGAGCATTAAGATATTATGAACAATAACCTAAGGTGCATTTAAGCACCGGATTGGGGATACGGTATGACATTTGAAGAAGCTAAAACTAAATTGGAAGCCTGCAATCAGGCGCATTTGCTTAAATATTATGATGAACTTAATGATGTTGAAAAGAAGGAACTTCTCGATCAGATAGAGGCTACTGATTTTAGCGTAGTTGAGTCTATCAAGATAAAAGATACAATGAATGTGCGGGGAGTGATTTCTCCCATTAAGTCCATGGAATTATCCGAGATTGAACCAAATGCTTCCAAATATCGTTCAATCGGTCTGGATGCTATTCGCAAAGGCGAAGTGGCAGCAGTTCTTTTGGCGGGCGGTATGGGAACGAGATTAGGTTCGGATGATCCCAAGGGGATGTATAATATCGGTCTTACCAAGGATGTATTTATTTTCCAGCGTCTTATAGAAAACCTTATGGATGTTGTAAAAGAAGCCGATGCATTTATACCCTTGTACATAATGACTTCGGATAAGAATAATGAAGCTACGGTTAAGTTCTTTAAAGAAAAGAATTATTTCGGTTATGATCCTTCGTATATTGAGTTTTTTAAGCAGGAAATGGCTCCGGCTTCGGACTATGAAGGTCATGTTTACCTTGAGGCTAAGCATAAGCTCAGCACATCCCCTAACGGTAATGCGGGATGGTATGTGTCAATGGTAAAGGCAGGCTTATCAAAGCAGGCGAGAGAACGCGGGGTTAAGTGGATTAATATCTTCGCGGTTGACAATGTGCTTCAAAGAATTGCAGACCCTGTATTTGTGGGAGCTGTAATTGACGGAGGCTATGTATCCGGCTCCAAGGTGGTACGTAAGGTGGCCCGTGATGAGAAGGTGGGTGCTATGTGTCTTGAGGACGGAAAACCTTCTATTGTTGAATATTATGATATGACGGATGAATTAATGGATGCCAAGGATGAAAAGGGAAATCCTGCATATAATTTCGGAGTTATTCTTAACTATTTATTCAGCCTTGACGAGCTTGATGCCATTTTGTCAAAGAAATTGCAGCTTCATGTGGTTGAAAAGAAGATACCTTATCTTGATGCGGAGGGTAATCTTGTTAAGCCTGAAGAGCCTAACGGATATAAGTTTGAGCAGCTTGTTCTTGATATGATTCATCAGATGAAGGATACACTTCCTTTTGAAGTGGTAAGAGAAAAGGAATTTGCGCCAATTAAGAATAAGACGGGAGTTGACTCTGTTGAAAGTGCACGTGAACTTTGCCGGTTAAACAATATTGAATTGTAAATTTGTAGGTTGACATTTCCCTTAGGGCATACTTTAGGATAAGCAGTATAAAGATCTTAAGGTAAATTTGAATAACTAGGAGGGTAAAAATGACAATTTTAGTTACAGGCGGAGCAGGATATATTGGCTCCCACACAGTTATAGAATTACTTGAAAATAATTATGAGGTAGTGATAGTTGATAATCTTTCAAATGCTTCCGAAAAAGTTTTGGATAGATTAAAGAAGATTACAGGTAAGGATATCCCCTTTGTTAAAGCGGATATTCTTGACAGGGATGCGCTGAATGAAGTGTTTGATAACCATAAGATAGATGCGGTTATACACTTTGCAGGCCTTAAGGCAGTAGGCGAATCTGTGGCTAAGCCTTGGGAATATTACAACAATAATATTGCAGGCACTCTGGTTTTGCTTGATGTAATGAAGCAGCATGGGGTCAAAAATATTATCTTCAGTTCATCGGCTACAGTTTACGGAGATCCTGCATTCATTCCGATTACAGAAGAATGTCCTAAAGGTACATGTACCAATCCTTACGGATGGACGAAATCCATGCTGGAGCAGGTGCTTTCGGATATTCAGAAAGCCGATAACTCATGGAATGTAATTTTGCTTCGTTACTTTAATCCTATCGGAGCTCATAAGTCTGGGCTTATTGGTGAAAATCCCAACGGGATTCCTAATAATCTGATGCCCTATGTTACACAGGTGGCAGTCGGCAAATTAAAGGAATTGGGAGTGTTCGGCGATGATTATGATACACCCGACGGAACCGGCGTAAGAGATTACATTCATGTGCTTGATCTGGCTTCGGGACATGTGGCGGCCCTTAATAAGATCAAAGAAAACTGTGGACTTAAGATATATAATCTCGGAACAGGAAACGGTTACAGCGTTCTTGACATAGTTAAGAATTTTGAAGAAGCAACAGGCGTTAAGATTCCTTATTCCATTAAACCTCGCCGCCCCGGCGATATTGCTACCTGCTATGCTTCGGCAGATTTGGCAAAAAAAGAACTTGGCTGGGAAGCCAAGTACGGAATTAAGGAAATGTGTGAGGATTCCTGGAGATGGCAGTCTCAGAATCCCAACGGATTTGAGGATTAATCTTCTTCGATTATCTGAATTTCAAGATAGTCGAAATCTATAGAGTCTATAAAGGAATCCTGATAAAAACGGGCTTTTGATGTTCGTTTAAAATCATTAATATTCTGATCAAGCCAGATAGGCTTGCTTAAATCAAAATCACGACACACCTCGTCTAAGGCATTAAAGACCTTATGCGTGCGTGTGTCTTCTTTTTCGTTAATTACAGTCATATCTTTAAGCATATGATTGTCTTTGAATTCTTTGGCCCATAATCTAAACATGAACTCATTATATACGTTGCGCTCGGATTATTACAATATGTTAGTAGTGGATTCGGTATAAAACCAATGAATTTATTTAGTAATGTTGCACAATAAAAAGCGCAAATCTTCTACATCCATAGTAACATTAACCATATTTTCATAGTATGTTCATAGTTTGTTCATATTTACGGAGTATATTATAACTATCGAAACGAGAGAAGGTAGTGATTATAAATCACACACATAGATAAATTTTTTCATAATAGCCCAGGTGCAGTGATGTACCTGGGCACTCCTCATTTTATGGGACAAAAAACCCGCGAACTTTTTGCTCGCGGGTTTTGCATCTATTATTCGTTTATCGTTTAGTAATCATTGGTAATTCCGTTCAGACCGGCAATTTCTTCATTAAGACGAAGCATTTCGTCGTCGAGGGCCGATACCATGTCGGCACATTGAGATAATTCTCTTTTGAGTTCGTCAGGAGCATTACCTTCGAATTTGTAATTAATCTTGTGCTCGAGACTTGCCCAGAAATCCATAGCGACGGTTCTGATTTGAATTTCAACTTTGGTATCAACGATTCTGTCAGAAAGATAAACGGGCACGGTTACATGCATATGATAACTTCTGTATCCGCTTTCTTTAGGATTTTTGATATAGTCTTTGACATATTGCACTTTGATATCAGACTGGTTTGCTATCATTTCGGCAATTTTATAGATATCAGAAGTAAATGAGCAGATAATTCGAATACCTGCAATATCGTTTACATAGTCCACCATGTTGCGAATGGTAGATTCGTAGCCCTTTTTCTTAAGCTTCTTAACGATGCTCTCGGATGTTTTCATACGAGACTTAATGTGTTCGATAGGGTTATATCTATGAACGTGCTGGAATTCATCATTAAGTATTTCAAGCTTGGTCTGCATCTGTTTCAGTGCAGAATTATACAGCAGTATGACTTCTGTCCAACTGTCAACATCGTAATCTTTATCAGTACAAATTTCCAATTAATTCACCTTCCAATACACATATATTATGGTACTAACGTACCCCACCGTTTTCATAGTATCATATTTTGGGCTGTAAATGTTGATTTTTAGCATAATTTCATACTTTTTTAATATTATGTGACAGTGGGGCGGTTTGTAGTTGTGTTTTTACATAAAGATTAGGGAAGTGTATATAATTATTTGTTTTTTTAGGGAGTTCACGTGCAGTTCTTAGTGTTGCGTTTTATCAGGCATGAGCCTGCAGGATGCAGGCGAAAGAACTAATTGAGCCATGGAAGGCGAATAGTTCGGTGCCGTGCCGTTTAAGTTAAGCAGTAAATTGCAACACTTAGAAATGCTAGGGAACGGACTCAAAACAAATAATTATATACACTTCCCTAATCTTAAAGAAAAAATGTGACAGAAAGAACCGTCCCTACTGTCACACATTGATAATATATTACAAATATGTTAAAATTGTACGGAAAATTCGACAAGTAGGTAACTTCCGGAGGGAATTATGGATAATTTCATGGAGAGAATTACACATAAGTTTTCGGCCACAGAAATGATTAAGGCTAATTCAGAGGCAGATGCTGCAGTGCTTGACACGGCAAAGGAGCAGATTGCCTTATTTGAGAACCAGATGACTAAGGTTGACGGTGCACTTTCGGATATGCGCCAGGTTAATCTTAAGAATATCGAAGTAGCCCAGGAACTCCAGACCATGACGAAGGATTCTACTGCGAAGATTACTCAGTGTGTTGGCAATATGGAGAACGAATCTGTATCAAGAATTAAGCAGACTTCGGATGTTTCTATTGCCGGTATCAACAAGACTGTTGACGAAAGCCTTGCCAAGATTGCTCAGATTAAGGAGTCTGCAGATTCTATTGAGGCTATTAAGGAATGTGTTGATACAATTTCAGCTAAGCTTGATTCATTACGCAAAGATATGGAAGAGTACAACCATACCGATCACGTAAAAATATATAGAAATGTCCAGGCGGCATTCGTTGATGAGTTGGGAAGAACTGCCACTGACATTAAGGCAAGTGCCAAGAAGAAAGGCGCAATGATTCCTCTTCTTGTTATTACGATGCTTGCATCTCTTGCATCGCTTGCCATTACGATATTACATATGTTGGGATTTATTTAGTTAGATGCATTTATCTTGTCATTACAAAAGATTAAAGGTTAAGAGACTGAAGATAGCCGTTGCGGCAGTAATAATCAGTCTCTTTTTCATGCCCTATTATATTAAATATGAGAAAACAGGTGACAACTGTTTTTCGGTTAGTGTTAACGGTGTGTATGTAGGTACGACACCCTCTGTTGAGGATGCCGAGCGCTGTTTATTGACTGCCCGCAAAAATATAAATGCCAAGTCGGAAGAACTTACATTTATTGAGACAACATTAAGCTATGAGGGAACTGAAGTCGACTGGGGAAAGATTGACTCTGACACCACTGTCATTTCTAACATCGAAAATGTTTTGTCAAAGGCTGTAAGAAACGATATCCAAAAAGCTTTTGAAGTTAAGATCAATGGATATATAGTTGACCTTAATAATGAAGATGAAGTACTTAAAATGCTTCAGGCCCCTATTAGTAAATATGATACTTCAGGCAAGTATGTTGTTACCGTTCATCAGGATTCGCTTAGAGAGCTTCCGGTATTGTCTCCTCTTGTGGGAACCGAAGAGGAAATCGAAGATACAATGGAAGCCTCAATAGCCCCGGCGTTTAGTGCAGGATTTGATTTTGAAATGGATGAACTTTATGAATCAATAGAACCTGATGTTGAACTGGCTCTTGAAGATTATGAACTCGGAATTACATCCATGGACTTCGGGGATAAGATTGAAGTTGTTGAGGTATATGTTAACCCCGAAGAAATAGACAGCCTGGATGCGGCAATAGAAGAAGTAACAAAAGAAGAAGCTACCAATGATGTATATAAAGTAAAATCCGGTGATACACTTTCGCAGATAGCAATTACCGTAGGAGTACCTATGGAAGATCTTATTGCCATGAATGATTCTCTGGAAGATCAGAATTCAATGATTCGTCCGGATGATGAACTTATTTATGCAGTACCGAAACCTAAGCTTGCTGTGTTAAGACAGGAGGTAATGTACTACGAAGAAACATATGATTTGCCTGTGGAAAAGGAATTGCGTGATGACTGGTATACCTCTGATGTTGAAGTATTGCAGCAGCCTTCTGCGGGATTCCATAAAGTAGTTGCAACGGTTAACTTTGAAAATGACAAGAATGTCGGAAATGAGATACTTGCAGAGAACGTGGTATATCAGCCGGTTGCAAAGCGTATAATGACCGGAACCAAGATACCGCCCACATATATTAAGCCTCTTTACGGTGGAAGAATGTCGTCTACTTTCGGACCCCGTAAACGTCCTACCAAGGGTGCCAGCACATACCATAAGGGTATTGACTGGGCAACACCTGTGGGAACTCCGATTTATGCTTCCTGCGGCGGTACTGTTGCTAAAGCCGGTTGGGGTAGCGGTTACGGTAATGTTATTTATATTAACCATCCTGACGGACGTCAGACCAGATACGGTCACTTAAGTAAGATACTTGTATCTCCGGGTCAGACTGTATCCCAGGGTCAAAAGATAGCCCTCAGCGGTAATACGGGTGTAAGTTCGGGACCTCATGTGCACTTTGAGATATTAATCGGAGGCACTCAGGTTAACCCGCTTAAGTATCTGTAAACATACGTTTGTCTTTACAATTGGGGCATTTCTGACTTATAATAAGTTGATGCTACGGGCTGTGTGGCATATGTTGTAGTTTAGAATTATTAACCACTATATATTGTGGATTTGATATATTTTCGAGGAATTTATGGAACAGTATGCTATAAAGGGTGGCAATCCTTTAGTTGGAGAAGTAGAAATCGGCGGAGCCAAAAATGCGGCTCTTGGTATTCTTGCTGCAGCTGTAATGTCGGATGAACCCTGTGTAATAGATAATATGCCGGATGTGCGCGATACTGACGTTATGCTTCAGGCTATTGAAAGCATTGGTGGTGTTGTGGAGAGAGTTGACAGACACACTGTCAGCATTTCCGGAAAGAATATTGTCGATCAGACAATTGATAATGATTATATTAAGAAGATAAGAGCATCGTATTATTTGCTTGGTGCACTTCTTGGTAAGTATAAGAAGGCTCAGGTTACTTTGCCCGGCGGATGTAATATAGGACTTAGACCTATTGATCAGCATATGAAGGGCTTTAAGGCACTTGGGGCATCGGTTAAGATTGAACACGGTATGATTACCGCAGAAGCCGAGAGACTTGTGGGCGCACATATTTACATGGACGTTGTAACAGTAGGTGCTACGATTAATGTTATGATGGCGGCTACTATGGCCGAAGGCCAGACGATAATCGAGAATGCCGCAAAGGAACCTCATGTAGTTGATGTGGCCAACTTCCTTAATACAATGGGAGCCAATATAAAGGGCGCAGGTACCGATGTTATTCGTATCAAAGGTGTTCCGCATCTTCACGGCACGAATTATACAATTATCCCGGATCAAATCGAAGCAGGAACATTTATGTTTGCCGCAGCGGTGACGAAGGGCGATATTACAGTTAAGAATGTTATTCCTAAACACTTGGAATCGATAAGTGCCAAGCTTGAAGAAATCGGATGCGAAGTTGAAGAATCTGACGATGCTGTCAGAGTGGTAGCAACAAAGCAGCTTACACATACTCATGTTAAAACACTTCCTTATCCCGGATTCCCTACGGATATGCAGCCTCAGATAGCTGTAGCATTGGGTTTGTCAAAGGGAACAAGTATTGTAACAGAGAGTATTTTTGAAAACAGATTTAAATATGTTGATGAATTAACACGTATGGGAGCTTCAATCAAGGTTGAAGGTAATACGGCAATCATTGATGGCGTTAATAAATACACCGGTGCCAGTATTTCGGCTCCGGACCTTAGAGCAGGTGCAGCGCTTGTAATTGCAGCGCTGGCAGCAGAGGGAATAACCGTAATTGATGATATTAATTATATCCAGAGAGGATATGAAGATTTCCATCTTAAACTGCAATCTCTCGGCGGACTTATTGAATTGGTTGATTCGGAAAAGGAAGTTCAGAAATTCAGACTTAAGGTTGGTTGATTCGGATTTGGAATTTTGTGCTGAGCAATTTTGCTCAGCACTTTTTAGTACCATAAAAGTGTAGTTGCTAGAGAATAATTGACTCTGGTAACTGCACTTATTTGTTGCATAAAAGTGTATGTTATAGTATAGTGGCCTATGAGCAGGCTCGCTGCTTTCTTGATTAGTATGCATTTCTTTTACATTATGTATTTCTAATTATTTCGAGAATTTTATGAGATTTACCTAAAAGAAGAATTAAAAAGGACACGTCGCGAACACTGTGAATTGGCATATATACTCCTACAAGGGATTAGAAATTCACTTTACGTCCAGATGCGCAATCCTACGAAGGCGCTGGGTGCGGAATTGGTATCAGAACACGAAAAGAAGTGAATTGATACCAATTTTGGGAGGAAATCAGGACCGGAATTGGTATCAGAATGCGAAAAGAAGCGAATAGATACCAATTCTGCGAAGAAATCAAAGGCGGAATTGGTATCAGAATGCGGAGAAAAGTGAATTGATACCAATTCCACGAGGAAACCAGAAGAAATCAAGGCCGGAATTGGTATCAGAACACATGGAAAGTAAAAATGGTACCAAAAATATAAAAGCGCGAAGAGCATATAAAAGAGCACATAAAGGAGAATAATTGAAAGAATGAATTATAATACCAATAAGATTGAAAATGAGACAAATTACAAAGATGAAGACAAAGTATTTGATATTACTTATCCAATAAAGCGGCGAATTGAAATGCTTCAAACTGAAATTAGGAAAAGAATTTCAAATATGAATAATGCGATAGATGGAAGATTGAGATGTAAGACGGATAAATCAGGCTTTAGATATTATAAATGTATAGATTCACATGATCATAATGGTATATATATAGTGAATTCGAAGAAAGCACTGGCAATTTCGCTCGCTCAAAAGGAATATGACACTAAGCTCATTAAGCAAGCTCAAAAGGAAATAAGTTGTATGGAAGAATTCCTTGAAAGGTACAGCGAATTCGATTTGAATAGCATTTACACGTTTATGCATCCGGGAAGAAAGATATTGGTAAATCCCTTTCTTTTAGATGATGATGAATATGCAAAACAATGGCTCGCGATTGAATATTCATCGGGGTATTTTCCTGAGGGCTATGAAGAATACTATACGAGTAGAGGAGTGAGGGTCCATTCAAAATCGGAGATTATGATAGCTCAGATGTTGGATTATTATGGCGTCCCTTATAGATATGAGTATCCAATCAGGCTGGGAAATGAAGAAAAAAGACCTGATTTTACTTGCCTTAATATTAAAAAGCGGAAAGAATACGTGTGGGAACATTTTGGAATGATGGGAAATATAGGATATGCGACCGAGAATGTTGAGAAGATTGCAAAGTATATGCAAAATGGATACTATCCGGGTGAGAATGCCATTTTTACTTTTGCTTCAGGGGGCAATCAAGTTGATTCAAAAACCGTGAAGTTGCTGATAGAAAGATATCTGATATAGCCCCACAAAGTTGCCGATAGAAGAATATCCCTGATAGAAGTCCCTGATAGAAGAGTGCCCCTGATGGAAAATAAAACCTCGATTCTGATAGGAATCGAGGTTTCTTTTATCAATACTGATTTGCAAAGATATAATTCGCAACAATCTGCTAAGAACTTACAAAATTGCGTCAATAGCAAGATCTGTACGATGACTTAAATCGATGAAGTCTGTTTCTGTTCTTATGGTAGGAGAAGAAAGCTTATCTTTGTTGATATAAACAATCGTTCCTCTTTCACCGTTAGATAAACGAACACTGTTAAGAAGATATGTATTAACGACGTTCTCGAGGAATGTCATTATGTACTGCGGATCGTATTTCTGAAGACCTTCTTCTTCGAAAATCTCGATAGTTTTGAAAGGACATAACGGTCCACGGTAAACTCTGGCAGATGTCATGGCATCGTATACGTCAGCGATGGAAACAATTCTGGCATAAGTAGGTATCTGGGGACCTGTAAGTCCGAGAGGATAACCTGTGCCGTCACAACGCTCGTGGTGCATAAGTACTGCGTTTAATATATCCGGATTTAAGTCCGACTTTTTAAGAAGCTCATATCCTGCCTGAGGATGACGCTTGATTATTGAATATTCCTGAGGCGTAAGCTTCGAAGGCTTCTTAATAATATCATCGGGAATCTGTGTCTTACCAACGTCATGGAGCAAACCTGAAACGGTAGCGGTACATATCTCATCCTCTGACATACGCAGCCATCTTGCCATAACGTTACAGATAAGAGCAACGTTCATACAATGAACATAAGTTGCATCATCATATTCTCTCATACAGTGAAGCATATCAAGAAGGTTGGGAGTTGTAGCTCCGATATCAAGAATGTTCAGGGTATGATTCATGAGTTTATCAACATCCAGAGGAGAACCCTTAACTACGACATCATTAATAACATCCTTGAAGGCTTCGACGTCCTCGTCAAATTCAGCCTTGAATCTGATGAATTCAGGACTTTCTTTAACCTTGTCGGAATATGAACGCACGTATTCCTTTTCGTTGGGGTCGACTGTAACCTGCTCGTCTTCGATACGAACAGAAAGAATTGAATAATAGTCGAGCTTTGCAATGGTCTTATCATCAAGGACCAATCCCTTAGGAATAATAAGCTGATTATTGTAATTGTAGATGTCCTCGGCTGTAACCATACCGGGAGCCAAATTTGAGGTTCCGATTCGTTTCATTGATAACTCTCCAATTTCGATAAAATTACAATTACTATTATAGTTGGGAATGGCGCAATAGTCAATGTTACACGCATATTTTGTACACTAACACAGTATTATTGTATCAAAAAAAAGTACTTGACATAGTAGCAAAAATATACTAAGATGCACGCATAGGTTAGTTCTAAACGGCTACTAAGCAATTAGTAAATCAAAACATATTTAATTTACGGAGGTTTTACAATGAAAAACGATAAGTATTGGCGCAATTTATTCATCATAATGCTTTGCCTTATGATAGTTCCGCTCATTGCACTGGGTGAGATTGACTTTAATGCTACCTTCTATTTTATGTGGGTATGCTTGGCTGGCATTGTAGTGTTGATTGTTCTTATGGGAAGCAAATACAAGAAAGGCGTATATACCAAAAAGGAATATGTTAAACGTGCCCTTTCGCTTTATATACCTTATCTGTTTTTTCCGGTATATACATTCGTTCGCGTATGGATATATTACTTGATTACACAGGATTCGGATCCGCTTGGCTACCTTTGGGTAATGGAAGTCCTTCCACAGACAATATTGTTTTTACTCGTAGGCGGAATAATAGTTCTTGTAACCGCACTTACCAAAAACAACAGAGCGGAAGCGTAATTTTTTATAAAGAGGATTGGAAAAGATAAAGTGAAACATGAAGAATATTTGAAACAATATAATCCGAATAAGTATGAGAAACTTTCGGTGACGGTTGATGTTCTGATATTTTGTATAATAAAAGACAGATTGTGCGTACGGCTCGTAAAAAGAACGAGGCCGCCCTTTGAGAATATGCTTTCACTGCCGGGCACTTTCGTAAGCCCGGCAGAATCTTTGGAAGAGGCGGTAAAGAGAGTCCTTAAGGATAAGGCCGGATTTGATGATTTGTATTGCGAACAGCTTTACACCTGGGGAGCAGTAGACCGAGATCCCAGAATGCGTATTATTTCAATTTCGTATATTTCGTTCTTGGCCGAAGAAAATCTTCGCCTTATCATGACGGATGATGAAATCGAGAGTGAATTCTATGAGGTTGAAGCTCTTATTAAAGAAAAACCGGAACTGCAGTTGGCATTTGATCATACCAGGATTGTAAAAAGCGCCAGAGAAAAACTGGCGAAACAGGCAGAAAATGAGGATATAGCCTTTGAATTTCTGCCGCAGTGCTTTACACTGCCACGTCTTCAGAAGATTACGGAAATATTGCTCGGACGCAAATTGTACAAGGCGAATTTTAGGAAAAAGATACAGGATAAAGTTACGGAAACAGGTGAGTACACCTCGGGAGATGCTTATCGCCCCAGCATGCTGTACATACGTAATGTCATTTGACAGAAAGGATAGAAATGGAAAACCCTTTTGAAAACATACACTATGATGCCTTCATAAGCTATCGACATAATCCTACGGATGAGTTCGTAGCGAAGAATTTACAGACTCTGCTTGAGACATATACCGTACCTGAAAATGTCAAAGACCAGGTGCCTAAGGACAGAATCAGACGTATATTCCGTGATCAGGATGAACTTCCGCTTTCGGATAATCTGGGTACATCAATTGAACATGCTCTTAAGAATTCCGAGTATCTTATTGTAATCTGTTCACCTACATATCGGGAATCCAAGTGGTGTATGAAGGAAATAGAAACTTTTATTTCACTGCACGGATATGGCAAGATTATAGTTGTTTTGTGCGAAGGAAGTACCAACGAATCCTTCCCGCCCCAGTTACTTAACGCAGAGGTTGAGCCTTTTGCTTCCGACGTGCGCGGCAACAATCAAAATGAGATTATGAAAAAGCTTAAGGTTGAGTATATCCGTGTGGCAGCTTCTTTGCTTGGAGTGCCCTATGATACATTGAGGCAGCGCGAACAGGAACGTATATTGCAGCGCAAAGCAGACAGAATGAAGAAGATGGCAATTATTACAAGTACGGTTGCGCTTTTGTCGTTAACGGCGGTAATTACTATAGGTGTTCAGAAGTGGAAACTTACAAATAGTCAGATTGATACACTTTTTACGCAAATAGAGAATGAGTATTCGGTTGGAAACATAAGTGCAGCCATTGATGATATTGAAGAGGTATCAAAGTTAAGCAGGAGACGTTTCGGTAAATATGATGGCAAACTTACAGCTAAGCTTGCGAAGATACTTGGAGTTTATGAAAACGAAAGCAGGTACGTTTCAAATGATACTGTCCAGATGAGCGACGAAATAGTAAGCGTTAAGTTTTCAAATGATGGGAAGCATTTATTACTTGCTGATAATGCGGGAAATGTCCGAGTAGTAAAAACAGACGATTTCGGACAGGTTGATTTTGAAACTTCCGAGGCAATACGTGGGGTCGATGACGGTTTGTCGGCAGGATTCCTTGATAATGACAGGATATTTTATATAGGTCCGAACAACAGACTTATGATAGCGACTCTTGGCCAAAGTAATATTGTAACTAAAAACGCGATTCTTATTTCCGAGAACAACAGGACTGCAGTAACGAGTCCTGCCGGTTACTATATCGGTATGTCTGTTGATACGGAAGTATTAGTTTGGAGTACTGGGATTGCAGGTGAGATTTATGATCTTAATCTGACTGAAGGTGAATACAAAAGGATATCATTTGGTAAATATACTACGTTCCTGAACGATAAAACTTTTTTATATGTTAAGGATGATATAAAGGCTAATACGCAGGAAGAAGCTGACAGTACACAGGAAGAAACTGTTTGTGTGGTTAATCTGGATACACGGGATGTCAAAACATATAATACCGGTGTAAGCAAATTAATCTATGCATCTTTGATAGATAATCGTCTGTATTTGTGCTATCAGGAACTATCCTCAGACAATGGAATTCCTGCAATCATGTTAAGATGTATTAACTATGATAATAATGAGGAATGCTATCAGATAAATTTGGGAAATTCAGGAGTGGATGCCATACATGAAACAAGTGACGGTTATGTGTTGCTTGCTTCCGGTTCGGTAATTATGGAACTTGATTCATTGACAGGAGAACTCATAGATATTTATAACCTGTCGGATGCGCATCTTTTGTCATTTGAAGATTGTAAGGACGGAAGTGTCAAACTGTTTACTTCTCTGGGACAGGAAATTAATCTTGATGTCAATGCCGACGGAATTTCGGTACTTGGATATAGCGAGATGATGGATTCTGCATCACTTAAGTATGTAGTTAAGGCACCGAATTCAGATGCGTTTTACGCTATTCCGACTTTGGATTCCACAATTTTAAACAGGTATGAGCTTTCGGAGGTGTCATCAAGTGAGCCATACAGCGGACCTGTAGTTGATTTATTGTTTGCAGATGCCAAAACATCCGACCTGACATATAGTGATCTGGTCGCATCATACGGAAATCCTCATGCCCAATTTAGATATGTGGACAAAAAATATATAGTATATAGTTTTGAAAACGGAAGATTGATTACTGTAAATACGGCAGAGACATATGTAATTGATGAAGTAATGCTTGATGCTCCGGTTTCGGTTGAGGCGGGAAATGATGCAATGGGAAATTCTTACTTTGCTCAACAATCCGACAGTAACACCCCGGGTGCCGGAGTGGGAATTGCCAAAGACGGAACAATAATATCAACCTTTGAGAACTTTGCGGGAATAAGCGAAGACGGAAAGAATGTAATTCTCAACATGCATATGCCGTCAACGGGTGCTAATGAATTAAGAGCATATCATATATATACTTATGATGAGTTGCTTGATAAAACTGTCGGTAAGTAGTCTCTTGACATACCAAATCATATAGAGTATTGTATCTAACAGATATGAAGTATTAAATTTAATATTGTTTTCTCTTATTCAGAGTGGTGGAGATACATAGGATCTGTGAAGCCACGGCAACCCCGTATAGGAAGGTGCCTACCTGAGCGAGTATATCGAACAATAAGAGGATTTGGTATTTTTTATCGATGTAACCGGTCCGCTGATTGTCAGCGGACCTTTTTTGATTCATGAATAAAGGAGACAAAAGATGGAAAAGAGATTATTCACATCAGAATCAGTTACCGAAGGACATCCCGACAAAGTCTGCGATGCAATTTCGGATGCTATCCTCGATGCCTGCATGGAACAGGATCCCATGAGCCGAGTTGCTTGTGAGACAGCATGTTGTACAGGTTTCGTATTAATCACAGGTGAGATTACAACAAATGCATATGTAGATATGCAGAAGATTGTACGTGATACCGTAAAGGAAATCGGTTACACAAAGTCAGAGTATGGCTTTGACGGTAACACATGTGCAGTATTGTGTGCTATTGATGAGCAGTCATCAGATATAGCTATGGGTGTTGATAAGGCACTTGAAGCTAAGAAGGGTGATCTTAAGGATGACCTTGATACAGGTGCAGGCGACCAGGGTATGATGTTCGGTTATGCTACCAACGAAACAGATGAGTTCATGCCTTACCCTATTTCTTTGGCTCATAAGTTAGCACTTCAGCTTACCAAGGTTCGTAAGGACGGAACACTTAAGTATTTAAGACCTGACGGAAAGAGCCAGGTTTCTGTTGAATATGATGAGAACGGCAAGCCCATTAGACTCGAGGCAGTTGTTCTTTCAACACAGCATGATGAAGATGTTACTCAGGAGCAGATTCACGAAGATATCAAGAAGTATGTCTTTGACCCTGTACTTCCCAAGGAACTTATCGATGCTGATACCAAGTTCTTCATTAATCCTACAGGCCGTTTCGTAATCGGTGGACCTCACGGAGATGCAGGTCTTACAGGTCGTAAGATTATTGTAGGTACTTATGGCGGATATGCTCGTCACGGCGGCGGCGCATTCTCAGGTAAGGACTGTACAAAGGTAGACCGTAGTGCAGCTTATGCAGCAAGATATGTAGCTAAGAATATCGTTGCAGCCGGTCTTGCAGACAAGTGTGAAATCCAGCTTTCATACGCTATCGGTGTTGCCCAGCCTACATCTATTATGGTTGATACATTCGGCACAGGTAAGATATCGGATGAAGCACTTCTTAAGGCTATCAGAGAAAACTTTGACCTTCGTCCTGCAGGAATCATCAAGATGCTCGACTTAAGACGTCCTATTTACAAGCAGACAGCAGCTTACGGACACTTCGGACGTAACGACCTTGATCTTCCTTGGGAAAAGACAGACAAGGCTGAGGCTTTGAAGAAATATTTATAATTAGTTTCAAACTAATTACGTAAGTGGATGACAATAGTATTAGGGATTTGCGATGGCGCAAATCCCTTTTTTTTGCTATAATTTAGAACATAGATTCGAAAGGCGACCTATGAGCTTTGTACATTTGCATGTCCACACGGAGTATTCCCTTCTGGACGGATCCAACAAAATAAAAGAATATGTCAAACGTGTCAAGGAACTGGGAATGACGGCGGCCGCGATTACCGATCACGGTGTTATGTACGGCGTTATTGATTTTTACAGAGCCTGTCGTGAGGAGGGAATAAATCCTGTATTGGGATGCGAGGTTTATGTTGCTCCCAATTCCCGCTTTGATAAGGAAACCGGCGGTGGTGAAGAAAGATATCATCACCTTGTTCTGCTTGCCGAAAATGACATAGGTTATGCCAATCTTATGAAGATAGTTTCCAGAGGTTTTACCGAAGGTTATTACTACCGACCCAGAATAGATAAAGAGGTCTTAAGAGAATTCCACGAGGGAATTATAGCTTTGTCTGCCTGTCTTGCAGGAGAGGTGCCGCGATTTATTATGAAGGGCTTAACGGATGAAGCCAAAAAGGTAGCCCTTGAGTATAAGGATATTTTTGGAGAGGGCAACTATTTCCTTGAGCTTCAGGACCATAATATTCCCGAGCAGCAGACCGTTAATATGGCCCTTGTGCAGATGTCCAGGGAACTTAACATACCCCTTGTATGTACCAATGATGTTCACTATACATATGCGGATGATGTTAAACCTCACGATATTCTCCTTTGCATTCAGACAGGTAAGAAGCTTCAGGACGAAGACAGACTTAGATATGAAGGCGGTCAGTTCTACGTTAAATCCGAAGATGAAATGCGCCTTTTATTCCCGTATGCAACCGAAGCTATAGAGAATACCCAGAAAATTGCCGACCGCTGTCATGTTGAGATAGAGTTCGGCGTTACGAAGTTACCTCATTTTGAGGTTCCGGAAGGCTATGATTCCTGGACGTATCTTAATAAGCTTTGTAATGACGGATTAGTCGAAAGATATGGTGACCCCAATGGTTTAATCCCCGGGGATACCATGACCTTTAAAGAAAGACTTGATTATGAACTGGGTGTCATAAAGAAAATGGGATATGTTGATTATTTCCTTATAGTATGGGACTTTATCAACTATTCAAAACAGAATGGAATTATGGTAGGCCCCGGACGTGGTTCGGCTGCAGGCTCCATAGTTGCATATGCACTTAAAATCACGAATATTGATCCGATCAGGTATAGTTTGCTCTTCGAGCGTTTCCTTAACCCCGAAAGAGTATCAATGCCCGATATAGATATAGACTTTTGTTATGAGCGACGTCAGGAGGTCATCGATTACGTCAGCCGTAAATACGGTCCCGAAAAGGTGGTACAGATTGTTACCTTCGGTACGTTGGCTGCCAAAGGTGTAATTCGTGATGTGGGAAGGGTAATGGACCTTCCTTATGCTTACGTGGATTCAATTTCCAAGATGATTCCCAATGAGCTTAATATTACAATTGATAAAGCCCTATCCATGAATCCCGAACTTCGAAAGATATACGAAACGGATTCGCAGGTTAAGGAACTTATTGATATGTCAAAACGTCTTGAGGGACTGCCCAGACATACATCAATGCATGCGGCAGGTGTGGTTATATGTTCACGTCCCGCGGAGGAACTGGTTCCATTATCCCGTGGTGCCGACGGTTCCATCACAACACAGTTTACTATGACGACCATTGAGGAACTGGGACTTCTTAAGATGGATTTTTTGGGACTGAGAACCTTAACGGTAATTCGCGATGCCCTTAAACTTATTAAAGATGACACAGGTGTCAGTATTGATATTGACAATATAGATTATAATGACCCGAAGGTTCTGGCTTCAATCGGAACCGGAAAAACCGACGGTGTATTCCAGCTTGAATCTGCAGGTATGAAGTCCTTCATGAAGGAGCTTAAGCCCCAAAATCTTGAAGATATTATTGCGGGAGTATCATTGTACCGTCCCGGACCTATGGATTTCATTCCCGATTATATCAAAGGTAAAAATGAGGGTAAGATAGAATATCTTTGCCCTGAACTTGAACCTATTCTGGCTCCGACTTACGGATGTATCGTTTATCAGGAACAGGTTATGCAGATAGTGCGTGATCTTGGAGGGTATACTCTTGGCAGGTCCGATCTGGTTAGACGTGCCATGTCAAAGAAAAAGCAGGCCGTTATGGAAAAGGAACGTGCCAATTTCGTATACGGAAATCCCGAAGAAGGAGTTCCCGGTTGTGTGTCAAAGGGAATTTCGGAGCAGACTGCCATTAAGATTTACGATAAAATGATGGACTTTGCCAAGTATGCATTTAATAAGTCCCATGCAGCATGTTATGCGGTTGTTGCTTATCAAACGGCATATCTTAAATATTATTATCCCGTTGAATTCATGGCAGCACTTATGACATCTATTATGGATAATTCGCCGAAGGTTGCAGGCTATATTATGGTATGCAAAAATATGGGAATTAAAATTCTGCCGCCGGATATTAATCACGGAGAGAGAGGATTCAGTGTAGATAACGGCGCTATCCGATACGCTTTGACAGCAATTAAGAGCGTGGGAAGACCGGTAATAGATGCTATCGTAGAGGAGAGAAAACTGCGTGGCGAATACACGAATCTGAATGATTTTATTACGCGAGTATCGGATCTTGACGTAAATAAGAAGGCTGTGGAGAATTTCATCAAGGCAGGAGCTTTTGACTCTCTTAACGGAACCCGTAAGCAGTTCATGAGCACATACATGCAGATAATGGACCACATTTCTCATGACAAGAAGAATAATATGGCCGGCCAGATGAGCTTGTTTGATTTGGTGGATGATGACGAAAAGGAAGCCTATGATGTACAGCTTCCGGATGTAGGTGAATATACAAAGGATATAATGCTTACCTTCGAAAAGGAAGTTCTCGGTACCTATGTAAGCGGTCATCCCCTTGAAGAAGTTGAGGCACTTTGGCACAAAGGTATCACGAATACAACTGCCGATTTCGTTCTTGATGAAGAAATGGGAACCTCCATAGTAAAAGATAATGCCACTGCCATAATAGGCGGAATCATTACCGAAAAGAAAATTAAATATACCAAGAATGATAAGATTATGGCTTTTCTTCAGGTGGAAGATTTGGTGGGAGTTGTTGAAGTTATCATATTCCCAAGAGACTATGAGAAAAACCAAAATAAAATAACGGAAGACAATAAGGTGTTCATACGGGGCAGAGTTTCGGTAGAAGAGGACAAGGATGCCAAGATGATTGCCGAATCAATTATAGCTTTTGACGAAGTGCCGCGAAATTTGTGGATTAAGTTCCCAAATATGGATGTTTACAGGAATGCCGAAGAGGGATTGTTTAGGAATCTTGAGATTTCCGACGGAAATGACAGCGTAGTTGTATATATAGAACAGGAAAAAGCTATGAAAAAGCTTCCCCCTTCCTATTGTGTGGATGCCACAGAGGAACTTTGCAACCACCTTAAGACGATTTACGGTGATGAAAACGTCAAATTGACATACGATACAACCCGTATCGGCAAATAATTTACACATCAAATATTGCGTATCTTATTAGAAAATATTAAAATAACGCGTGTAAGATAGTCACTTTCTAAGTAAAAGAGGGATGTTTATGGCTAAAGAAATTAAAACAATCGCAGTAATGACTTCAGGCGGAGATGCGCCGGGAATGAATGCAGCCATAAGAGCTGTTGTTCGTAAAGGACTTGTCAACGGAGTTAAGGTTAAGGGCATTAAAAAAGGTTATGCCGGATTGCTTAACGAAGAGATTATTGACATGGAAAAGAAAGACGTTTCCGACACCATTCAGCGAGGCGGTACTATTCTTGGTACGGCAAGATGTCCTGAGTTTAAGGAAGAAGAAGTTCAGGCTAAGGCTGCTGAGATTTGTAAGAACTACGGAATAGACGGAATCGTGGTAATAGGCGGTGACGGTTCTTACAGAGGTGCCCAGGCACTTGCCCGTCACGGAGTTAATACAATCGGAATTCCGGGAACCATTGACCTTGATATTTCCTGTACGGATTACACAATAGGATTTGATACGGCTGTTAATACGGCAATGCAGGCTATAGACAAGGTACGTGATACATCAAGTTCACATGAGCGTTGTTCAATTATCGAAGTTATGGGACGTAATGCCGGATATATTGCGCTTTGGTGTGGTGTTGCCAACGGAGCCGAGGATATTCTTATTCCCGAGAAGTACGATTATAACGAGCAGCTTATTATTAATAACATCATAAATAACCGTAAACGAGGTAAGACTCATCACATTATTATTAATGCTGAAGGAATCGGGCATTCAACATCAATGGCCCGTCGTATCGAAGCTGCTACCGGTATCGAAACAAGAGCTACAATTTTAGGTTACATGCAGCGTGGCGGTTCACCTACCTGTAAGGACAGATTCTATGCCTCAATGATGGGTGCATATGCTGCCGATTTACTTTGTGAAGGTAAGTCAAACAGAGTAGTCGGATATATGCACGGTGAGTTCTGCGATTTTGACATTGAAGAAGCACTTTCAATGGAAAAGCAGATTTCGGAATATCAGTACCAGATTAGTAAGGAACTGTCACAGTAAGGAATATATTTAGATTAATGATTACCAGTTTAGCTAACGCCAAAGTTAAACATCTTGTGGAACTGCAGAGCAAATCCCGCACCCGTAATAAGGAAAAACTTTTCGTTATCGAAGGTGTCAAGATGTTTCTTGAGGCGCCATTAAACTTAATAAAAGAAGTATATGTAGACGAGATTACATATAAGAAAATGGAGGAGTGCCAAAAGGCGACTCCTTCTACTAATTTAGGGGATGCTTACCTTAAACTCGTTAAACTTAAAAGCGAAGGTGTTTTTGTTGAGACCGTAAGTACGGACGTTTTTAAGAAAGCTTCGGATACTCAGACACCACAGGGAATACTGGCAGTTATAGCTATGATGGACTATAAGTTCAAAGATATACTTGGCGGTAATGTGCTTGTTCTTGAAGATATTCAGGATCCCGGAAATCTGGGTACTATGATAAGAACGGCTGAAGGAGCCGGAGCATCTGGAGTGCTTATGTCCGAGGGAACGGTTGATATTTTTAATCCCAAGACAATTCGTTCCACAATGGGTTCCCTGTTTAGAGTCCCCTTTTATTATACGGACGATTTAAAATCTTCCATTAACGAACTTAAGAAGGCCGGCATAAAAGTATACGCTGCTCATCTTAGGGGAAATAAGTTTTATGATGAGATTAAATACGAAGGAAAGAGTGCCTTTTTGATTGGTAATGAAGGTAACGGTCTTTCAGATGAAATTGCCGATTCGGCAGATATGTATATTAAGATTCCAATGGAAGGTAAGCTGGAATCGCTTAATGCTTCCATTGCAGCAGCGTTGTTAATGTATCGTGCACGATAAACAAGAATTTTGGAGGGAAAAATGGTTATTGGATTTATTGGATTGGGAAATATGGCAAAGGCCATGATTAACGGAATTATCTCACAGGGGATTGCTTCTCCCGAAGAGATTATAGGTTCTGCCAGAACTCAGGAAACCTGCGACAAGGTCAAAAAAGAATTTGGAATTGAGACTACTACCGATAACGTAAAGGTGGCAAATACGGTCGATATTTTATTTTTGGCTATTAAGCCCCAGATGTTCAAGGAAGTTATACCCGGAATTAAGGGTGTTACCAAGGAGGGTGCACTTATTGTCAGCATAGCTGCCGGTAAGACACTTAAAGAACTTTCCGAAATGCTTGGAAGCGATCAAAAAATTGTTCGTTTGATGCCAAACACCCCTGCAATGGTGAATGCAGGCTGCACTGCCATTACCGCCAATGCAAATGTAGATAAATCAAATCTTGATTTAATCACCAAGATATGTAAGTCCTTCGGTGATGCGGAGGTGATAAAAGAAGATTTAATGGATGCATTTTGTGCTGTTGCAGGAAGTTCGCCGGCATATGTATTCATGTACATAGAAGCTCTTGCCGATGCTGCCGTTAAGGCCGGTATACCAAGAGACAAAGCGTATAAGTTTGCTGCAAGTTCCACATACGGTTCGGCCAAACTGATGCTTGATACAGGCAAGCACCCCGGAGTTCTTAAAGATATGGTATGTTCACCCGGCGGAACAACAATAGAGGCTGTTCAGGTTCTTGAGGATATGGGATTCAGAGCAGCTGTTATGGATGCTGTTGAGGCATGTGTAGAAAAGGCTAAATCACTGTAATTTGACAGTTCGCTATAACTTTGGTACTATGTGTGGGTGGTTTACGTAAGTTGGACATGCAACTTGCGAAGTGATTTCACATATCGGCAGTGACTTTCGAAGAAAGTCATGGGAGATACTATGAACAAGTTAAGAAATCAGCTGTGTGCAACATCTGTGGTAGTTGCAATGGGTGTGCTACTTGCCATGGCTGAGAGCGTAGATGCTTATGCTAACGAGAAATCAGGTTATGATTTTCCTAACTCAGGTGTAGATGCAGCGCTCAATCTCGATTCTCCTGCAGGCGAACCGCCTAAGGAAGAATCGCAGGAAGAAGAACTGAATATTACCGAAAGGTTTAACAATGAAAAGGAGCGTATGATGACAGAGCTTGTTATGGCGAATGTCAGCAATACGCTTAATGTGCGTGCAGAGGCTAATGAAGATTCCGAAAAGGTAGGATATCTTTACAGAGACTGTGGCGGTACGATACTTGAGCAAAAGGACGGATGGACCAAAATTCAGTCGGGAAGCCTCATTGGATGGTGTTCGGATGAATTTTTGGCATTCGGTGACGAAGCTATTGCAATGTCAGAGGATGTAGGCCGATGGATGGTTACTCTTAAGTCCGAAGCCTTAAGGGTGCGTACAGAACCAAATCCCGATGCTGAGGTAATGGCTGTTCTTGCCAAGGGCGATTACTCCGATTTGGTTGAAATAGTCGATGATAATTGGGTAAGTATTGACTACGAAGGTGAGTTGGGATACGTAGATACAGAGTACATTGATATCTTTTTACATATAGACGAAGGTGAAACAATGGAAAAGATACGTACCCGTGAAAAGATAGAAGCTCAGCTTAAGGCAGAGGCTGAAGCTGAGGCTAAAAAGGAAAGAGAAAAAGCAGAGGCGGCAGAACGTAAGAAGAACAGAGGCGCGGTAACTGCAGATGCCGATGAATTGAGGCTTCTTGCAGCGCTTATTTACTGTGAGGCAGGTAACCAGTCATACGAGGGAATGGTTGCGGTCGGAGCTGTTGTTATGAACAGAGTTAAGTCGCCGGCATATCCGAATACGATTTATTCTGTAATTTATGCATCCGGTCAGTTTACTCCCGCTATGTCCGGCAAAGTTGCCAATGCTTATGTTTCGGGAGTTCCCGATTTATGTACAATGGCGGCAATAGCAGCACTTAACGGTGAG
The DNA here is from genome assembly GCA_045629045.1 of Lachnospiraceae bacterium. Lineage (GTDB taxonomy): Bacteria > Bacillota > Clostridia > Lachnospirales > Lachnospiraceae > JAILLW01. The sequence continues at coordinate 51,296 of JAZQQM010000035.1, forward strand.
ACCACAGTGGGTGGTGCCACACACTTTAGAAGAAATAACGGACGTGAAGGCTACGTATTGGGAGATCACGTTTTCTGGTAAAGGAGAAAGATATGGTTAATTTAAAAGGAAGAAGTTTTTTAAAACTGCTTGATTTTACCCCTGAAGAGATTTTGTATTTGGTGGATTTGGCTGCCGAGTTAAAGGATAAAAAGAAAAAGGGTATAAGACATACCGATATGCATGACGGTAAGAATATTGCACTTATATTCGAAAAGACAAGTACACGTACAAGATGTTCCTTCGAAGTAGCGGCTCATGACCTTGGTATGGGCACAACATATCTTGACCCTAAGGCTTCACAGATTGGCAAGAAGGAATCTATTGTTGATACGGCAAAGGTTTTGGGAAGCATGTTCGACGGAATAGAGTATCGTGGTTTTGAGCAGACTATAGTCGAAGACCTTGCCAAATATTCCGGAGTACCTGTATGGAACGGACTTACCAATGAATTCCATCCTACTCAGATGCTTGCGGATGTACTTACGATAAGAGAGAAGTTAGGACGCGTTAAGGGCGTTAAATTAACATATATGGGTGATGCCCGTTACAATATGGGTAATTCCCTTATGGTTGTATGTGCCAAGCTGGGTATGCACTTTACCGCATGTACTTCCAAGGAGTACTTTCCTGAGAAAGCCCTTGTTGACCAGTGCCTTGAAGTTGCCAAGGAAACAGGCGCTACAATTACCTTGACAGAGTCTGTTGAAGAAGGAACGAAGGACGCTGATGTAGTTTATACCGACGTATGGGTTTCAATGGGTGAACCTGATGAAATCTGGAAGGAAAGAATCGAAGCCCTTCTTCCTTATCAGGTGAATGCCAAGGCTATGGCAAATGCCAAGAAGGAAGCAATCTTTATGCACTGTCTGCCTGCATTCCACGACCTTAACACAGAAGTGGGACGTGCTGTTTATGAGAAGTTTGGTTTGGCGGAGCTTGAAGTTACCGACGAAGTATTCCAGAGTCCCCAGTCTGTAGTATTCGACGAGGCCGAAAACAGAATGCACACCATAAAGGCTATTATGGCCGCAACATTATAAGGATTGACGGACGTATATTTTTGTCCCTGCAGAATATGAAAAAAGATGACAGAGTAATATGCGGCGCAAACGCATATGACAAAAAATATTATTTTAACGAGAAATTTAACAAGATTCCCGATTCCATTAAGGATGAACTTCATGTAATATGTGTGCTTTTTACTGAAGAAATCGGCGGGATTTTTACTATCGAATTCGAAGAGGACGGAGCTGTCAGTTTAAGAACAGAGTACGCTCCCGAGGATTATCTTTACGATGAGGTTGGCTCAGGCCTTCTCGTTGGTGAAGTAAGACGTAAAAGACAGGATTTATTCGAAACATTAAGTCTTTATTACCGTGCTATGTTCCTTAATGAGGACGTTGCGGCGCTTTTGGAGGAAGAATAATTGTTACTCGTAATCGATGTAGGCAATACTAATATTACATTCGGCGTTTATGACGGCAAAGATATCAAATCTACGTTCCGTATGATGAGTAAGCTGCCGAGAACTTCGGATGAATACGGAATAAGTATTCATTCACTGCTTAAGGATAACGGAATTGAGCGTAAAGATATAGACGGTGTAATCATAGCGTCTGTAGTTCCCAATGTTATGTATTCTCTTAACAGTGCCGTTATTAAGTACCTTAAGTGCGAGCCTTTAATTGTAGGCCCGGGACTTAAGACGGGAATCAAGGTTGCAACTCCTAATCCTAAGGAAATCGGCGCAGACAGAATTGTTGATGCGGTAGGTGCTTATGAGAAGTATGGCGGCCCTGTTCTTGTAATTGATTTTGGAACAGCTACCACATATGATCTGGTTAGCGCAGACGGTAATTTCGAAGCAGGTATAACCGCGCCGGGAATTAAGATGTCAGCTCAGGCTCTTTGGGAAGATACGGCGAAGTTACCGGAAGTCGAGATTGCAAAACCTAATTCTATTCTCGCTCAGGATACTATTTCTTCAATGCAGGCAGGCCTTGTTTACGGACAAATCGGTCAGACGGAGTACATTATCAATAAGGTACGTGAAGAATCGGGTTACAAAGATATGAAAGTTGTTGCAACCGGAGGACTTGGCGGTATTATTTGTCCCGAGACGGATACTATTGATGTTTATGACAGAGAATTAACCCTTGAAGGTTTGCGTTTGATATATGAAAAAAATCAGGATAGGAAATGTAGAACTAAATAATAATTGCATTTTGGCACCAATGGCAGGAGTTACAGACCTGCCATTTCGTTTGCTTTGCGCAAGAATGGGAACCGGAATGGTGTGTATGGAAATGGTTTCGGCCAAGGCCATATTATATAAGAACAAAAACACCGAGCAGATGCTTAGCATAGATGAAAAGGAGCGCCCCGCTTCCTTACAGTTGTTTGGTTCGGATCCTGATATAATTGCCTCCATAGCACATCAGATTGAAGACAGAAACTTTGATATTCTTGATATCAATATGGGATGTCCGGTGCCTAAGATTGTTAATAACGGCGAAGGCTCCGCTCTTATGAAAAATCCGAAACTGGTGCGTGAGATTATAACCAAGACATCAAAGGCTATAAGCAAACCCGTAACTGTCAAAATTCGTAAAGGCTTTGACGATGAACATGTCAACGCTGTTGAGATAGCTAAGATTGCGGAAGATTCGGGGGCAGCAGCAATAGCGGTTCACGGAAGAACAAGGCAGCAGTATTATTCCGGTCAGGCGGACTGGGAGATAATTGCCAGGGTAAAAGAAGCGGTATCCATTCCGGTAATCGGAAACGGTGATATAGTAGACGGACCATCGGCCAGGAAGATGCTTGAAGAAACAGGTGTTGATGGCTTCATGATAGGAAGAGCGGCACAGGGTAATCCATGGATATTCAAAGAGATACCTTACTATTTGGAGAATGGTATTGAGATGCCCCGTCCGTCCACAGACGAATTGGTGTCGGTTATGAAGGAGCATGCGTATATGCTTACGGAGTTAAAGGGCGAATATACGGCGGTTCGTGAAATGCGAAAGCATATAGGCTGGTATACGGCAGGCCTTAAGAATTCGGCGGCTATGCGACGGGATGTCAATCTTATTACAGAGTATGACAGGCTGGTTGAATTCCTTGATAATATCGGGGAAGGATATAATCGTTAACATATACGGAGCCGAGTTTGTACATATACTGAATTCCTTGACGATATGGGAATAAACGTATATAATAGGTGCGCAGCACCTACGAATGGTGCCGATTTTTAAGGTTAAGTATTAATTATATCTTTGTGTAAGGAGATTAAAACCATGCAGGAACAGAAAAACATCATTACCTATGAAGGACTTAAAAAGTACGAGGATGAGCTTCATGAACTCAAGGTTGTAAGACGTAGAGAAGTTGCTCAGAAGATTAAGGAAGCAAGAGAGCAGGGTGACTTGTCCGAGAACGCTGAATATGACGCAGCTATGGATGAGCAGCGTGACATCGAAGCAAGAATCGAGCAGTTGGAAAAAATCCTTAAGAACGCGGAAGTTGTTGATGAAGATGAAATCGATACAACAGCAGTCAGCATCGGTTGTCGCGTTAAGATTCGCGACATCGAAATGAAAGAAGATCTTGAATACAAGATAGTAGGTTCTACAGAGGCTAACTCATTAAAGGGTAAGATTTCAAATGAATCACCCGTTGGAAGAGCACTTCTTGGTAAGAAAGTTAAAGACACTGTTTCAGTAGAAACTCCTGCAGGTGTTATTAAATATAAGGTTATCGAAATTCAGAAAGCGAACTAATTTGGCGGATAAATAGTGTAACTGACCGAATTAGAATTTTTTAGAAAGTAATTTAGGGATAAATATGGCTGAGAATCAGAATAATAAGAATGGTCAGAATCAGGCTCAAGGCGAGAAGGTTCAGGACCTCAATCAGCTTCTTAAGGTACGCCGTGAGAAGCTTGCAGCATTACAGGAATCCGGTAAGGATCCCTTTGTAATTACTAAATACAACCAAACACATCATACAGAAGAAGCTAAGAAGCTTTACCTGGCTCATGAAGAGGAACTTCTTAAGGACCGTGCCGCTGTTAATACAGAGGGTATGGATGAAGAAGCAGCTAAGGCTGCCGTTGATGCTGATTACAATGAGCGTCGCGAAATCATGGATGCTTCACCTATTAAGGTAAGCTTAGCCGGACGTCTTATGTCTAAGCGTGTTATGGGCAAGGCTTCCTTTGGTAATGTTCAGGATAAGCAGGGCAACGTGCAGATTTATGTATCACGTGATTCGCTTGGTGAAGAAGCTTATGCAGACTTCAAGAAGATGGATATGGGTGATATCGTTGGCGTGGTAGGTAACGTATTCAGAACAAAGATGGGCGAGATTTCGATTCACGCCGAAGAGGTTACATTGTTAACCAAGAGCCTTCAGATTCTTCCGGAGAAGTATCACGGCCTCACCAATACTGATATCCGTTACAGACAAAGATATACAGACCTTATCATGAATCCTGATGTTAAGGATACATTTATCAAAAGATCAAAGATTATATCTACCATTCGTAAATACTTGGATGAAAAGGATTTCATGGAAGTTGAAACACCTATGCTTGTTTCCAATGCAGGCGGTGCCGCAGCCCGTCCTTTCCAGACACATTTTAATGCTCTTGATGAAGATTTGAACTTACGTATATCTTTGGAATTATATCTTAAGAGATTAATCGTAGGCGGACTTGAGAGAGTATACGAAATCGGACGTGTATTCCGTAATGAAGGTCTTGATACAAGACATAATCCTGAGTTTACACTTATGGAGCTTTATCAGGCATACACAGATTACTACGGAATGATGGACCTTACCGAGGATATGTTCAGAACAGTTGCCAAGGAAGTTTTGGGAACAACAACATTCATGTACGGCGACTTAGAGCTTGATTTTGGTAAGCCTTTTGAGAGAATTACAATGATTGATGCCGTAAAAAAATACAGCGGCGTTGACTTTGATACAATTGCCACAGATGATGAAGCTAAGGCAATCGCTAAGGAAAAGGGAGTTGAATTTGAAAATCACCACAAGAAGGGTGACATCTTGAATCTCTTCTTCGAGGCATTCGTTGAGGAGCACTTACTCCAGCCAACCTTCGTTATGGACCATCCGATTGAGATCAGCCCCTTAACGAAGAAAAAGCCTGACAAGGAAGGCTATGTCGAGCGTTTCGAGCTTTTCATCAACGGTTGGGAAATGTGTAATGCTTACTCTGAGCTTAACGACCCCATCGACCAGCGTGAACGTTTCAAGGCTCAGGATGCTTTGGCAGACCTCGGCGACGAAGAAGCCAACCACACCGATGAGGACTTCCTTAACGCCCTCGAAATCGGTATGCCCCCTACAGGCGGTATCGGATACGGCATCGACAGACTTACAATGATCCTTACCAATTCACCTGCAATCAGGGATGTAATTGCGTTCCCGACGATGAAGAGTCTTAACTAAGAAACCCAGTGTTTATGCGGGTTTGCGGGCTCGAAAATCGATTTGACCACAAATTGACCACAAATGGGACCGATATAACCGGAAATAATCAGAAAAGTTTTTGAGTGTTCAAACACAATTGCATAATGATTTTTGGTTCATTAGACCACTTTCTAAAGAAATTTAGGGAGTGGTCTTTTTTTTGCGTTAATGAACCGGCAATGTGATTCTGTCAAATAAGAAAAAGGAGGAACCAGAATGCAGCTTGAAACAGAGGAGTACATGACTATTGAACGAGTGAATAGCGTCAGAGAACGAGCCGGAAAACTCAGAAGACAGTTCCTGAAGTACAAGGATGCTGAGATTGTATATAGTCTTACTCACAGAAAACTTCTTGAGATGGCTGATGAAGCGGGAGCGATTTACCGGATCGATGGAACAGTTCTGATTAACAGAGATATCTTTGATGAGTACCTGGAGCAGTTCCATCAGAAGCCTTGTACCTATTCAGCTTATATGCAGAGAAAGCAGTATGAGAAGGAACGAAAGGAGAAGTCATGACAGGGAATATCTGGATGTGCTCTCATCTTTTGGATACAGAGGATCTTGAGTTTGGGATGCATGAATTTATTACTTATAAGATGGGCCAGAAATATTACGGAATGGGCGAGAAGAAATTTGTAATAGCCGCATGGAAATCTGGAGCAGTCTATAAATGCGGAAAACTTGTTTTGGTAAGGCGGGATATTTTGGAAGCCTACCTTAGAGAACAGTATAAGAATCAGGAGGATAAACAATGACACCTAAAAAGAAAGAAGTAACTTCCATGGGAGAAAATCTCTATAAAGAAATGAAGGTAGTGGCAAAGAAGTTTGTATCACAGAAGGAAGGAGCCGAGCTGTACAGCATGGGATTACATACATTCCGTAATCTGGCAGATGAAGCCGGAGCAGTATATAAGGTTGGAAAGCTGGTGCTCATTAATACAGAGGTATTTGAGGAATATCTTGAAACCTTCAGAGTTGGGAGGTATTAAATGGCAACTGCAAGAAAGACACATTTTCATTATGTCGTGGTTACAAAGTTTTATACGCCAAAGGCACTTGCAGAAATCTATGGAATGAAAGAAAAGAGACTTTTGGATCAGGCAATGATTGCAGGTGCATTATACAGGATTGGTACAAAGAAGCTGATCAACAGAGTTCGGATTGAAAAGTTCTTAAAGAATGCCGGCGATTTTACTTATTCAATGGATGGTAAGTATTGTCAGATGAGTGAGGCTGTAAAGCAGATGGGTATTCCGGAGGATATGCTTATGCGATTTGCTTCGGATGCAGATGCATTAATAAAGATTGATAACGAGATTCTCGTTAATCTGGATAAGCTTGATGAATATATCGAAAACTGCAAGCACACTATCAATGTGGATGACGAGGACGAAGATGAGTACAGATCAAGAAACTACAGGAGGGGCAGAGATTTATGTCTAAGATAATAGCAATTGCAAATCAGAAAGGTGGCGTAGGTAAGACCACCACAGCAATGAATTTAGGATTAGGTTTGGCAGAGGAAGGCAAGAAGGTACTGCTTATTGATTCGGATCCACAGGGGTCTCTGACAATATGCATGGGATATAAGGAGCCGGATCATCTGGAAGAAACATTATTTGAGGTTCTTACTATGACTGCAAACGATGAGGATGTACCGGAAGGATTTGGTATTATTCATCATTCAGAAAATGTAGATATTATTCCGGCTAATATTTCTTTATCAAGTGCAGAAGTATCACTTGCAACAGCATTTTGCCGAGAATCCATTATGAAGGCTTATGTACAGGATATAAAGGATAAATATGATTACATCATTATTGACTGCATGCCATCACTTGGAGTGCTGACAGTGAATGCACTCACCTGTGCAGATTCGGTTCTTATACCATGCCAGGCTGCGTATTTGCCCGTGAAAGGTCTCCAGCAGCTTATTAAGACAATTTATACCGTTAAGCGACAACTTAATAAGGAATTAGAAATAGAGGGTATTCTGCTCACTATGGTGGATGGCAGGACATCATATGCCAAGGAGATTGTATCTGAGGTAAATGAAGTATATGGAAAATCCATACCGGTATTTCCGATTGAAATTCCTTTATCGGTACGAGCAGCTGAGACAAGTGCAGTTGCAAAAAGCATTTATGATTATGATCCAAAAGGAAAAGCGGCATTCGCTTATATGACATTAACAAAGGAGGTACTTGCACATGGCTGCTAATAATAGACCAAAGATTCATTTTGAAAGCGTTGAGGAACTCTTAGGGGCACCCGTTATGAAAGACGGAACCGAGGTAGTAAAGATAAAAGATATACATCCCTTCAAGGACCATCC